>JABFXC010000215.1 GCA_013361935.1 Gemmatimonadaceae bacterium
GGGTGGCGCGCCCCGCCGCCGCCTTCGACGCGAGCCGCTCGATGTCGCGCACTCCGTCCAGCGCCTCGCGCAGCTTCGCCCGCGCGATCGCGTCGCCGACGAGCGCGCCCACCGCGTCGAGCCGCGCGTCGATCGCCGCGCGGTCGGTGAGCGGCGCGAGCACCCACTGGCGGAGCAGCCGCGCTCCCATCGGCGTCAGCGTCCGGTCCACGACGTCGAGCAGCGTCCCCGCCGTTCCGCCGCGCAGCGACTCGACGAGCTCGAGGTTCCGGCGCGTCATCTCGTCGAGCGCCATCACCCCCCCACCGCGCTCGATCGTCGGCCGCGCCAGGTGCGGGACGCCCGCCGGCTGCAGCTCGCGCAGGTAGCGGAGCAGCGCGCCCGCCGCGCCGACGGCTGGATCGTCGTCGGCGCCGCTGCCGAGCCCGTCGAGCGAGTGGATGGCGAAGGAGCGCGTCAGCTCCTCGCGCGCGACGCCGGCGTCGAACTCCCAGGGCTCGCGCTCGGTGAGGAGCGCCCCCTCGACGTTAGGCAGCGTCTGGCCGCTCGCCGAGCGCGCGACGAGGAGCTCGCGCGGCGTGAGGCGGGCGAGCACCGGCTCGAGCTCCGCCGCCGGCACGAGAAAGAGTCGCAGCTCCCCCGTCGAGACGTCGGCCGCGGCGACCCCGGCCACCGCGCGCCCGCCGCCGCCGGCGTGCACCGCGCACAGATAGTTGTTCCGCGTCCCGTCGAGCAGGTCGTCGGCGAACGCGGCGCCGGGGGTGATCGTCTCCACCACCTCGCGGCGGACGATCCCCTTCGCCAACGCGGGATCCTCGACCTGCTCGCAGATGGCCACGCGATGCCCCTGCTGCACGAGCCGGCGCAGGTACTCGCTCACCGCCTTCACCGGCACCCCGGCCAGTGGCACCTCGGAGGCGCCCCCGTTGTTGCGGGAGGTGAGCGTCAGCCCGAGCACGCGCGACGCGAGCTCGGCGTCCTCGTAGAACATCTCGTAGAAGTCGCCCATCCTGAAGAACAGGATCGCGTCGCGATGGCGGCCCTTGATCTCCCGGTACTGCTGCATGAGCGGCGTCTCGACCTTGCTCATCGCGGCTCCGCCTCGACGACGATGGCCGTGTTGCGCGCGGCCTTGAGCTTCGCCGCGGTCTTCCCCGCCGCGGCGCGCGTCGCGTACCGGCCGATGCGCACGCCGAACAGCTTCCCGCGCGGGACGACGCGCGCCGCATAGCCCTGCGCGACGAGTCGCTGCCGCACCCGGTCGGCGGCGACGTGCGTCGGGAAGGCGCCGACCTGCACCGTGTACTCGACCGCCGCCGGCGCGTGCGGCTTCGCGGTCGGCGCTCTGGTCGGCGCTTTCGCCGTCGCCGCGGGCTTCGCCGCCGGGATGGGCGCGGACGCGGCGGGTCGCGGGACGTCGACGGTGGTCGTCGCCGGAAGGTTCGCGCAGCGCGCGCGCTCGCTCGCGATCTGGTTGGTGAGCTCGATGTTCGACGTCGGCACCGACGCCTGCGCGCTGTCCATCGCCAGGCAGCCGCGACGCGCTTCTCCGCTCTCGAAGGCGAGCCGGCCGAGCCAGTACCAGGCGGTGGCGCGCTTGTCCGGGGGCGGGTATTCGCCGAGGAGCCGCTCGAGGTGCTGCCGGGCGAGGCCGCGGTCGCCGCGCGCCATCTCCAGCTGCGCGAGGCGGATCAGCGCCGCGTGCACGCGTGGCGACAGCGGGTACTCCACCGCGACGCGCCGATAGTCGCGCTCCGCGTCGAGCGCGTTCGCGGCGAGCGCGGCGCGCCAGTACAGCCCTTCGGCATAGCGCAGCGATCCGACGGGGATGCGCGCGAGCGTCGAATCGACCAGCGCGCGCCCGGCGGCGCCGTCGCCCGTGGACACGAGCACCTGCGCGCGCGCCCAGGCGCTCGAGTCGGCGGCGGGCGCCCCTTCGGGCGCCTCCTGCGCCGCGAGACGGACCCCCCACAACGCCAGGCAGAGAGCGGCGGCGAGACGGAAGGCGGTGCGCATCGTCCTCACGCGGCCGCGGAGCGCTGGCTCGCCAGACCGCAGAGCGAGAGCACCAGCGTCGCCAGCGCCTGCTCGTCGGAGGAGAGCCGCGATTCCTTGAGCGCGCAGTCGGTCGCGAGGAGCAGCGACAGCGCGCGATCGAGCTGCGGGGTGGTCCAGCGCTCCACGCCGCGCGTCCACGCCTTCACCGCGTCGCCCCACGACCGCCCGGTGAATGCCCCTCCGCTCTCCTTGAGAAGCCCGAACAGCTCGTTGTACATCTGCCCCATCGGCGTCCCGCGGTCGCGCAGCGCGCGCGCCCAGGCGACGGCGAGCATCTGCGTCGCCAGCGCCATCGTCACCGTCACCGCGTTCGTCTTCGGCTGCTCGAGGACGTGCGGCAGCAGCTCGATCGCGCGGGCCGCGTCGCGGTCGAGCACCGCGTCGAGCAGATCGCCTAACGTTTCACCATGGCGCACCCCGACGATCGCCGTCACCGCCGACTCGTCGATCTCGCGCCCCGTGGCGTAGCTCGCCAGCTTGTCGAGCTCCGCATGCAGCGCCGGCAGGTCGTTGCCCACCGTCTCGTGCAGCAGCGCCACCGCGCGCTCGCCGATGGTCGTCCCCAGCTCCTTCGCCTGGTGCTCGATCCACTTCGGCACCCGGTCGTCGCCGAGCGGGTCGAAGCACACCGAGATCCCCGCCGCGCTCTCCAGCTTCTTGTCCGCCTTCGCCTCGCCGGTCGTCACCAGCGCGACGACGGTATCCGCCGAGGGACGCGCGAGGTAGCGGTCGAGCGCCGCGCGCGCGTCCTTCTTCAGCGACGCGACGTCCCGCACGACGACCATCCGCCGGTCGGCCATCATCGGCGGGGTGTCGAGGAGCGAGGCGAGGGTCCCGGCGTCGATCTCGTTTCCGCGCCGGATCTCGAGATTGAAGTCGCGCGTCGCCGGATCGACCACCGCGGCGACGAGCTGCTTCACCGCGTCTTCCTTGAGATAGTCGTCCTCCCCGTGCACGTAGTACACGGGCGCGAACTGGCGGTCGCGGATCGACTTGAAGAAGGCGCGCTGCTCGGCGACGGACATGGCGGGGAATATACTTCCCCCGCCCCGCCCCGGGTCAGCGTCCGGTGTAGTTCACCAGTCGCAGCTCGCCCGCGGCGAAGTGCAGCGGCGCCTGCTCGGCGGCGAGCACCGCCGGCCAGACCCCGATCCCCGTCGACGCGGTCGCGACCATCGCGCTCGGCGCGATGGACGACGAGAAGGGATCGGACTCGATCGTCGGCAGCGACGCGACCACGGGCGGCATCACCAGATCGCGCGGTGTCGGCGACGCGTGCTGCGTCACCGTGAAGGCGAGCATCCCCGCGGCGACGACGCTCGTCGCCAGCGCGACGAAGGCGCCGGGATGCGACCGGAAGAGTCCTCGGTCGGCGATCGGCGCCTCGTTCTTCATCGACTGGATTCGTGCCTGGAGCCGCTCGGAGAAATCAGGCGAGGGCTCGATGTCCGGGATGTTGCGAACCACGAGCAACGCGCGGCGCACCAGGGTGTCGTGATGCGCGCAACGCTCGCACTCGAGCAGGTGGCGCTGCATCCGCACCAGGTCGATCCCCGGCAGCAGATCGTCGACGAACGCGACGTGATTGCGGCGAAACTCTCGGCAGTCCATGTGGGCTAACGGTACCCTCGGTACCAGGGGAGGTTCCTGGCTCTAACCTGACATCGGACTCGGACCCCGGGAAGTGGGTAACGGGGGTGCCAGGTGCGGGTTGCCAGGTGCCAGGTGCCAGGTGCCAGGTGGGCGGCAAAAACGGAACCGCGGTTGGGGATCTCCCCAACCGCGGTTTCAGTTCCGCCGTCGCTGACGCCTGGCCCCTGACCCCCGGAGCCCTACCCGAGCGACGGCTCGATGATCTCCGCGAAGGCGTTCCGCGCGCGGTTCAGCCGCGACTTCACCGTGCCGAGGTTGCACTCCGTGATCTCGGCGATCTCCTCGTACGACTTCCCCTCGAGCTCGCGCAGCACGAACACCTCGCGGTGATGCGCCGGCAGCTTCGCCACGGAGTCCTCGACGAGCTCGCGCAGGTGCCGCTTCCGGAAGAGGTCGTCCGGACGCGCCGTCGTATCCTCGAACTGCAGCGGACGATCGTCCTCCTGCCAGTTCTTCCGGATGGTCTGGAAGAGCACCAGCGGGTTGCGCGACCGGTTGCGCAGCTCGTTCTTCGCCAGGTTCGACGCGATCGTGTAGATCCAGGTCGAGAACTTCTTCGACCGGTCGAACCGGTGCAGGTGACGGTACACCCGGATGAAGACCTCCTGCACGAGGTCCTCCGCCTTCTCCCGGTCGCCGATCGTCCGGTAGACGAAGTTCAGCAACCGTCCTTGGTACCGGTCGACGAGCTCCTGGAACGCCCGCTCCTCGCCACCGAGGAACGAGGTCACGACGCCGGCGTCATCGAGCCCGCGCAACTGCTCCCTGACCGCCGCCCCAGGCAACGCCGCCGACCGCTTCATCGCGATCTCTGCCATGCTTCCTTCCCTTCCGGGATGCTCCCGGTCAAAGGGTACGCTCCGACAACACAGGGTCGTGAGTCCGTCCTCCACAGCGAGGTCCGTTTGACTTCCACCTTGTACCAAAGCACCACCCGTGCCGCGCCGACCACTCCGGGATGAACAACGTAACAGAATATAAATCAATCGGTTACGGAGTTCAACCTCAACCATTTCCAAGCTCGTCCGCCCGCGTTGTCCCCCGCCCTGGACGTTTCACCTGGACACTGTCCGACACGCGCGAACGCCACCGTTCAACCTGACTCGCCCCCGTCCCGTCACCCCCGGGACGTGCCGCCCGGGTCCGCTTGCACAGCCTTCCCGTTGCGGCGAAGCAGAATCGCACGCCGCGTATATGCACGCCCCTTCCTTTACGTTGGGTGACGACGGCCGGATCCCGATGTTAGCGCGCTCGTCGGTGCAGGACTCGCTCAGACCGGCGCCGCCCAGCGCGCCGCGTACATCAGCGCGAGGGCGGTCTTCGCGTCGCGAATCTCCCCCGACCCGATCCGATCCAGCGCCTCGCGCAGGCTCATCGGCACGATCTCCATGAACTCGTCGTGCTCGTGAGCGGTCGCCCCGCGCGTCAGCCCCGTCGCCATGAAGACGTGAATCACCTCGTCCGTGAATCCCGGCGTCGTGAACATCGTGTAGAGGTGTGAGACACGCTCGGCCGTACAACCGGTTTCCTCGCGGAGCTCGCGAACCGCGCAGTGCTGCGGATCCTCTCCCGCGTCGAGCCGGCCGGCCGGGATCTCCCAGATGTAGCCGCCGGCCGCGTAGCGATACTGGCGGATGAGCAGGATCTGCGGATCGGCGCTTCCCGGATCGGTGAGGAAGGGAACCACCGCGCTCGCCCCCGGGTGCCGGATGATGTCCATCTCTCCGGTCGAGCCATCGGGGAAGCGCACCGTATCGGTGTACAGATCGATCACTCGTCCGTGATGGACGAGCCGGGATTGGAGTCGATTGTCTGGCACGTGTCGTCAGTGTGTGTGGCGAGTGGCGCGCGTCTGCGCGCAATCCCGTCGAGCGTGATCAGGTCGCGATCCGGTATCCGGTCTTCCGGACGGTGAGGATGTGGCGCGGGTTCGCCGGATCGGATTCGAGCTTGCGCCGCAGCTCGGCGACGTGGGTGTCGACGGTCCGGCTCACCACCGCCGGATCATAACCCCAGACCTCGCGAAGCAGCTCGGTGCGCGTCGCGATCCGGCCATGCCGGCGGAGGAGCGCGATCAGCAGGTCCAGCTCGCGCGGCCGCAGCGCGACCGGTGACCCGTCACGACGGACCATCCGCGTCGCCGCCTCGACCGTCACGTCGCCGAACGCGAACGACTCCGCCTTCGATCCTTCGTTCGCTCCACGCGCATCGCGCTGCCGGCGAAGGTGGGCCGCGACGCGCGCGAGCAGCTCCATCAATCCGAAGGGCTTCGTGACGTAGTCGTCGGCGCCGAGCCGGAAGCCGCGCACCTTCTCGAGCTCCTCGCCGCGGGCCGTCAGGATGATCACCGGCATCCCGTAGCCCTCCTCGCGGAGCGTGCGCAGCACGCGATATCCATCGAAGGCGCCGGGGAGCATCAGGTCGAGGATCACCAGGCCGGGCGTCGTGCTGCGGATCGAGGTGAGCGCTTCCTCTCCGTCGGGCGCGACGTCGACGACATAGCCCTCGACCTCGAGGTTGTTGCGCAGCCCCAGCGCGAGGTTCCGATTGTCCTCGACGACGAGCACGCGCGTCATGGCACCCGCTCCCGCGCGCGCCGCGGCGCGCTCGCCAGCGCGTGCTCGCTCGTCCAGGTCGGTTCGCTCGACGGCAGCACGACGACGAACCGCGCACCCCCGCCGGGCGCGTCCTCGACGCTCGCCCTTCCCCCGTGAAGGACGACGAGCTCGCGCACCACCGAGAGACCGAGCCCGCTGCCCGAGGTACCGTTCGCGGTCGGCACGCGGACGAAGGGGAGCCAGATGCGCTCCCGGTCGGCGCTCCGCACGCCCGGTCCTTCGTCCTCCACCGTCAGGCGGGCGTCGTCACCGGCGCGGGCGAGCGTCACGGTCACCCGTCCTCCGGAGCCGCCGTGCTTCACCGCGTTGTCGAGCAGGTTGAGGAGGATCTGCCGCACGGTGCCGGCGTCGATCGTCACGAAGAGATCGTCGTCCACCGCCGCGTCGAGCGTGACTTCCGCGGCCGCGGCGAGCGGCGAGAATCGCGCGAGTGTCTCCTCGATCACCGGGGCGAGCGCGAGCGGCGCGCCCGTCGCCGGCCGCAGCCCGCGCTCGTTGCGCGCGAAGTGCAGGACGTTCTCGACGAGCTGCATCAACCGCTGCCCCTCCTGCACGATGATCTCCGCGGCCTGTCGCCGCTCGCCTTCGCTTCGCGCGCGGCCGAGCCGCAGCGTCTCCGCGAAGAGCATGATCTGCGCGAGCGGCGTGCGCAGCTCGTGCGACACGCCGGCGACGAAATCGTTGCGCAGCCGAGCGAGCTCCTGCTCCCGGCGAAGCTGGAGCACCGCGACGCCGAGCAGGCCGATGGTCGTCACGAGGAGCGTGACGAGGAGCGGCAGCCGCGAGCCGGGCGGGGGGCCGATCCGCAGCCTGGTGATGGCCGTCGGACGAAGGGCGACCGAGACGCGGAGCCTGGCGACGCGCTCCGCGGTCGCCTGGCCGCCGAACGCCGACGCGGCCGGCGCCGCCGTCCCCCAGAGGAGGGTGCCATCCGCATCGCTGACGTCCACGTCGAGGAGGGAGTCCATCGGCACCCCGCCGGTGACGTCCCAGGGAAGGAGCGCGCGCCGGCGGAGCGCGGGTGCGATCAGCTCGCTGCCTAACGTCGAGGCGCAGAGCGTGCTACCGTACGCGGCGAGCGGCGCTCCGTGCTCGGCGATGCGCACGCCGTAGACGATGGGCGGCAGTCCCCGCGGCGTGAGCAGCGCGAAGCCGCGCTCCTGCCGGAAGCTCTCGCTCACGTCGGCGACGATCGCGTCGCGCAGCCTGGCGATCGTCGCCGGCGACAGCGTCGTCGTGCTCGCGCGCGCCGCGCCGTCGCGCAGATCGACCGCGACCGCGGTCCGCTGCTCCCCGCCCGGACAGGCGTCCGGCGCGCGCGCGGCGAAGCTCGCCGGATCGGCGAGCGGCTCGAAGGGAGAGGCCGCCTTGCCCGCCGTGACGGCCCCGAGCATCGGCGCCGCGATCGCGTCGAGCGTCTCGCCGAGCGAAGCGACCATCTCCCAGGCGGCGACCGAGGCGTAGTCGCGCAGCGCGCGCTCGGCGGTCTCGCGGTGCGAGCGCGCCGCGACGTGCGCCTCGTACGCGAGCAACCCGGTGACGACGAGCGCCAGCACGAGGAGCGCGGCGAGCACGACACTGCTCGCCCGCGGTCTCACGATGCTCCGTGTCGCCGACCGACTCGCTTTCCCCGGGTCGATCGATCCGCTCCGCATGCGGCCAACATACGGCGCCTCTCGTGCCCGCCGCCACCATGGGCGGCGGTGGAGCGGGCGGCGTCGGACGATTCTCTGACACTCTCCCGTGCCCTCGCCGCCGGCGGGGAGGGACGGGAGGATGACTGCGCGCCCGGGCGGCGCCCCCCGCGCCTCAGCTGCCTAACGGCGACCCCTCGGCGTCGTACAGGCTCACCGGTCCGGCGTCGAGCGCGGCGAGCGGCCCGGCGACCTCCGCCGGATCGCCGATGACGACGATCCGCAGACGCTCCGGATGGAGATGGCGCTGCGCCGCCTCGAGGACGTCGGTGGTCGTCACCGACTCGATGTTCGCGCGGTAGGTGTCGAAGTAGCTGTCGTCGAGCCCGTACACCACGAGGTTGGCGAGCGCCGTCGCGATCGCGGCCGTGGTCTCGTAGCGGATCGGGAAGACGCCGCTCATGTAGCTCGTCGCGAGCGTCAGCTCCTCCTCGGTGATCGGCTCGCTGCGCATCCGGTCGATCTCGGCGAGGATCTCGCGCGTCGCGGCGGCGGTGGCCTCGCTCGCGACGGCGGTGGAGACGACGAACGGACCCGCCGCTCGCCGCCAGTCGAACTCCGACCGCGCGCCGTACGTGTACGCGTTCCGCTCGCGAAGATTGAGGTTGATGCGCGACGAGAAGAGCCCGCCGAGCACCGCGTTCATCACCGTGACGCGAAAGTAATCGGGGTGAATGCGCGGGATCCCGACGTGCGCGACGCGGATCTCGGATTGCGGCGCGTCGGCCTTGGTGACGACGTGCACCGTGCGCGCCCCCGGGCTCGGCGCGTCGACGACGGCGATCGGTGCGGGGGCGCTTCCGCCCCAGACGCCGAAGGACTCCTCGAGCAGCGCGAGCGCGTCGTCCGTGGACACGTCTCCGGCCATCACGATCGTCGTCCCGCCGGCGCGGTAGCGCGCCGTGTACAGCTCGCCGACGTCGCGCGCCGTGATCGCCTCGACCGCCGCCGCGCCGCCGGCCATCGGACGCGCGAAACGCGACTCCGGAGCGTAGACGAAATGCGCCATCATCTCGTCGGCGAGTCCGCGCGGCTCCGTCCGCAGCTGCAGGAGCTCCGCCAGCCGTTCCGCTTTCAGCCGCTCGAGCTCGCGCGCCGGAAAGCTCGGCGCGGTGAGCGTCTCGGCGAAGAGGGCGAGCGCGTCGGCGAGGTGCGATCGCGTCACCGTCATCGACGCGACCCCGACGTCCCAGTCGGCGTAGGCGCTGAACGAGGTGCCCAGCCGCTCGAAGCGCAGCGCGAGCATCTCGCCGTCCATCGACGCGGTGCCTTCGGCGAGCATCGCGGCGACGAGCGAGGCGAGCCCCTCGCGGCCGAGCGGATCGGCGACGCTTCCCGCGTCGGTCACCGCGATCACGGTGACGATCGGCAGGCGGTGCACCGGCGCGACGACGAGCGTGATCCCGTTGGAGAGCGTCCGCCGCTCGAAGCGCGGAAAGGCGTACGGGCGCGGCTCCCCGGGGAGCGGGCGCGTCGCGAACGATGCGGTGCTCACGCGGTCGCCTCGGCGAGGACGTCCTGGGCCACCGATTCGGCGGCGCGCGGCACGTAGAGCAGGCTCGCCCGGTTGTCCTCGTCGAGTCGCGCCTGCGCGAACGCGTCGACCGCGCGCGCGGTCACGGCCTTGTAGCGGTCCACCTGCTCGTTGACGAGTCGTGGATCGCCGAAGAAGGTGGCGAACTTCGAGAGCTGGTCGGCGCGCTCTCCCGCCGACTGCATCGCGTTCACGATGTCCGCCTCGATCAGCGCGACCGCGCGCTCGACTTCCTCGGCGGTCACGCGCTCCTCGCGCAGCCGGTCGACCTCGCGGCCCACCGCGTGCTCGAGCTCCGCGCCGCTCACCCCCGGACGCGCGACCGCGTCGATCACCAGCAGGTCCGCTCCCTTCGCGAGATCGAAGGTGAAGGCGCCGATCTCCTGCGCGAGCTGCTGCTCGCGGACGAGCGCGCGATAGAGTCGGCTTCCACGACGCATCCCGAGCACCGCGCCGCACACGCTCGCCGCGTAGTAGTCGTCGCTTCCGAACACCGGCGACCGGAAGGCGAGGAAGAGCCGCGGCAGCGCGACCGCGTCGGGGACCACTTCCCGCCGACGCTCGCCGAACGTCGGCGGGAGCATCATGTCGGGAAGTGGAGGCTTGCCGGGCCCGCGGGGGATGTGTCCGAAGTAGCGGTCGATGGCCGCGCGCGCTGCCGCGGGGTCGAAGTCGCCGGCGATGGAGAGGACGGCGTTGTCGGGCGTGTAGAAGGTGCGGAAGAAGCTCGCGACGTCCTCGAGGCTCGCGGCGCTGAGATCCGCCATCGATCCGATCAGCGAATGATGGAAGGGATGCGTCGGTGGAAAGCAGAGCGCGTCGAGCCGCTCGAGCCAGGTGCCGTACGGCTGGTTGTCCACCGACCAGCGGCGCTCGTTCTTCACGACGTCGCGCTGCAGATCGAGCTTCTGCTGCGTCATCCCCGGGAGGAGATATCCCATTCGGTCGGCCTCGAGCCAGAGGATCGATTCGAGATGATTCGACGGCACCGTCTCGAAGTAGTTCGTGCGCTCCAGCCACGTGGAACCATTCAACGTGCCGCCGGCACGTTGAATGGTCTCGAAGTGCTCGTTGGTACCGACGTGGGCCGACCCCTGGAAGAGCATGTGCTCGAAGAGATGCGCGAACCCGGTGCGCCCTTCGCGCTCGTTCGCCGATCCGACGTGGTACCAGAGGTTGACGGCGACGATGGGCGCCGAGTGATCCTCGGAGAGGGTGACGAAGAGACCATTCGCCAGCCGGAAGGTGTCGATCGGGATGCGCATCGTCGTAAGTTGCACGACTGCCTCGCCCAGCGGGAGCGGGGCGCGGCCCGGGGTGGACGCGCGTTGGGCACACATGCATGTTCACCCGATGACGCGACCGTACACCATGCGCCGCCGCGCCGCCACCCAGATGCAGACGCGGCGGCGCATCCTCGACGCGGCCCTCCGGCTGTACGAGAGCCACGGCCCGGCCGACACCACGATCCTCGCGATCGCCGAGCGCGCCGGCGTCCAGCGGCTCACGCTCTACCGACATTTCGAGGACGAGCGCATCCTGCTCGACGCGGTGTGGGCGCTCTGGTCCGCGGCGCATCCTTTCCCCGACGTCGGTCGGGTCGCGGGAACGGTCGATCCGCGCCAGCGCGTGCGCGACGCGCTCGAGGCCGCGTACGGCTTCTACGAAGGCGCCGCCCCCTTCCTGCTTCGCGCGACCGCCGATCGCGACCGGATGCCCGTGCTCGCCGAGCTGCTCGCGCCCTACGACGCGTGGCTGCTCGAGCTGCGGCGACGGCTCGCCGAGGGATGGGGCGCGTCGGGCCGCGGGCGCGAATGGATCGTCGCGCTCGTCGGCCACGCGCTGCACGTCGAGAGCTGGCGCTCGCTCGTCCGCGACGGCGGGCTCGCGGCCGGCGACGCGGCGCGGGTGATGTCGCGCGCGATCGCCGATCTCGCGCGCGATCCCTACGCCTGATGCCTAACGGTAGTCGGGAACCGTGAGGCCGCGGGCGACGACGAGCCGCAGCCAGAGCCCGCTCTGCGCGTGGCCCGGGACGCCGCAGGCGAGCATGTAGCGTCCGGCGCGGTCAGCGACGAAGTCCATCGTCCCCGTCTCGTCCTCCTGCAGCCCTTCGTCGAGACGGGGGAGCGCGGCGCCGTCGAACGCCGGCGTCGTCAGCTCGAGCGGAGGCGGGAGCACCTCGTGGACGACGATCGCCGAGTGCTGGAGGTCGGAGTCGCGGTTGGAGACCGTGACGTGCACGTGCCAGCCGAGCGGGATGGCCACCGTCCGCTGCCCGCGGATCGCGCCATTGTAGTTGAGCGACCCGTTCACGCCGTTGTAGCCGGCGATGAGCTGCACCGACACGGTGCGGCTCCCCGCGTCGTACGTGAGGAACTCGTTCACGCGCACGGGGCGACTGGCCACGGCGGGATGCACGGGCTTCGCCTCCCCGGACGGGCCGGCGTGCCTCGCGCTGTCCCGCAGCGCGAGCCGGCGGGTGCTGTCGCGCGAGAGCGAATCGCGCCGGACGCTGTCGCGCAGGGCGACCGCGCGCGCCACGCTGTCCCTCCGCGCGCTTTCTCGCCGGAGGCTGTCGCGCCGCGCCACCTCGCGGGCGCTGTCGGCGCGCGCCGCGACGAGCAGGCTGTCAGCGGTCGCTCTCGCCGCCGGCGCGCTCCCCGGCTCGGGGCCGACGTCGTACCCCGCCGCCGACGAGTCGGCGCGCGCCGCTTCGGCCGAGCGCAGCTCGCCGTCCCGGCCAACCGCGGCCAGGAAGCCGAGCGCGAGCAC
>JABFXC010000112.1 GCA_013361935.1 Gemmatimonadaceae bacterium
GCACATTGGGCAGCGAAGGACTGACCGCCTCCGCCATCGGGCTCGGCCTCATGGGGATGAGCCAGGCGTACGGCGCGCCCGAGGAGCGCGACGAGCGCGAGTCGATCGCGACCATCCATCGCGCGATCGAGCTCGGCTGCACCTTTGTCGATACCGCGGAGGCCTACGGGCCGTTTCGGAACGAGGAGCTGCTCGCGCGCGCGCTCGAGCAGCTCGGCGGCGGGGCGCGCGATCGCGTCGTCATCGCGACCAAGTTCGGCTTCCGTTTCGACGCGAAGGGCGCGATCGACGGAGTGGACAGCCGGCCGGCGCACATCCGCGAGTCGGTGGAGGGCTCGCTGCGCCGGCTGCGCACCGACCGCATCGACCTGCTCTACCAGCACCGCGTCGACAGGGCCGTCCCCATCGAGGACGTCGTCGGCGCGATGGCCGAGCTGGTGCGGGAAGGGAAGGTCCGCTTCCTCGGGCTCAGCGAAGCCGGCGAGCAGACCATCCGCCGCGCCCACGCGACGCACCCGATCTCCGTGCTGCAGAGCGAGTACTCGCTCTGGGAGCGGAACCTCGAGCCGCGCATCATCCCCCTCCTCCGCGAGCTGAAGATCGGGCTCGTCCCGTTCGCCCCGCTCGGCCGCGGCTTCCTCACCGGCGAGGCGAAGCGCGCCGAGGAGTATTCCGAAGGCGACTTCCGCCGCGGCGATCCGCGCTACCAGGGAGAGAACTTCGACGCGAACGTCCGCGCCGCGCAGGCGGTGCGCGACGTCGCGGCGCGGAAGGGCGCGACGGCGGGACAGATCGCATTGGCCTGGCTGCTCCAGAAGGGGGACGACATCGTCCCGATCCCCGGGACGAAGCGCCGGAAGTATCTCGAGGAGAACGTCGCCGCGGCCGACGTCCGCCTCACGCGCGACGACATGGCCGCGCTCGACCGCGAGTTGGCGCCGGAGAAGATCTCCGGTCCGCGCTACAACGAGCGGCAGATGGCCGCCGTGGACCGTTAGGCACATGACACCCGTGTCGAAGCGCCCGCGCGTGATCTGCCACATGATGACGTCCCTCGACGGGCGGATCCTCACCGACGGCTGGCCCCTCTCGAAGGAGGGACGGCAGCAGTACGAGCAGGTGCACGCGACCTACGACGCGCAGGGCTGGCTCTGCGGGCGGGTGACGATGGAGCAGCACTTCGCGCAGGGGGTGCGCCCCGACGCCGAGATCGCGCGCAAGCATCACGGGGCGCCGCGCGACGACTTCGTCGCGCCGGGCGAGCACGATTCCTTCGCCTTCGCCATCGACACCCACGGCCGCCTCGACTGGGACACGAACGACATCGACGGCGACCACGTCGTCGCGATCCTCTCCGCTCGCGTCTCCGACGAGTACCTCGCCGTCCTGCGCGAACGCGGCGTGTCGTACCTGCTCTGCGGCGCGCCGGAGGTCGACCTCGCCGAGGCGCTCGAGAAGATCGCGGCGCGCTTCGGCGTGCGGACGCTGATGCTCGAAGGCGGCGGAAAGATCAACGGCTCGATGCTCCGCGACGGGCTGATCGACGAGGTGAGCGTGCTCGTCACGCCGGTCGTCGACGGGCGCATCGGGACGCCGGCGCTCTTCGACGTCGACGAGGATCACGTCACCCCGCGTCGGCTCGAGCTGGAGAGCGTCGAGAAGCGCGCGGACGGGGTGCTCTGGGTGCGCTACCGGGTAGAGCGGCCGGGCGGCTGACGACGGCGTCCGCGCGGCGCACGCGCGCCGTCTCGCGCCCCGCGCAGATGCCCGATGAACGCCCGCAGCGCTGGCGACGCGTGCCGCCGCTTCGGGTAGTAGAGATAGAACCCGGGGAAGGGCGTCGAGAACTCGCGCAGCACTTCCACCAGCTCCCCGCGCTCGATGTCCTCGCGCGCCTGGTGCTCGTAGAGCATCGCCAGCCCCACGCCCCCGCGCGCGAGGCGCGCGATGAGCACGGGATCCGTCGTCAGCACGCGTGTCGGCACGGCGACGCTGATCTCGCGGCCCTTCTCCGTGAACTCCCAGCGGTAGGCGCGCGCGTCCGGCGTCGGATGCCAGTTGATGCACTCGTGCTCGACGAGCTCGCGCGGCTGCTTCGGCTTTCGATGGGTCGCGAAGTACGACGGCGATCCGACGACAACGAGCCGCAGGTCGCCCGAGACGGGCACCGCGATCATGTCCCGGTCGATGATCTCACCGAGCTGGATCCCCGCGTCGTAGCCGCGGCCGACGATGTCGGTGATCTCATTTGTCACCGCGAGGTCGAGCCGGATGTGCGGGTGCGCGGCGAGGAACGCGCCGATCACGGTCTCGCGGAGAAACCCTTCCGCTCCTCCCGAGACGACGAGCCGCAGCGTCCCGCGCGGCTCGTCTCCGAGCTCGCCTATTGCCGCGACCGCGGCGCGTACCTCCTCGAGCGCCGGACGCACCGAGGCGTAGAGCCGCTCTCCCGCCTCTGTGAGGTGGACGCTCCGCGTGGTGCGTCGCACCAGGATTACCCCGAGCCCCTCCTCGAGCTTGCGCAGCGACTGGCTGACGGCCGACGCACTGACGCCGAGCCGGTCGCCGGCGGCGCGGAATCCGCGCGCCTCGGCCACCGCGGCGAACACGGCCATCGCGTTGAGATCGTCGGACATCGTGAAGCAATGCTTAACGGGTCATCAACCGTCGTCAAGTAGATCGCGAGACCCGATCCCGCTTGATTGCGTCCATCACTTCGACGGAGCAGACGATGAAGATCACGCGAGCGGGCACCCAGCCCTCTGCGAAAGGACCGTCCGACTGGTTCACCGGCACCGTCCGGATCGATCCGCAGTTTCAGGCCGACGCGCCTGGCCGCGCCGCCGGCGCCGCGGTCACCTTCGAGCCGGGTGCGCGCACCGCCTGGCACACCCACCCGTTAGGCCAGACGCTCATCGTCACCTTCGGACGCGGGCTCGTGCAGCGCGAGGGCGGACCGGCCGAGGAGATCCGGCCGGGCGACGTGGTCTGGTTCGCGCCGAACGAGAAGCACTGGCATGGCGCGTCGCCGGAAAACGCGATGCAGCACATCGCCATCCAGGAGGCGCTCGACGGGAAGGCGGTGACGTGGATGGAGAAGGTCAGCGATGAACAGTACGGAGGGAGATAGATCGTGAAGGCAACCATCCTGTATGGCACGCGCGACGTCCGCTTCGAGACGCGCGACGACCCGAAGATCCTGAAGCCGACTGACGCGATTCTCCGCCTCGCGGCAACCTGCGTCTGCGGCTCCGACCTCTGGCCCTATCGCGGCGCGCAGCCGATCGACGGGCCGACCCCGATGGGTCACGAGTACTGCGGCGTCGTCGAGGAGGTGGGCAGCGCGGTGAACAACGTGAAAAAGGGGCAGTTCGTGATCGGCTCCTTCGCCACGTCGGACAACACGTGCCCCAACTGCCAGCACGGCTACCAGTCCTCGTGCGTGAATCGCGAGTTCATGCTCGGCGCTCAGGCGCCACTGCTGCGCGTCTCCAACGCCGACGGCACCCTCGTCGCGACGCGCGAGCAGCCCGACGCGCGATACATCCCGAGTCTGCTCGCGGTCTCCGACGTCCTCGGCACCGGATGGTTCGCCGCCGACGCCGCGAACGTGAAGCCAGGCGCGACGGTGGTCGTCGTCGGCGACGGTGCGGTGGGGCTCCTCGGCGTGCTCTCGGCGAAGCAGATGGGCGCCGAGCGCATCATCGCGATGAGCCGCCACGCGAAGCGGCAGCAGCTGGCCCGCGAGTTCGGCGCGACGGACATCGTCACCGAGCGCGGCGAGGAAGGCTCGGCGAAGATCCGCGAGCTGACGAAGGGCATCGGCGCCGACTCGGTGCTCGAGTGCGTGGGGACGCAGGAGTCGATGTGGCAGGCGATCAACGCGACGCGCGCCGGCGGCCACACGAGCTACGTCGGAGTCCCGCACGGCGTCTCGCTCGACGGCGCGAAGCTCTTCTTCAGCCACGTGCACCTGCACGGCGGTCCGGCCCCGGTCCGGCGCTACCTGCCGCAGCTGATCGACCTCGTGCTGACGGAGAAGATCAACCCCGGTAAGGTGTTCGACTTGACGCTACCGCTCGCGCAGGTCGCGGAGGGCTACAAGGCGATGGACGAGCGGCGCGCGATCAAGGCGCTCCTGACGGTTTGAGGAAGGAGCGATGAAGATCCGCCTCGATGTAGAGGGGATGCGGTTGACGGCGACCCTCGACGAGGGCGCGGCGGCGCGTGATTTCGCGTCGCTGCTGCCGCTCATCCTGACGCTCGAAGACTATGCGTCGACGGAGAAGATCGCGTACCTGCCGCGGAAGTTGACGACCACAGGCGAGCCGTCGGGCACCGCGGCATCCGCTGGCGACGTCATGTACTACGCCCCGTGGGGCAACCTCGCGCTCTTCTACCGGAGCGCGGGCGAGGCGAAAGGCCTTGTAAAGCTCGGGACTCTCGACGCGGGATTGGACCTGCTGCGGCGACCTGGCAAACTATCGGTCGAGATCGATAAATCGGGGGATTGAGCTGACTCCATGCCACACGTGATCGTGAAGATGATCGCTGGCCGAACCGAAGAGCTGAATCAGCGGCTCGCCGACCGAATCACGGAAGACCTCGTCGGCATCCTGCGGATCGACGAGAAGTCGATCTCGGTCGCTATCGAGGACATCGCTCCCGACGACTGGACGGAGCAGGTATACAACCCCGACATTAACCTGTGGTCACCATTCGCCCCGCCAGACCCGCCGACGCGCCGGCCCTCGGCCGACTGGGCGCGCTGATGGTGCGCACGCATCACGACTTCGATCCGCTGCGCTTCGTCCCCGCGGGGCCGGGCACCGAGCGCGGCTACGGCTCCTGGCTCGCCTCCCAGACCAAGGAGCCCGACGTCATCGTCCTCGTCGCCGAGCAGGACGGCGAGGTGGTCGGCTACGCGTACGCCGGGCTCGAGGGGCACGACTACATGGCGCTCCGCGGACCGGCGGGCGCGCTCTACGACGTCATCGTCGACCCCGCGCATCGCGGACGCGGCGTCGGCCGCCAGCTGCTCGACGCGGCGATCGCGGCGCTGAAGACGAAGGGCGCGCCGCGCGTCGTGCTCTCCACCGCGCAGCGCAACGAGCCGGCGCAGCGTCTCTTCGAGAGGGCCGGCTTCCGGCGGACGATGATCGAGATGACGCGGGAGCTGGAGGAGCAGTAGGCCAACCGCCGGGCCGGAGCCACAGCGTCCGGCCTCGAGCCGCGCGTGGCTATCGCGATGTACCCGAAGATCGTTCGGGGCTTCGGCGTGATGTCACAGGGAGCCGGGGAGGCCGGGGAGGCGTTCGCAGGAGCGATCGCTCACCACCAGAGCACCTCCCGTAGCTCCACGGCTCTCCGTTATTGACAGCCGAGCCACGGAGAGCTGGGCTCCGCGTCGCTCCGGGGAACCCGCGAAGATCCGCGTGCTCCGCCCCTCGCCATCCTTCCGGCTCTCCCGATATTGTCTCGGACGTTGTCGATTTCCCCGAGCCTCGTTCGACGTACTGGTGAGGGGGCGCGAGCCCCGCACCGACCAACACCGACAGGAGCCCGAAGATGCGTGTCATGGTGATCGTGAAGGCCAGCCAGGATTCCGAGAAGGGAGTACTCCCTACCACGGAGGAGTTCGCGGCGATGGGAGCGTTCAACGAGGAGCTCGTGAAGGCCGGGATCATGCTCGACGGCGACGGGCTCAAGCCGAGCCGCGCCGGGAAGCGCATCGTCCAGGACGGGACGAAGCGCACCGTGGTCGACGGCCCCTTCGCCGAGACGAAGGAGCTCGTCGCCGGCTACTGGATCTGGCAGGTGAAGTCGATGGACGAAGCCGTCGAATGGGCGCGCCGCTGCCCGAACACCATGCGCGGCGGCGGCGTGCTCGAGATCCGTCCCTTCTACGAGATGGAAGACTTCGGCGAGGCGCTCACTCCCGAGCTCCGCGAGAAGGAGCAGCAGCTCCGCGACCAGTCGGCCAAGCGTTAGGGCAGGCCTTGGCGTGATCTAACAGGGAGCCGGGGAGGCCGGGGGAGGAGTTCGCAGGGGCTGGGGGCTCAGCACCATAGCACCTCCCGTCGCTCCCCGGCTCCCTGTTATTCACCGCCGAGCAATCGTAGAAAGCTTCTCGGGTGTCGCGTGGTGGTCTGTCTCGGCGGGGAGATCGCGCGGTTTTTTCGGGAAGAACTACGCAAGCACTGCGGAAGAACGGCGGAAGATTCTACTCGCACGAGCCCGCAGTTCTTGAACAGGGCAGTTCTTCCGCCGTGCTTCCTGCCCAATCCGCGCGATGCCCGAACAGCCGACGAGCCCGACGCGATCCGCGAGAGAACCCGCAGCCGAGCTGTCCCTCACCAGATCCGCACCCGATCCCCCGGCGCCAGATACAGCGTGTCCCCCGCCGCGACGCCAAACACGGGGTACCACGCATCCAGGTTGCGAACCGTCAGCGCGCGCCACGGCCCCGGCGCGTGCGCGTTCGTCAGCAGCTGCCGCCGCAGCGCCGGCTCGCGGAACTTCGTCCGCCAGATCTGCGCGAAGCTGAGGAAGAACTGCTCGTCGCCCGACAGACCGCCGACCGACTTCGCCGGGTTCCCGCGCAGCGACGCCTTCCACGCGTCGTAGGCCGCGGTCACTCCCGCCAGGTCGGCGATGTCCTCGCTCAGCGTCTGCTGGCCGTTGATCGACGCGTCGGCCAACGGATGATACGCGTCGTACTGCCGCGCCAGCGCCTGCGTCGCCGCCTGGAAGTGCGCGAAGTCGGCCTCCGTCCACCAATTCCGCAGCCGCCCCTTCGAGTCGAAGTTCGCGCCGAGGTTGTCGAAGCTGTGGCTCACCTCGTGTCCGATCACGGCGCCGATCCCGCCATAGTTCATCGCGTCGGCGCGGGTCGCGTCGAAGAAGGGCGGCTGGAGGATCGCGGCTGGAAAGTTCAGCACGTTCATCGCCGGGAGGTTCACCGCGTTCACCATCTGCGGCGTCATCACCCACTCGCCCTTGTCCACGGGCTGATGCAGCTTCGCGCGCGTCTTCAGGAAGTTGAACCGCTCGACGCGGTCGGCGTTGCCGTAGGCATCGCGCGGCGCGATGCGCAGCGCCGCGTAGCTCGGCCAGCGGTCGGGATAGCCGATGCTCACGCGCAGGGTGCGAAGCTTCGCCTTCGCCTCCGCCTTCGTCGACGGCGCCATCCAGTCGAGCGCGTCGATGCGCTGCTGGAAGGCGGCGACGATCCCGGCGACCATGTGCTGCGCGTTCGCCTTCGCGCTCGCGGGGAAGTAGCGCTGTACGTACTGCCGCCCGACGGCGAAGCCGAGCGCGTCGCTGGTCGCGTCCACCGCACGGGCGTCGCGCTCCGCCTGCTCGGGCGCGCCGCTCAGCGTGTTGCCGAAGAAGGCGAAGGACTCCCGGTCGAACGCGGCCGGGAGCACCGACGCGCGGTCCTCGATCGCGTGGTAGGCGAGCAGCGCCTTCCACGACGCGAGCGATTCGCTCCCGAGCAACCCGGCGATCCCCGTGATCGCGCTCGGCTGCCAGGCGAGGATCGAATCCTGGTCGGCGAGGCCCGCCGCGGTGAAGAAGGCGCCCCACGCGAAACCCGGCGCGTTCTTCGCGAAGTCGGCGCGCGCCCAGTGGTTGTTGCCCTTCGCCGGATCCTCGCTGTCCTCCACCTTCCAGTGCGTTCCGGCGATCTTCGTCTCCAGCGCGACGATCGAGTCCGCCTTCTCCTCGGCGTTCGCGACGCCGGCGAGCGTCAGCATCTTCGCCACGTGCGAGCGATACGCCGTCCGCACGTCGGCCATGCGCGGCGAGGGATCCAGGTAGTAGCTGCGATCCGGCATTTCGAGCCCGCCCTGGAGCAACGCCGCCGAGTAGTGCGTCGGACGGTTGAAGTCCTGCGTCACCCAGAAGCCGAAGGGATTGTCGGTGTGCAGGGTGCCGAGGTTGATCGGGTCGACGTCGGCGCGAAGGTGCGCGCCGACGAAGCGCGCCAGCGCGGCACGGTCGCCGACGGCCGCGATGCTGTCGAGCAGCGGCTGGATCGACGCCGTGCCGCGCGCGGCGATCGCCGCCGTGTCGAGGAAGCTCCGGTAGTAGTCGGCGATCCGTCGCACGTCGGAGCCCGCGGCGCCGGGCGAGGCGGCGGCGCCGTGGACGATCTGCTTCACGTGCGCGTCGGCGAGCTTCGCCGCGATGTTGAAGGAGCCGAAGCTGCTTCGGTCGTTCGGGATCTCGGTGCGCCGCTCCCAGCCGCCGTTCGCGTAGCGGTAGAAGTCGTCGCCCGCCTTGACGGTGGTGTCGATCGCCGCGGCATCGAGACCGGGGATCGCGTGCTGGGCGGCGAGCGGCGCGGCGGGAGCGAGCGCGAGGAGCGCGGAGCAGACGAGGCGGCGAATCATGCGAGGAGATGGGGCGGTGAGGGATGCGGCGCGGCTTCCGTTCTCTACACCGAAGCTAGCCGTCCGTCGCGCTTGCGCGAGCGCTCCCGCCCGCCGTTGACGCGAAGCGCACAGTCTCGGGCATCCGGACGATGACCGCGACCCCGGAAAGCGCCGTGAGCGCGGCGACCACCCCGATCGCCCGCTCCATTCCGAACGCGTCGGCGATGGCGCCGGCGAGCAGCGCGCCCACCGCGTAGCCGAGGTCGCGCCAGAGCCGGTAGACGCCGACCGCGGACCCGCGCCACGCGGGGTGTGCGACGTCCCCGATGGCGGCGAGCAATGTCGGATACACCATCGCGGTCCCGAGTCCGAGAGCGATGCTCGCCGTCGCCCACCCCGCGAGACCGTCCCACACGATCATCGACCAGAGCGCGAGCGCCTGCAGGAGCATCCCTCCGGCGATCAGCCACTTGCGTCCCCACCGGTCACTGAGCGCGCCCGTGCCGAGCTGCGCGACCCCCCACGTCGCCGGGTAGAGAAAGGCGAGCACGGCGATCTCCCGCGCCGACAGCCCCGCGGCCGCGAAGAAGAGCGGGAAGAGTCCCCACGCGACGCCGTCGTTGAGGTTGTTGACGAGTCCCGCCTGGCTGGCGCTCGCGAGCGCCGGGTCGCGCCACGTCCCACGCGCGAGCAGGTCGCGCATGGTCGGCGCGCGACGCGGCGCTGCGTCAGCCAGCGAGGCCGCTTCCGCATCCGCATGCGCTCGCGTGTCGCGCACGAACAGCGCGCTGAGAAGGAGCCCGGCGAGGGCGAAGGCGAATCCGAGCTCGAACGGCGCGGGCCGGAGACCGTGACGGCTCGCGATGAATCCAGCGGCGAGCGCGGCGAGCGCCACGGCGACGTACCCCGCGAACTCGTTCAAGCCGGTCGCCAGGCCGCGCCGCCGCGGACCGGCGAGATCGATCTTCATCACCACCGCGGTCGACCAGGCCAGTCCCTGATTGATCCCGAGAAAGACGTTCGCGGCCACGACCCATCCCCAACTCGGCGCCCAGATGACCAGTGCCGGGACCGGAAGCGCGAACAGCCAGCCGGCGACGAGGACCTTCTTCCGTCCGAAGCGATCGCCAAGACGTCCGGCGAGGAGGTTCGTGAACGCCTTCACGATCCCGAACGTCGCCACGAAGGAGAGGATCGCGCTTCGCGACGCCAGCCCGAAGTCGCGTTCGCCGAGCAGCGGCAGCACGCTGCGCTCGAGCCCGACCATCGCCCCGACGAAGCCGTTGATCACCACGAGAAGCGCGAACTGCCTCCAGTTCGCGCGCAGGCCGCTCGTCGTCATGTTCCGCCGGCCGCGGTGCCTAACGCGACGCGACGATCCGGCCGCGTGTCTTCACCTCGGAGGCGAGGCGGCCGCAGATGATGTCGCACAGGGCGAACACGTCGTCGCCGGCGAGCGCATAGTACACGTGCAGCCCTTCCTTCCGGCGCGTCACGAACCCGGCGCCGTGGAGGCTTTGCAGGTGCTTGGAGACGTTCGCCACTCCGAGCCCGGTCGCGTCGGCCAGCTCGCCGACCGTGCACTCTCCCCCGCGCAGCGTCTGCATGATCTCGAGCCGCGCGGGCTCGGCCAGCGCGCGGAACCGCACCGCAACGAGCGCCACCAGCTCCGGCGCCATCCGCGTCTTCGCCATGCCCGCCCTCACCCGCCCACCGGGACGCCGACAGCCTGCCTCGTATCCGCCGCGCTGCCCCTCTCCGTCGGCAGACCGTCGGCGGACCAGGCGACGTATCCGCCGGTGAGGTTCGATACGCGCGTCCGTCCACCCGCCTCCAGCACGCTCGCCGCGATCGCCGAGCGCGCGCCCGCCTGACACTGCACGATCACCGGACGCTCCGCGGGAATCTCACCGATGCGCGCCGCCAGGTAGCCCAGCGGAATGTTCACCGCATCGGGAAGATGACCGGCGTCGAACTCGGCGGCGCCGCGAACGTCGATCACCGTCGCCTCGCCGCGGGCGAGCAAGCCGAACGCCTCCCCTGCGGTCACCTGCGCGACCTCGGCGAGCCCGCGCCGCGCCGCCGCCCAGACGTCGAGCGCCGGTGCCCCGAGCACCCCCGCGACGCGATCGAGACCGATCATCGCGAGATCGCGCACCGCCTCCTCGACGCGCTGCCCATGCGCCTCGTCGACCAGGAGGTGGATGTCGCGGTCGTACGGGAGGAGCCATCCCGCCCAGGTGGTGAAGCTGGCGCCGAGTGGGATGTTGACCGTGCCCGGCGCGTGACCCGCCGCGCAGGCAGCCGCGGGGCGCGTGTCGACGACGACCTCGCCGCGACCCAGAAGCTCCTCGAGCGCGCGATTCGGGAGTCGCGGCACGCGGACCGGCCCGCCGAGCACCCGCGGACCGTCCCTGTTGATGCGCTTCATCTCCGCGAAGTAGCGCGGCGGCTCCGGCTGGCCGGCGAGCACCATCCGCACGAACTCGTTCTCGTCCATCGCGGCGAGTCCCCAGTTGCCGATCTTCTCGTAGCCGACCGTGCTCGAAGGGATCGCGCCTAACGCCTTCCCGCAGGCCGAGCCCGCGCCGTGACCCGGCCAGATCTGCAGATGGTCGGGAAGGGCACGGAAGCGTTGCAGCGAGCGGAAGAGGGTCCGCGCCCCCGCCTCCATCGTGCCCGTCATCCCGGCCGCCATCTCGAGCAGATCGGGGCGTCCCACGTCGCCGACGAACACGAAGTCGCCGGTGAGGACTCCCCACGGACCGGCGCCCGCTGGCGTGTCCGTCACGACGAAGCTGAGATGCTCCGGCGTGTGACCGGGCGTGTGCATCACGTCGACGCGGATGTTGCCGACCATGAAGTGATCGCCATCGTGGAGCAGTCGGGCGCCGGCATCCGCCGCGTACCCGTAGCGCCAGTCGGAACCTCCCTCGTCGGAGAGGAGGAGCTGCGCCCCCGCGCGAGACGCGAGCTCGCGGGCGCCGCTCACGAAATCGGCGTGGATGTGCGTCTCGGTCACGTGCGAGACGCGCAGCCCTTCCTTCGCCGCGCCCGCGATGTACTGCTCGACGTCCCGGTTGGGATCGACGACGACCGCGTCGCCCGTGCGCTGGCAGCCGATGATGTAGCTCGCCTGGGCGAGTCCGGTGTCGTAGAAGCGCTGGAAGAACATCCTCGTGTCTCCGGAAGGGATGAACGGCGGCGTCAGCGTGTCGCCGAGGCGATCGCCGCGTGCGACGCCGCACGCGTGGCGTCCGAATGGTCGGTCCCCTGCAGCGCGTCGCGGTTCCTGTAGAGCACGAACCCGCCGGCGACGAGAAGGAAGACCGCGAACCCGCGCTTGAGAACGGCTTGAGGAACCCGCGCCACCAGCATCGTCCCCACGAGCGCGCCGACGGCGGCGGTCGCGGTGAAGCCCGCGAGAAATCCCCAGTCGATGGACACCGCGCCGAGATAGCCGGCAAACCCGGACGCGGAGTTCATCGCGATGACGAGCAGCGAGGTGCCGACCGCCTGACGCATCGGGATGCGAGCCAGCAGCACCAGCGTCGGCACGACGAGGAACCCGCCTCCGATTCCCACGACCCCGGTGAGCACGCCGACCCCGAAGGCGATCGGCACGAGGAGCGCCGCGCGCACCGGAACCGTCGAAGGAGCGTCCTCGACGCGCGTCGCCACGCCGCCGCGAAGCATCGAGACCGCGGCGACGAGCATCACGATCGCGAGCAGCGCGAGCTGCGCCGCGCCGCTCATGAACGCCGCGAGCTTCGCGCCGGCGTAGGCCCCGGCCATCGCGACGACGCCGAAGGTGAGCGCCGTCGCGACGCGGACGTTGCCGAGCCTCCAGTGCAGCGCGGCGCCGACGAGGCTCGTGACGCCGACGACCGGAAGACTCATCGCGATCGCGGGCTTCGCGGCCACACCGAGCACGTACACGAGCACGGGGACCGTGAGGATCGACCCTCCCCCGCCGAGGAGGCCGAGCGAGATGCCGATGAGCGCGGCGAGGGCGAAGCCAAGGACGATCATGCGCCTCCGGTCAGGCGACGCAGGAGATGTCGGCGGACGGACGCGATCCGCCGGTGGGCGGGGCGCCCGTCGTCAGCGCACGCACCATCGCCGGTACGTCGCAGCTCGCCGGCCGGTTGTACGGCAGCCGCGCGAGCAGCATTCCCATCGCGCAGGTGTCGGTGACCCCGGCGAAGACGAGGCCCGAGCCGACGAGCGCCGGTACGGCCGCGAAGAGCGGGTTCGCGAACAGCGCGAGAAAGCCGCCGGTCGCGGCGAGCGCGCCGGCCGCGATCCGCACCTGGCGCTCCAGCGACATCCGCGGTGCGCCGCGTCGTACCGGCTGCGCCGCGGCGTTCCACGCCGTCATCCCGCCGTCGAGGACGTGGAGGTTGGTCATCCCCGCGGTGCGCAGCGCTTCCTCGGCCTTGCGCGCGCGCTGTCCCGAACGGCAGACGAGGACCACGGGATCGGCGACGGCGGCGCGGATCTCGCCGCCGTGCTCGCCGAGGGTGTCGAGGGGCACGTTGTAGGCGCCGGGAATGTGCTCCATCTCGAACTCGCCCGGGGTGCGGACGTCGAGGAGGCGCGTCGCGGGCGACTCGTGGAGCATTCGCGCGAGCTCGGCGGGGGAGAGCAATGGAGGAAAGGTCGCTGGCATGGTCCGGGAGCCGGGGGCGAACAACTAATCAACTAAACAGTAGATTAGTCCTCGCGGCTCGTCCTGTCAACTGCCCGCCCGCGCGGGCCGGTCGGGCCTGCGGCGGAAAGTCGTGACGCGTCGTATCATTTCGCCGGAACACGACATCCCACCTCCACCCCCGTTTCCATGCATCTCGCCGCCCGCGTCCGTGTCCGCAGTTCTCGTGCGTCCGTGCTCGCGATCGACCTTGCCCTCGCGCTCGCCCTTGCCGCCTGCGCCGGTGACCGAAGCCCGCGCGAGCAATCGGACACGACGTCCCCCGGCACGTCGATCGCTGCTTCTCCCGCCGCCGAGCCCGAGCGCCGCGATCTCGACTGGTGCGCGCTCCCCCCCCTCCAGGAGGTCTCGGCGACGCTGCAGCGGACCGTCGGCAAGACCGTCAACATCGCGAAGCCGAGCGCGGGCGGCGGGTGCACGTATCGCGACGTCGAGCAGGGCGCCCCGGAGATGCAGCTGCTCATCGAGACGGCCGACGTCGGCTCCGACTCCGCGGCCGCCGAATCGATGAAGGTCGTGCGCGGGATGTTCGCCGACCGCGGGCAGGCGGTGACCGACGTCGTCGGGGTGGGCGACGCGGCGTTCGGGGCGTGGGAGGCGGAGACGTACGGGCTCAAGCTGCGGAAGGGGCACGTCACCGGCGCGGTGAACGTGAATGCGCGCCGCTTCCAGGATCCCGCCGTCGAGCAGGCGGCGCGGGAGCTGGCGAAGCAGATGGTGGCGAAGCTCCCCTGAGTAGCGCCCGACGGGATTCGGGAGCGGCGGGGTTGCGTTACCGTTCTTTGCATTATAAAGTCCTTTCTGGTAACTCGACCATCTCGCCGGAGCGGAAGCCATGAACGTTCACGACATCGTCCGCCGGCTCGCCGGCGCGGCCAGGAACGCGATCGTCTGGAGCGTCGCCTGGTTCGCGCTCGCCTTCGTGACCATCCTGGCCATGCGCAGCATCGGGGTCGTCGTCCCCGCGAGCATCGGCGTGCTCGACGCGCTCGGCATGGCGATCCGGGTGGGGATCGTGGGCGGCATCACCAGCGGCGCGTTCTCCGCCTTCATGAGCTTCGCCTACCGCGGGCGACGCCTTGCGGAGATCAGCTGGCCGCGGTTCGGGCTGGCCGGCGCTGTCGTCGCCGGGGTGTTCGTTCCCGCCTTCATGATCGGCGCGAACCTGCTGACCGGCGGCGGGCTCGTTCCCTTTTCGGCGATCCGCTCGGACATCGTCATCGCGACGATCTTCGGCGGAGTCGCAGCCGGGGCGTCGATGTGGCTCGCCCAGCGCGCGTGCCGATCCGCCTGACCAGGCGCCGCTGGGCGCTCGTCGTCCTCGCGCTCGCGGCCGTTCCCGTCGTGCTCCTCTTCCGCGCGTGGAAAGCGAATTCCGACCGTGGCGGGCAGAAGTACGCCGAACCGTTCCGGATCGCCGGCAACTTCTACTACGTCGGCGCGAACGACGTCTCGTCCTTTCTCGTCACCGGCCCCGAGGGACACGTCCTCATCGACGGCGGCTATCCGGGCACCGCGCCGATGATCGCCGCGAGCATCGCGAAGCTCGGCTTCGACATTCGCGACGTGAAGGTCATCCTCAACTCGGAGCCGCATCTCGATCACGCGGGCGGGCTTGCCGCGCTGCAGAAGGCGTCGGGCGCGCGGATCTACGCGAGCGACGCCAGCGCGCGCACCATCGAGTCCGGCGGTGACGATCCGGACATCATGCTCCCGATCCGGCTGCTCTTCTGGACGCGGATCATCCGCTATCCGCCCGCGCACGTCGACCGCCGGTTGAAGGATGGCGACACGGTGCGCGTCGGGCCCGTCGAGCTCACGGCGCACATCACCGGCGGCCACACGCGCGGCTGCACCTCATGGTCCTTTCCCGTGCGCGACGGGACGCGCGTGCTGAACGTGGTCAGCGCCTGCAGCCTCATCGTCCTCGGCGGATCGCGCTACGACGGCCAGAGCGGGGATCTCGAGCACACCTTCGCCACGCTGCGCGCTCTTCCCGCGGACATCTGGGTCAGCTCTCACGCCCGGCTATGGGGGCGATACCGCAAGTTCGTCGCGCGCGACACGGCGAAGGACCCAGCGGATCCGTTCGTCGATCCCGCGGGATACCGCGCCTACGTCGACAGCGGTGAGGCGCGCTTCCGCCGAGGCGTGGTGCAATGAGGAGGGAATCGTGAAGACGTGGCTTCGACGCGTTCGCGGTCCCCTGGGCAGGGGCCTGGTCCGGGCGCTCGCGCCTCAGCGCGCCGCGCCGGCTGTGGGTCGCGGAAGCGCGGTGTAGACGCGCGTGATGTATCCGTGGAACTCCTTCATGTACGTCGCCAGGAACTCGCGCGTCGAATCCACCGTCACCTCACCGTCGTCGGTGACGAGGCCCGGGGTGAACTCGATGTACGCCTCGATCGCGTTCATCAGCGGCGAGTTGCAGAAGGACAGGATGCTCCGCAGGTGCTGCTGCGCGACGGCGGTGCCGATCTTCCCCGGCGACGTGCCGATGATCGCCGAGGGCTTCCGCGCGAAGGAGTTCGTGCCCCACGGCCGGCTCGCCCAGTCGATCGCGTTCTTGAGCGCGCCGGGGATGGAGCGGTTGTACTCCGGCGTCACGAAGAGCACCGCGTCCACCGCGGCGATCGCGTCCTTCAGCGCCCGTCCGGCGGGCGGGTAATCCTTGTCGTAGTCGTACGAGTACAGGGGGAGATCGCGGATCGGGATCTCCCGCAGCTCCAGCTCCGCGGGGGCGAGACGCGAGAGGGCGAGCGCGAGCTTGCGATTGATCGACGCCTTCGCGAGGCTGCCGACGAAATAGCCAACGGTGTACGTGCTCACGGGCGAACCTCGTGACGGGGAGACGTCGCTGACGGGCGAGCGGCGTGCGTTTGCAAGGAGAAGGCCGTCCTGTCGCGCGGCGCGGGAGCGGCGCGGCGGTCGCTCGACTAGGGTTGAGTGATGACCACTCGCACTCCCGTCGGCCCGAGCGCCCGATGAAGCGCTACGAGCGGCTCGGCGAGGCGCGGACGCCGAACGGGACGACGCTCGCGCTCTACCGCCACGATGGCGCCTACCTCATCCGCGCGGACGGCGTCGAGCTCATGTCGACCCGCCGCCATCTCTCCGAGGACCGCCTGGCCGACGTCGCCTGCGCACCGCTCGGGGAGCGTCCGAACGCCCGCGCGCTGATCGGCGGGCTCGGGCTCGGCTTCACCCTGCGCGCCGCACTCCGCCAGCTGCGCGATGACGCCGAAGTCGTGGTGGCCGAGCTGGTGCCCGAGGTGATCGCGTGGAACGCCGACGAGCGCTACGAGCTCTCGGCCGCGGCCATCCGCGACCCGCGCACGCGCATCGTGAACGACGACGTGCTCGCCGTGCTCGCCGCGAATCCGGCCGGGTTCGACGCGATCATGCTCGATACGGACAACGGGCCGGACGGGATGCTGATGAGCGAGAATGCGCCGTTGTACGCCGCGGGAGGTATCGCGCTCACGATCGCGGCGCTGCGTCCCGGAGGACGGATCGCGTACTGGTCGGTGGGCGACGACCGGCCGTTCGCCGGCGCGCTGCAGCGCGCCGGCCTCCGCGTCGAGACGCTGCGCGTGCGCGCGCACGACACCGCGGGGCCGATGCACACGCTCTACGTCGCGACGCCGTGAGGCTGACGGCGCGTCGCGCGCGTCCCCGCGCGCGGGCGCTCAATCGCCCTTCGCGCTCTCCTCGTCGCGCGGAAGCGTCAGCGTGAACGTCGAGCCCACGTCGACGGTGCTCTGGACGCGGATGTCGCCGTTCATCGCGCGGGCGAGGTCGCGACTGATCGCGAGACCGAGGCCCGTGCCCTCCTGCGACACGGTGAGCGAGCGTCCCACCTGGACGAAGGGCTCGAAGATCCGCTCGAGCTGATCCTCGGGGATGCCGCTTCCGGTGTCGCGCACGGTGAGCCGCACCTGTCCGTCCTCGGCCGCGTCGCAGGCGATGCTGACTCGCCCGCCGGGCGCGGTGAACTTCACCGCGTTGGAGAGCAGGTTCAACACGATCTGCTCCAGCTTCGCTCGGTCCGCCCACGCGTGGAGCTCCGACGGACATTCGGGAGCCTCGAGCACCAGCCCCTTCGCGATCGCCTGCGGCTCGACCATGTGCCGCACGGAGTCGACGACTTCCCGCAGCGGCACGGACCCCGGATTGTAGGTGAGCTGCCCGGCGTCGATGCGCGAGAAGTTGAGGATGTCGTTGATGATGCCGAGCAGGTGCTGCTGGCTGCGGCGGATGCGCGACAGCTGGTCGCGCTGCTCGTCGCTCACCACGCCGCCGATGCCCAGCTCCATGAGCTGCGCGTAGCCGCCGATCGCGTTGAGCGGCGTGCGCAGCTCGTGACTCATCGCGGCGAGGAACTCGCTCTTCGCGCGATTCGCCTCCTCGGCGCGGGTCCGGGCTTCCTCGGCGCGCGCCCGCGCGTCCTCCGCCACCCGGCGCGCCTGACGCTCCGACTCGTACAGCCGCGCGCGTTCCAGCGCCTGCCCGCACTGCTGCGCGAAGGACTGCATGAAAGCGAGCGTCTCGTCGGTGAGCGGCTCGTCCGGGCGCTCTCCGGCGCGGCGATGCATCGCCAGCGCGCCCATCGGACGCCCCCGGCTCATCAGCGGCAGCACCACGCTGACCTCGAACGACGCGAGCACCTCCGCGGTCGTCGGAAAGCGGCGGTCACGCTCGCTTCGCGACCGGCAGACGACCGGGCCCGCGCTGGTGATCGTGGTGGTCATCGGGAGATCCGCGGCGAGCGGCATCGTCCGGAATCGCTCGGGAGGGGTGTCGAACCCCGTTTCGGCGAGGAGCCTGACGTTCGTGCCCGCGTCGTCGATCACGCCCAGGGAGCCCGCGTCGACGCCCATCAGCGGGAAGGCTTCCTTGAAGACGATGCGCACGATCTCCGGGATGGTGTGCACCGACGCGAGCGCCGAGGTCAGCAGCTGGAGCTGCTCCGTCCGCGCGCGCGCGACGTCGGCCGCGTGGCGCGCCGCCTCCTCCGCCGCCGCGTGACGCGCGTTCGCGATGGCACGCGTCTCGGCGGCGCGTCGTTCGGTGAGGTCGCGCGTCACCTTGCCGAAGCCGACGAGCTTTCCATCACCGTCGCGCAGCGCGGTGATGACGACGTTCGCCCAGAAGCGCGACCCGTCCTTCCTGATGCGCCACCCTTCGTCCTCGAAGTGCCCGACCCGCGCGGCCTCGGCGAGCTCGAAGTCCGGGAAGCGCACCGCCACCTTCTCCGGCGGGTAGAAGATCGAGAAGTGCTTCCCGATGATCTCCTCCGCCTTGTAGCCCTTCGCGCGCTCGGCCCCTTCGTTCCACGTCGCGACGTGGCCGCCGGGATCGAGCATGAAGATGGCGTAGTACTTCACGCTCGTGACGAGCAGCCGGAAGCGCTCCTCGCTCAGGCGGAGCGCTTCCTCGGCGGCACGGCGCTCGGTGAGGTCGCGCGTCACCTTGGCGAAGCCGAGCAGCTGGCCGGAGCTGTCGCGCAGGGCGGTGATGACGACATTGGCCCAGAAGCGCGAGCCGTCCTTGCGGATCCGCCAGCCTTCGTCCTCGAAGCGGCCGACGCGCGCCGCCTCCTTCAGCTCGTGCTCCGGCCACCCCGACTCGACCTTTGCCTTCGGGTAGAAGATCGAGAAGTGCTTGCCGACGATCTCCTCCGCCGCGTAGCCCTTGAACCGCTCCGCGCCCGCGTTCCAGCTCAGGATGTAGCCGTCGGGGTCGAGGGCGAAGATCGCATAGTCCTGGACGCTCTCGACCAGCAGCCGATGGAGCTCGCCGACCTCGTGGGCGATCCCGCCCGGCGCCCGCTCGCGCTCCGCGGCACCCTGATCGAAGGGTGTCTGCGACGCAGGGTCGGCGCGAAGCCGGGGAGAGGACCGTGGTGTGGGGCGGCGATCGGACATTGCCAGCCATCCGTCGCAGGGATCGGGCCCCGGCTATCGGTGTTTCACGGCGCCGGGAGGGCCGCCGGCTCCGTTGACATAGGGGTAGGGGGTATATAGATTCATACCTGTGGAGGGTATGTGTTCCCCCCCTGCAGCCATCGAGGAGACCGATCCATGAATCGCACCACACTGAAGATCGACGGCATGACCTGCGGCCACTGCGTCGCCTGGGTGAAGAAGGCGCTGGAGGGCCTGGACGGCGTCGCCGTCGAGAACGTCGCGGTCGGCAGCGCGACCGTCGAGTACGACCCCGCCGTCGCGTCGCCCGACAGGATCGCCCGGGCGGTCAGCGACGCCGGCTACGCGGCGTCGCCGGCATGAGCATCAGCGCGACGGACTGGATCGTGATCGCGGCGGGTCTCGCCGCGATCGCCTGGGTGAACTGGTACTTCTTCGTCGCCGGAAGATCGGACACGAGGAAAGAGGGGTAGATCATGAGCGGCACGAGCGCGATCGAGACGGGCGTGCGCCGGGCGCACGGGACGCCCGAGGACTCCATACGCATCCCGGTGAGCGGGATGACCTGCGCGGCGTGTTCCTCGCGCATCCAGCGCGCGCTCGCGAAGCAGCCCGGCGTCGCCGACGCGAACGTCAACCTGATGATGAAGACGGCGACGGTGCGCTTCGACCCCGGCGTCGTCACCCCGGAGCGGCTCGTCCAGACCATCGAGGCGACGGGCTACGGCGCGCAGCTCGCGTCCTCCGATCAGAGCGCGTTCGAGGAGCAGGAGGCGCGCGACCGCGCGACCGCCGAGGAGTTCCGCGAGCTGAAGACCAAGGCGATCGTCAGCGGCGTCATCGGGGCGATCGCGATGATCGTGTCCATGCCGCTCATGAGCCACATCGGCGTCAGCGATCCGTTCATGCGCTGGGCGATGGGCGCGCTCCATCCGGTCTTCCACGACGCCTTCCCCTGGCTCTACGCGCTGCCGATGCAGGCCGTGACCGCCACGCTGATGATCGCGGCGCTCGGCGTCATGCTCTGGGCGGGGCGGCACTTCTACACGCGCGCCTGGGCCGCCTTCCGCCACCACTCGGCGGACATGAACACGCTCATCGCCGTGGGGACCGGTGCGGCGTTCCTCTACTCAGTGGTCGCGACGGTGGCGCCGCAGCTCTTCTTCCGCCGCGGGATGACGCCGGACGTCTACTACGAGGCGGTGATCATCATCATCGCGCTCATCCTCACGGGCAATGCCTTCGAGGCGCGGGCGAAGACGCGGACGGCGAGCGCGCTGCGCTCGCTCGTGCAGCTCCAGCCGAAGACCGCGCGCGTCGTTCGCGTCGGGCCCGGGGGCGAACAGGAAGTGGACGCGCCGGTCGAGACCGTGGAGACGGGTGAGACGGTGATCGTCCGTCCCGGCGAGCGCATCCCCGTGGACGGCGTCGTGCTCTCGGGCGAGAGCGCGGTGGACGAGAGCATGATCACCGGCGAGTCGCTGCCGGTCACCAGGAAGCCGGGCGACGCGGTGATCGGCGGCACCATCAACCGCACCGGCGCGTTCCGCTACCGCGCGACGACGTTAGGCAGCGACTCGGTGCTCGCGCGCATCGTGAAGCTGATGCGCGACGCCCAGGGGAGCCGCGCACCCATCCAGAGGCTGGCCGACCGGATCAGCGGGATCTTCGTGCCCGTCGTGATCTCCATCGCGATCGCGACCTTCGTGGTCTGGTACGTCGCGGCGGACGGCGCGCCGCTGGTCCGCGCGTTCGCGGCGGCGGTGGCGGTGCTGATCATCGCCTGCCCCTGCGCCATGGGCCTCGCCGTGCCCACCGCGGTCATGGTCGCGACGGGGAAGGGCGCCGATCTCGGTGTGCTCATCAAGGGCGGCGAAGCGCTCCAGCGCGCGGGAGACGTGCGGACGATCGTGCTCGACAAGACGGGCACGGTCACCGAGGGCCGGCCGACGGTGACCGACCTCGTGCTCGCGACGGGCTCGACGCGCGAGGCGAACGAGGTGCTTCGTCTTGTGGCCTCGCTCGAGACGCTGAGCGAGCATCCGCTCGCCGACGCCATCGTCCGCCACGCCCGGGAGCGCGGGATCGCGCTCGCCACGCCGGCGGGCTTCCAGTCCGTCACCGGCCGCGGCGCCGTCGCGAGGGTGGACGGCGCGTCGGTAGCGGTGGGGAACGTCGCGCTCATGTCGGAGCGGGGGATCGATGCATCTCCGCTCGCGGCCGACGCCGAGCGTCTCGCAACGGATGCGAAGACGACGATGTACGTGGCGATCGACGGCGCGCTCGCCGCGGTGATTGCGGTGGCCGACCCGATCAGAGAGACTTCGCGCGACGCGATCCGCCGCTTCCACGCGTTGGGCCTCGAGGTCGTCATGCTCACCGGCGACAATCGCCGCACCGCCGAGGCGGTCGCGCGTCAGGCAGGGATCGACCGCGTGGTGGCCGAGGTGCTTCCCGATGGCAAGGTGGCGGAGATCGGGCGGCTGCAGGGCGAGGGAAAGGTCGTCGCGATGGTCGGCGACGGGATCAACGACGCCCCCGCGCTCGCGAAGGCCGATGTCGGCATGGCCATCGGCACGGGGACGGACATCGCCGTCGAGGCGGGGGACGTCGTGCTGATGCGCGGCGACCTGCGCGCCGCGGCGCACGCCGTGGCGCTGTCGCGCCGCACCATGCGGACCATGAAGCAGAATCTCTTCTGGGCGTTCGTCTACAACGTGATCGGGATCCCGGTGGCGGCGGGGGTGCTCTATCCCGCCTTCGGCCTCCTGCTCAGCCCCATCCTCGCCAGCGCGGCGATGGCCTTCAGCTCCGTGAGCGTGGTGACGAACAGCCTGCGACTGCGCGCGGCGCGAATCGTCTGAGCTCCAACGAGAGGATACGAGACATGACGACGAGATCGAAGCACGCCTCGCTCCCCCTCGCCCACGTCGCGAGCTGTGGCTGCGGCGCGCACGACGACGGCGGCGGGCGCAAGGCCGTCGGCGTCGACGCCGACATCAAGGACCGCAACCTCAAGCGGCTCCGCCGCATCGAGGGGCAGGTGCGCGGCCTGCAGAAGATGGTCGAGGAGGACCGCTACTGCGCCGACATCCTGACGCAGATCTCCTCGGTGCACGAGGCGCTGCGCGCGGTGGGGCGCGAGCTGATGCGCAACCACCTGAAGCACTGCGCGACGTCGGCCATCCGCGGGAGCGACGCGGACGCGGAGGAGATGTACGACGAGCTGGTGGAGATGATGTACAAGCACAGCCGGTGACCGCGATGCGGATCCCGATGAGCTCGGCAGCGCTGGCCCTCGTGCTCGCGAGCGCGACCGCCGGCGCGCAGCCGGCGCCCGACAGCGCCGCGTTCGTGCGCGTCAATCAGGTGGGTTACCTCCCCGACGCACCGAAGGTCGCCGTGGTGTGTGCGCTGCGCCCGGTCGCGCTCACCCGGTTCACGGTGGAGGACGAGCGCGGACGTGTCGCGCTCGGCCCGCTCGCGGCGCGGCGTGACTCGGCGTTGGGCGCGTGCGTCGAGACGTGGCGCCTCGACTTCTCGGCGCTGCGGCGGCCCGGGCGCTACCGCGTGCGCGCCGGCGCGTACGTCTCCGGTCCCGTGCGCGTCGGCGCCGATGTGTACCGTGGCCTCGCCGACACGCTGATGGCGCTCATGCGCGTGCAGCGCTCCGGCTACAATCCATTCCTTCGCGACTCCGCGCACACGCGCGACGGCATCATCGTCGACCATCCCACGCGCACGGGGCAGTTCATCGCGGTGAGCGGCGGGTGGGCCGACGCCGCGGACTACCTGCAGTACGTCACGACGTCGGCGACCGCGACCTATCACCTGCTCGCCGCCTGGCGCGACGCGCCGGGCGCATTTGCCGACGCGTACGACGCGCGCGGGCTGCCGGGGCCCAACGGCGTGCCCGACGTGCTCGACGAGGCGCGTCACGGGCTCGCCTGGCTGACGCGCATGTTCCCCGACGACAGCACGATGTTCAACCAGGTCGGGGACGACCGCGACCACGTCTACTTCGACCTCATCACCACCGACAGCAGCGACTACGGCTGGGGGAAGGGGAAGGAGCGCCCGGTGTACCCCTGCACGGGGCGGCCGCAGGGGCTGCTCGGCAACAGAAACCGCTCGACCGGATACGCGTCCACGGCGGGGAAGATGGCGGCCGCGTTCGCGCTGGGGGCGCGCGTCTTCGCCGGACGCGACTCCGCCCTCGCCGACACGCTGCGGCGAAAGGCCGTCGCGGCCTACGCGTTAGGCACGAAGCATCCCGGCGTCTGCCAGACCGCGCCCGCGACCTCCCCGTACTTCTACGAGGAGGACAACTGGGTGGACGACATGGAGCTCGGCGCCGCGCTCCTCCACCAGCTCACCGGCGACGCGCGCTACCTGCGCGAAGCGTTAGGCTACGCGCGGCTCGAGCCGGTGACGCCCTGGATGGGCGCAGACACCGCGCGCCATTACCAGTGGTACCCCTGGCACAACGCCGGGCATTACGAGGCGGCCACGCGCGCCGACGCCGCCGGACGCGCCGAGCTCGCCTCGTACTACCGCGAAGGGATCGAGCGCGTCGTGGGTCGCGCGAGCAATGGCTTCCGCGTCGGTATCCCCTTCATCTGGTGCTCGAACGATCTCATGGTCTCCTTCGCCACGCAGGCGGGGATGTATCGTCGCCTGACGGGCGACACGCGCTACCGCGGGTACGAGCAGGCGGCGATCGACTGGATCTTCGGCACCAACCCGTGGGGGACGTCGATGGTGGTCGGGCTGCCGCGCGACGGCGTGTTCCCGCGCGACTCGCACACCGAGCTTCCCGACTCCCTTCGCTACGGGTTGAGGGGCGGGCTCGTCGACGGCCCCGTGTATCGATCGATCTTCGAGCACCTGCGCGGGATCCAGCTCCACGAGCCCGACGAGTACGCGGCCTTCAACACGGGCCGCATCGTCTACCACGACGACCGGGGCGACTACTCGACGAACGAGCACATCATGGACGGCACGGCGAACCTCGCCTACCTGTTGTCCACGCTCGATCCCGCGTCAGCGTCGCCCGCTTCATCGCGGAGGCGCTGACGGCGCGGCAGTCGCCACGCGGTTGCATCAGAGGGACGTTCGCGACGAGTCGGCGCGGGAGGGCGGGGCCACGGGCACCGTCAGGGAGAAGGTCGTCCCATCTCCGACCACGCTCTCGACCCGGATCTCTCCGCCGTGCGCCTCGACGATTCCCTTCACGATGGAGAGCCCGAGACCGGCACCCGCGCGCCCCTGCCGGTCGGCCTGCCAGAAGCGGTCGAACACGTGCGCGAGCTGGTCGCCGGGAATGCCGCTGCCGGTGTCCGCGACATCGATCTCGACTGCGCCGCCGGCGACCACCCGCGCCGAGAGCCGGACCTGGCCCCCCGCCGGGGTGAACTTGAGGGCGTTGCCGAGCAGGTTCGAGAGCGCCTGCTCGAGACGGTCGCGGTCTCCGAGAACCGGCGGCACGTCGTCGTCCACCTCGCACCGCAGCATGATGCGGCGCTCGCGCGCCGGCGCCTCGAAGAGCTCGAGCGTCTCGTCGAGCAGCGCACGCACGTGCACGCGCGCCTGACGCACGGCGAACGTCCCCGACTCGATCCGCGTCGCGTCGAGCAGGTCGCGGATGAGATGCTCCATCCCCTTCGCGGTGCGCTGAATGATGCCGAGCCGGTGCTGCCGCTGCGCCTCCTCGAGCGGGATCTCGCGCAGCATCCCGGCACTGAGGATGATCGTGTGCACCGGGTTGCGCAGGTCGTGGGCGACGACGGCCAGAACTTCGTCGCGAATCCGGCTCGCGCGCTCGGCGACCTCGCGCGCCTCGCGCTCGCGCTCGAGCAGGGCCTCACGTTCGGCCTCGGCGCGCCGACGCTCCGTGATGTCGAGGCAGACCGCGATCCCGCGGTCGGTCGAGCCGTCGAGGAAGGCGGCCCCGATGAGCACCGGGACGCGTCGACCGTCTGCCCTGACGAACTCCTTTTCCCAGTTCACCGTGACGCCGTGCTCGTTGAGCTCCGCGACCTTGAGGGCGTCGGCCTCGGCCCACTCGGGGGGCGTGAGCGTGCGCCAGCTCAGCTGTCCCGCCTGCAGCGCGTCCTCCGACAGGCCGAGCATGCGAAGAAACTCCGCGTTGGCGTCGGTGATCGCGCCCGCCATCGTCCAATAGAAGACGCCGACGATCCCGGAGTCGGCGATGCGACGCAGCTTCGCTTCGCTCTCGCGCACCGCGCGCTCGGCTTCGAGGCGCTCGGTGATGTCCGTGTTGGTCCCGAACCAGCGGAAGATTCGTCCGTCCGCGTCGCGGATCGGCTGCGCGCGCGGCAGGAACCAGCGGTATTCGCCGTCGCGGCCGCGGAGCGGGAAGGTGTCCTCCCATGGCTCGCCCGTGTCCCACGAATGCTGGATGCGCGCGACCACCCGGTCGACGTGGTCGGGGTGGTGCACCGACTTCCATCCCCAGCCCCGCATCTGCTCCAGCGTCGTGCCGGTGTAGTCGTACCACCGTCGGTTGTACCAGTAGATCGAACCGGCGGCGTCGGCCATCCACGCGAGCTGGGCGATGCTCTCGGCGAGCGCGCGAAACTGCCCGTCGCGCACGCGCCGCTCGGTGACGTCCAGGCAGGCGCCGACCAGGTGCGCGGGCCGCCCGTCCTCGCCAGGGATGGCTCGCCCCCGGTCTGCCACCCAGTGGATCGAGCCGTCGGGCCACACGACGCGAAACTCCTCGTCGAGGTCCGTGCCCTCTGACGCGCAGCTCCGTGCGGCCGCGACCAGCGAGCCACGATCCTCGGGGTGGATGCGCGCGACGAAGAGGTCGAAGGAGCCGCCCCCGTCGGCGGGATCGACGCCGAAGAGGCGATAGAGGCCCTCGTCGCAGTCGACCACGTCCGTCTTCACGTTCCATTGCCACGTGCTCGTGGCCGACGCGTCGAGGGCCGCGCGCAGGCGCGCATGGCTCAGGACCAGCTCTTCCTCGTGCCGGCGCAGCGATGCCGCCAGCTGCTCGGCGGCTTCGGTGCGCGCGCGAAGCGTCCTCGCACTGCGCGCCCGCGTGATGATGTTCGCCGACAGCAGCGTCGCCGTCTCCGTCAGCGCGATGTCGTCCTCGGTGGGATCGCGCGGCTCGCCGTAGTACATGGCGAACGTCCCGAGCAGCCGCCTCTCCGAGTCGAAGATGGGCGTCGCCCAGCACGCGGCGAGGCCGAACGGTTCGGCGGCGGCCCGGTAGGACGCCCAGAGCGGGTCCGTCGCGATGTCGCGCACGATGACGCGCTCCCCGCGGTAGGCCGCGGTCCCGCACGAACCGGCCGCCGGGCCGATGCGCTCGCCGTCGATCAGCCGGCAGTACGCCTCCGGCAGGTGGGGCGCGGCCCCGTGGCGCAGGGTGGCTCCGTCGTCGTCGAGCAGCAGCACGGAGCCGCGCATTCCCGGCACCACCTGTTCGATGAGCCCGATGAGCGCATCGAACGAGGCTCGCATCCATTCCGCGACCGTGTCGTTGAACGCCGCGACGGATTGCCCGCGGTGCGGCGTAACGCGTGGACTGGCGGGGAGATCGCTGGACATGTCGACGGCCTCCCGAAGCGGGTGCGTCCAACGTACGCCGCATCGCCTCGTCGCGCCACGATGGGGGTGGCAAGCCGAGCCGCCGAGCCCGTGCGCCCGGGGCAAGCCGCCGAACACAGGTCTTGACACTATATGTTATAACACGTATTATTCCACCTCCACGACACACCAACAGGAGCGACTCATGGGCGCGACCACCAACGACCTCTTCGGCGCGGCGACCACCGCGGAGCCGGCGACGCCCGGCAGCTACGGCGAAGCGCCGGCGGGCTATCGACTGCCGGATGCGACCCGCCTCGGCAAGGTCCGGCTCCAGGTCGCGGACCTCGCGCGCTCGCTCGCGTTCTACGAGCGCACGCTGGGAATGCGCGTGGTCGAGCGAGACGCGGCGAGCGCGTCGCTCGCCGCGCACGGTGCGTCGCGCGTGCTCGTCGAGCTGGAGGAGCGGAAGGGCGTCCGGCCAGCCGGACGCGGGCTGCTCGGCCTCTACCACTTCGCCATTCTTCTTCCCGACCGTCCGTCGCTCGGACGCTTCGTGCGGCATCTCGCCGAGATCGGCGCGAGGGCCGGCGCGGGTGATCATCTTGTGAGCGAGGCGCTGTATCTCACCGATCCGGACGGACTGGGGATCGAGGTCTATGCGGATCGCCCACGCTCGAGCTGGCAGCGCCTGGGGCGCGAGCTGATGATCTCCACCGATCCGGTGGACATGGCCGATCTCGCCGCCTCGGCGGGCGACACGCGCTGGAGCGGGATGCCGGCGGGCACCACCATCGGGCACGTCCACCTCCACGTCGGGAGCCTCGCGCAGGGCTCGGCATTCTTCTCCGACGCGCTCGGCTTCGACCGGATGACATGGCGATATCCCGGGGCGCTCTTTCTGGGCGCGGGCGGCTATCATCACCATCTCGGCACGAACGTGTGGGCGGGGCCGGGTGCCCGTCAGTCGGGGAACGACGATGCGCGACTGCTCGAGTGGACCATCGAGCTCCCCTCGGCCGACGACGTCGCACTGGCGACGCGCAGCATCCGGGCCGCCGGCCATGACGTCGATGAGACCCAGGCGGGCGAGACGCTCACGCAGGATCCATGGGGTACGCGCATCCGGCTCCGTGTCCCCACCGACGAGGTGAAGTCATGAGGTCGCTCTCACTGGTGCACGAGGTACGACCGGCGACGCCCGGCGCGAACGCGCCCGACGAACGTCCTCCGATGCTCATCCTGCTGCACGGGGTGGGCGCGAACGAGCAGCAGATGGCGCAGCTCGCGCCGGCATTCGATCCACGCTTCATCGTGCTGAGCGTGCGTTCGCCGCTCGTGTTCGGCCCGAACGGGTTCGGATGGTTTCACGTCACTTTCACGGCTCAGGGGCCGGTGATCGTGGCCGAGGAAGCGGAGGCCGGCTGGACGCATCTCGCCCGGTTCGTCGACGAAGCGGTGGCGGCATACGGTGCCGATCCCGCGCGGGTGTTCATGGGCGGATTCAGCCAGGGCGGCATCATGGCGCTCGCCACGATGGTCACCGCCCCGCAGAAGCTGGCGGGCGCCATCTCGATGAGTGGACGTCTGCTCCCGGAAGCGCTGGCTCGTGCCGCGACGCCCGAGGCGCTGCGGGACAAGCCGCTGCTCATCGTCCATGGCACGGCCGACGAGAAGCTGGGCATTCACCTTGCCCGCTGGGCCCGCGAGCAGCTCGAGCGCCTCCCGGTGGCGCTCACCTACCGTGAGCTCCCCATGGGACACGCCATCACGTCGCAGAGTCTCGGCGCGGTCACGACATGGCTCGCCGACGCGCTCGATGGCGCGCGTCGGGGAGTGAAGACCGCGCCGTGAGGCGCATAGCGATCCGAGTGAACGAGGGGGCATGAGCGACGTTCCGACGACGATGCGCGCCGTGCGCGTGCACGAGACGGGCGGGGCCGAGGCGCTTCGCGTCGAGTCGATTCCCGTGCCGCGTCCTCGCGCGGGCGAGGCCCTCGTCCGCGTCGAAGCGAGCGGGGTGAACTTCGTCGACGTGTACAAGCGCAGCGGACTCTATGAGATCCCGTTGCCGGCGACGCTCGGGGAGGAAGGCGCGGGGACGGTGGTCGCCACGGGGCCGGACGTGCACGAGGTCGTGCCGGGCGAGCGTGTCGCGTGGGCGAGCGTGCTCGGCTCGTACGCCGAGTACGCGGTCGTCCCCGCGTGGAAGCTCGTGCCGCTGCCGCCGGAGGTGAGCGTTCGCGTGGCGGCGGCCGTCATGCTGCAGGGGATGACGGCGCACTATCTCGCCACCTCCACATGGCCGCTGCGCGATGGCGATCGCTGCCTCGTGCATGCCGCGGCGGGAGGTGTCGGGCTGCTGCTCGTGCAGATCGCCAAGCGTCGCGGCGCATGGGTCGTCGGCACGGCGGGCTCCGACGAGAAGGCGGCGCTCGCCCGCGCCGCGGGGGCCGACGAGGTGATCGTGTACACGCGCGACGACTTCGTCGCCGAAGTCCGCCGCCTCACGGAGCAGCGCGGCGTGCAGGTGGTCTACGATTCGGTCGGGCGGAGCACCTTCCTGTCGGGGCTCGACGTGCTCGCGCCGCGCGGCATGATGGTGCTCTTCGGCCAGTCGAGCGGGCCGGTGCCGCCGATCGATCCCCAGATCCTGAACCGGAAGGGATCGCTCTTCCTGACGCGGCCGACGCTCGGTCATTACGTGGCCACGCGCGACGAGCTGCTCCACCGCGCGCGCGAGCTGTTCGCGTGGATCGCGGCGGGGGAGCTGCAGGTACGCATCGGAGCGGAGTTTCCGCTCGCCGAGGCATTCGAAGCGCACCGCGCGCTCGAGGGGCGCCAGACCACCGGGAAGGTGGTGCTGCTCCACGATTCGCCGCCGGCCCCGAAGAACAGGTCTTGACACTTGATGTTGTAACACCTATTATCCGTCCATGCCTACCACGCTGCGCGACGAGCTCCGCCAGGAGAAGCCGTTCAAGAGCCTCCGCGAGGAGGCGCTGGTGAGCATCGCGCGCACCGAAGCGGTGACGCGGGAGGGCCTCGAGCGGGTGCTCGCGCCACATGGGCTGTCGATGACGCAGTACAACGTGCTGCGCATCCTGCGCGGGGCGGGGACGGCCGGGCTCTGCCGGAACGAGATCGGCGAGCGGCTGATCTCACGCACGCCCGACGTCACCCGCCTGCTGGACCGGATGGAGACGGCAGGGCTCGTCAGCCGGGCGCGCAGCACGGAAGATCGCCGACTCGTGAACACGGTGTTGACGGCCAAGGGTCGTCGCCTGGTCGACGAGCTCGACGACGACGTCGCCCGAGCGCACGAGGGGCTGCTCGGCCACCTGACGAAGGCCCAGCTTCGCACGCTCGTCGACCTGCTGGCGCTCGCGCGATCGACCGAGTGATTGTTTTCGTCTAATACGTGTTATAACAACCAGTGTCTAACCAACAGGGAGCCTCGACCAACATGATCGCATCGAACACCACCACCCGCGCCGACATCGGCCTCACGATCCTCCGCGTCGCCGCCGGCGCCACCTTCGCCGCGCACGGCGCACAGAAGCTGTTCGTCTACGGCTTCGCCGGCGTGACGGGCGCGTTCCAGGGCATGGGGATCCCGTTCCCGGGCGTCACCGGACCGCTCACCGGCGTCGTCGAGCTCCTCGGCGGCCTCGCGCTCGTCGTCGGCCTGCTCACGCGTCTCGCGAGCTTCGGCCTCGCCGTCACCATGCTCGGCGCGATCGCCCTCGTGCACCTCGCGGTCGGCTTCTTCGGCCCGAACGGCGCCGAGTACCCGCTCACGCTCCTCGCGGTCACCGTGGCCCTCGCCTTCACCGGCGCCGGCCGCTTCTCGCTCGACGCGCTGATCGCGTCCCGCCGCCAGGCGACGGTCGCGCCGGCGTCGGCCCGCCGCCTCGAGCGCGCCGCGTAGCCCGCGCACGCTCTCTCACGCCCACTTTCCACCGGAGACCCGGAACATGAACATCCTCATCATCGGCACCGGCAACATGGGCCGCGGCATCGCGACGCGCGCGCTCGCCGGGAAGAACACCGTCACGCTGTACGACGAAGACGGCGCGAAGGCGCAGGCGCTCGCCACGGAGCTCGGCGCCCGCGTCGCCGGCGACACGCGCGACGCCATCGCGGCGGCCGACATCGTCGTCGTCGCGACGCCCTATGCGGCGAGCCTCGAGCTCGCGAAGCGCCTCGGCAGCTCGCTCGGCGGGAAGATCGTCGTCGACATCTCGAATCCGCTCAACGACAGCTACACGGGACTCGTGACGTCGGGCGACACGTCCGCGGCCGAGGAGATCCGGAAGCTGCTCCCCGCGTCGGCGAAGCTCGTGAAGGCGTTCAACACCACCTTCGCCCCGACGCTCGTCGCCGGGCAGGTCGCCGGCCAGACGCTCGACGTCTTCCTCGCGGGAGACGATGACGCCGCCAAGGCGAAGGTCGCCGAGTTCGTGAAGGCGGGAGGGCTCAACGCCATCGACGTCGGCGCGCTCGATCGCGCGCGCCAGCTCGAGGCGCTCGGCCTGCTCGGCATCACGCTGCAGTTCCGCCTGAACACGGGCTTCGGCACCGCCTGGAAGCTCGTGCTGCCGAGCGATTCGCCCATCGCACGTTAGGTTGACGAGAAGCGGGGGCCGCGCGCAGTGAGGCCGGCGACGGCGGCGGACATGCGAGGCGGGCGCCGACGCGCTCGCGCTCGCACCCGGCGCGGCAGCCGGCTCCCAGGCGGTCGGCGTGGTAGCATGCAGCTCTGGTGGCGCGTACTGCTGGCGCCCCTGTTATCCTGCCCGCATGAATCAGATGATGGGATTGATCTTCCGTTCAGCCCTGCTCGTGGGGGCCTGCACGCTCGGCATCGCGGGGCTCGCATGTGCCTCGCCGGGCGCGCAGGGCACATTGCCCGCCGCTCCGACGGTGCAGCCTCCGACGATCACGCGCGTGGATCTCGAGCAGAGCGGGGTCGGATACCCGATCTACCGCATCCCCGCGCTGGCTGTCACCAGCAAGGGGACGCTGATCGCGGCCTACGATGGCCGCCCGTCGTCGGCGGACCTGCCGAGCAACATCGCGCTGCTGGCGCGCCGCAGCACGGATGGCGGCGCGACGTGGCTGCCGCGCCAGGTGGTGCGAAGCGAGCCGGCGCCCGTCGGCTACGGCGACCCGAGCCTGCTCGTGGACCGCGAGACTGGACGGATCTTCCTGTTCCACGCCGCTTCGCGGCGCCAGGGCTTCGCCGGATCAGCCACCGGCGCCGGTGAGGACGACCCCGACGTCCTGCAGGCGGACTACAGCTGGTCCGACGACGACGGCCTCACCTGGCGGCATCGCCGCATCACGGCGGCGATCAAGGATCCCGATTGGGGCGGGATCTTCGCGGCGTCGGGGCAGGGGATCCAGCTTCGCCACGGCGCGCACGCCGGGCGCCTGATCCAGCAGTTCGTCATCCGCTATCGCGGCGCGAACTACGGCGCGAGCGCGATCAGCGACGATCACGGAGCCACCTGGCGCATGGGGACGCTGCTGGGGCCGGGGCTGGACGAGAACAAGACCGTCGAGCTGAGCGACGGCCGGGTGATGCTCAACAGTCGTGCGAAGCCTTACCGGCTCGTCGCCTCGTCGAGCGACGGCGGCGAGACGTACGTGGGCCTCCGGCCCGAACCGCAGCTCGTCGACCCCGCCAACAACGGAGCCATCGTACGCTTCGACGAGGCAGCGCCGATGGGGAGTGCGCGCGCTCGCCGGCTGGTCTTCAGCAACACCGCCGACTCCACAAGCCGCCGCAATCTGCTCGTGCGCCTCTCGTGTGACGACGGGGCGAGCTGGCCGGCTTTCGTGACGGTGGAGCCCGGCGCGGCGGCCTACTCCACGCTCGCCGTTCTTCCCGGCGGCGACATCGGGGTGCTATACGAGCGCGCGGACTACCGCTCCATCACCTTCGCGCGGTTCACGCCCCGCTGGCCGCACGAGTGCAGATGACGATGGACGTCCGCGCTGTTCGCGCGTGACGGTCAGCGCGCGTCGAGCGCGTCGAGCGCGGCCTCGACATCGGCGCGCACGGCGGCGTCTTCCTCCACGTCCAGGCGAGCGCGAAGGGGGGCGACGGTCGACGGTGCGCGGAGCCGGCCCAGCGCCCAGGCAGCATGCGACCGTGCCAGCGGCTCGGCGTCCGAGAGCACGGCCACCAATGCAGGGGCGTCGTCGGGCAATCCGATATTCCCGAGCACCACGGCGGCGTTGCGCTTCAGCCCGCGCAGCTTCGCGCGCTTCATCGGCGAGCCCTTGAACGCACCACTGAACTCCTCCTGAGACATCTCCAGCAGCTCGCGCGCGAGCTGACGCGCGTCCTTCCTGCCTAACGTCTCCCGCGGCGCGAACGGTGAACCCTCGGGCAGCGCCCGCGCGAACTTCCCGTTCCAGGGGCAGACCTCCTGGCAGATGTCGCACCCGTAGAGCAGCTCCCCGATCTTCGCGCGCAGCTCCTCGGGGATCGCCCCTTTGAGCTCGATGGTCAGATACGAGATGCACTTCGTCGCGTCCAGCCTGCGCGGGGCGACGATCGCGTTCGTCGGACACGCCTCGATGCAGCGCGTGCAGCTCCCGCAGCGCTCCGCCTCGAAGGGCGCGTCCGGCTGGAGCTCCAGCTCGACGAACAGCCCGCCAAGGAAGAAGAAGCTTCCCAGCGTCGGGTTGAGCAGGTTGGTGTTCTTGCCGAACCAGCCCAGCCCCGCGCGCCGCGCGAGATCGCGCTCGAGGATCGGGCCGGTGTCGACGTACGACTTCCCGCGAATGGGCGCGCCCACCTCGCTCTCCAGCCAGCGGTGCAGCGCGTTCAGCCTGTCGACCATCACGTCGTGGTAGTCGTCCCCGCGCGCGTACCTCGCGACGGGGCCACTCGGCTCGCGGCCGCCGTAGCTCATCGCGACGACGAGCGCGCTCGTCGCCCCTTCGTACGGGCGCCGCGTGTCGTGCCGCTTCTCCGCGCCGCGCGGGAGATACGACATCTCCCCCGAGTAGCCGCGCGCGACCCACTCGTCGAAGACGCCCGCGGTCTCCATGGGCCCGAGCGTGGTTATCCCCGCGAGATCGAAGCCGAGCCCGTATGCTTGTGCCTTCAGGCGCTCGGCGATTGCTTTCATCGCCCGCCGCCCCCGCGCGCCCAGCGCGCGTAGCGCACGATGTCGTCCGCCGGCGGCACCGCGTCGTGATCCCCGTACGCGGTGTGCATCCGCCAGCGCAGGTACTCGCCGTCAGGCAGGGGAAGGAAGGGCGGCTTCGCCCACCAGCGCCGCGAGCGGAAGCGCCAGGCGACGCCGAGGAGATCGGCGGCGACGCGCGGATGCCGGAAGGCGCGCGCGGCGAGGACGAGAGAGAGCCGCAGCCAGGCGCGGCGAAGCGAAGCCATACCGAAACTTGGGCGGAGTCACATGCTCTATCAATTGCTCTCCATGGTCGGCGCGGTGCTCATCCTCACCGGCTTCGCGCTCCTCCAGACGGGCCGGCTCGATCGCACCGACCGCGTCTTCAACCTGCTGAACTTCGTCGGCTCCGCCCTCCTCACGGTCGTCGCGGTCGAGGACCGCCGGCTCGGGTTCATCTTCCTCGAGGGGGCGTGGGCGCTGCTCTCCCTGGTGCCGCTCCTGCGTCCGCCGCGCCGCTCGGCCTGAGGCCCGCGGGGGCCGCCATTGACAGCGGGGCCGGTCGGTCGTATTATATCGACAGACGATATAACGACTACCGACTGAGAGGCGGGCGGCGATGGCGAGATCGAGAACCACGGCGCGGACACCGGAGTCGTTCCTTCCGCTCCCGCCGGCGACCTTCCAGATCCTGATGGCGCTCGCCGACGGCGAGCGGCACGGGTACGCGATCATGCAGGAGGTCGACGGGCGCAGCGCGGGTGCGGTGCGGCTCGGTCCGGGAACGCTCTACGGCTCGCTCAAGCGGCTGCTCGAGAGCGGACTGGTCGCCGAGAGCGGCGAGCGCGCCGACCCGGCGATGGACGACGCGCGGCGGCGCTACTACCGGCTCACCGAGCTCGGGCTCGCGGTCGCGCGCGCCGAGGCGCGACGCATGGAGGAGATCGTCCGTGCCGCGCGCCGGAAGAAGCTCATCGGCCTGAGGCCGGCATGAGCCCCGAACGGATCTATCGACTCATGCTGCGCGCGTATCCAGCGCGCTTCCGCGCCGAGTACGGACGCGAGATGGAGCTGTGCTTCCGCGACCAGCGTCGTGGTGAGCGTGGACGGGGCGCGTGGTTCTGGGGACGAACGCTGTGGGACGTGGCGCGAAGCGCGCCGGGACTGCGGATCGAGGCGCTGCGGGAGAGGAGGGATGAGGGGCAGGATGAGGGGCAGGCCGAGGGTGAGGGATGTGGAATTCCTGCGCGGCCCGCGTTCGCGGTCCTGATCGGAAGCGGAGACATTCAACCGTTAGGAGGAGCGATGAAAGCCATGGCGATGGTCGCGATCGTGATCGGCGTGCTCGAAGCGGTGAACGCGGGCGCCGAGGGATGGGCGGGGGGATTGCGGAGCGGCGACGGGGTCTCGCTCATCGCCGGTATCGTCGGGATCGCGGCGGGGATGTTGCTCGTCGG
>JABFXC010000201.1 GCA_013361935.1 Gemmatimonadaceae bacterium
GGGCATCGCGGCGACGCCCGGCGCGTAGATCCCCGGCGCGCCCGCCCGCGGCGTCCAGCGGCGCATCATGATCACCGCGCCGAGCACGACGAAGCAGATCGCGATCACCTGGGCCGTCGTGATCCCGTCGAAGAAGCGGTCGTCCTTCGCGCGGAAGAACTCGATGATGAACCGCTCGACGCCGGCGAAGACGCAGTACACCCCGAACAGCCACCCTTCCGCGTGCCGGTGGTCGCGCAGCTTCCACAGCACGAGGAAGAGCAGCGTCGCCAACGTCACCTCGTAGAGCTGCGTCGGGTGCACACCGACCACCGTGTCCGGCGACATCGTCGGCGGGAACTGCACGTGGAACAGCCGCGACATGATCCCCACCGTGCTCGGTGGCGCGCCGTTCGGGAAGGCGACGGCGAGGAAGCCGTTCCACGGGCGCCCGTAATCGTCGCCCACCGCCCAGCAGCCCGTACGCCCCACCGCGTACGCCGCCATCACCGCCGGTCCGCCGACGTCGGCGACGCGCGGGATGTTCATCTTCCGCCACTTCGCCATCGCCAGCACGGCGAGCGTGCCGCCGATGAGCCCACCCCAGAAGACGAAGCCCGCGCGCTGCAGGAACGATCGCGGGTCGCCGGTGAGGATCACGTAGTAGAGCTTCGCGCCGAGCAGCCCGCCGATCACCGCGGCGAAGATCAGGTCGCCCACGGGCGCCGGATCGTAGCCGCGGCGCTCCGTCTCCACCTGCGCCACGTGCTGCGCGACGACGAAGGAGAGGAACATCGCCAGCCCGAAGCCGGTGATCTCGAGGGGGCCGAGCGGATAGCTGAACGGCTGTACGACCGTCGGTGAAGCGAGGATCATGCGGCGATCATCCCGGGAATGGGCTGTGAGGCGTAGGCGTTGAGGTCGAGCGCGGCACGCTCGCCGCGCTCGAAGCGGAACAGGCCGGCGCGGGCGATCATCGCCGCGTTGTCGGTCGCGAGCCGCACGCTCGGCGCGTACACCGTCGCGCCAAACGGCCGGACGCGCTCGGCGACGCGGGCGACCAGCGTCCGGTTGCACGCCACGCCGCCGCCGAGCACGACGCGGGTGCGACCGTGCAGCCGCGCCGCACGATACGTCTTCTCGGCGAGCGTGTCCACCAGCGCGTCCTGGAAGGCGGCGGCGATCGCCGCGCGCGCCGCGGCGTCGGGGTCCTCCCCATGCTCCGGACGCGGCGGGAGCGACCGCTCGCGCACCGCGTGCAGTACCGCCGTCTTCAGCCCGCTGAAGGAGACGTCGAAGTAGTCGGGATCTCCCGGCTGCTGGTCGCGGCGCGTCATCGGGCGGGAGAAGCGCAGTGGATTCTCACCAGTCATGGTACCCGCGAGCGCCTCGATGTGCCGCCCGCCGGGGTAGGGAAGACCGAGCAGCTTCGCCACCTTGTCGAACGCCTCGCCCGCCGCGTCGTCGCGCGTCGCGCCGAGCAGCCGGTAGCTGCCCCACTCGGGCACGTCGAGGAGGAGCGTGTGCCCCCCGCTGACCAGCAGCGCGGTGAAGGGCGGCACCGCCTCCGAATGCTCGATCGCGGTCGCGAAGAGGTGCCCCTCCATGTGGTGCACGCCGACCAGCGGCTTCCCCGCGCCGAACGCGAGCGACTTCGCGAAGCTGACGCCGACGAGCAGCGCGCCGACGAGCCCCGGCGCGTTGGTCACCGCGACCGCGTCGACGTCGGCGAGCGAGACGCGCGCCTCGCGCAGCGACTGCTCGACCACGGGGACGATCGCGGTCAGGTGCGCGCGCGACGCGATCTCCGGCACGACCCCACCGAAGACGCGATGCACGTCCTGGGAGAGGATGACCAGCGACTCGAGCGCGGTCGCGTCCCCGCTCCCGGCGAGCACCGCGGCCGACGTCTCGTCGCACGACGTCTCGATCGCGAGGATGCGCGTCACGGCACCGGGTGCTGGATGTCCGTCGCCGTGTCGCCGGCGGGGATGGGCGCGACGCGCTGGACGCGCAGCGTCACCACGCGTGGCCGGACATCACGCACCACCGCGTTCACCCCCGCCGGCAGATCGACGTCCGCCGGCCCGAGCTCGACGCGGACGCTGTCGCCCGCGCCCGTGCGCACGCGCCGCACGATCACCGGCTGCGCGTTGTACAGCTTGAGCAGCTCCCGCCCGCTGCCGAGCACGAGCGCGCGCACCGAGGGGACCCCTCCGGTGATCACGACGCCGCTGTCGAGCGCCGGCGTGAAGCGCACGTTGACGATCTCCTGCGTCGGCTCCTCGGCGCTGACGACGAGCCAGAGCACGATGGCGAAGAAGATCGCCGCGAGCTTGAGCGGGAGCCGCTCGGTGACGGCGCTGTGCAGCGAGCGCTTCGCCGCGTTGCGCGCGGTCGGCGTCATCGGCCCGCGTCCTCGGCGAGGAGCTGCGCGACGAGCGCGCGCGTTCCCTCCGAGCTCCAGTCCGTCGCGCCGATGATCTTCTTGCGGATCACTCCGTCCTTGCCGAGCACGAAGGTCTCCGGCACGCCCGTCGTCTGATAGGCGCGCTGGATGTCGTGCGTCGGATCCTGGAGGATCTCGAAGGTGAGCCCGAGGTCGCGGGCGAAGTCGCGCACCGCCGCCTGCTGCCCCGGATCGTCCACGCTCACCGCGACGATCTTCAGCCCGCGTGGTCCGAACTCGCGATGCAGCTTCTCGATCGAGGGCATCTCCGCGCGGCACGGTGCGCACCAGGTCGCCCAGATGTTGAGCAGGACGACCTGGCCGCGGTAGCTCGCCAGCGTCTTCGCGCGCGCGCCGTCGGCGACGGGCGTGGAGGTGAAGCTGTCGCTCGGCGCCGCGGGATACACCGGCTCGAGCAGGGGCGACGCCTTGAAGTCCGGCGCCTGTCCCCCGACGCTCACCGGAAAGAGCTCGTCGCGCATCGCGTGCGTCCCGAGGAACAGCACGCCGGCGAGCACGACCACCACCCCGAGGACGATGCCCCACTGCTGGCGGACGGTCACGCGCGCTCCATGGCGAGCTGCCGCAGCGCGGCGATCTCGCCGGCGAGGTCGGGCGCGGTGAACACCGCGTTCCCGGCGACGAAGGTGTCCGCGCCCGCCTTCCGCGCCGCGGCGATCGTGTCGCGGTTGATGCCGCCGTCCACCTCCAGCCGCGCGCCGCTGCGCGCCGCGTCGAGCATGCGACGCGCCCGCGCGATCTTGTCGATGGAGTGCGCGATGAACTTCTGTCCGCCGAAGCCGGGGTTCACCGACATCACGAGCAGGAGATCGAGATCGGCGAGCACGTCCTCGACCATCGCGAGCGGCGTTCCGGGGTTCAGCGCGACTCCCGCCTTGCACCCGAGCTCGCGGATGCGCGCGAGCTGCCGCTGCAGGTGCGGCGCGGCCTCGGCGTGGACGGTGAGCACCGTCGCTCCCGCGCGGGCGAAGTCGTCGAAGTACCGCTCGGGCTCGACGACCATGAGATGCACGTCCAGCGGCAGCTTCGTCAGCCGGTGCACGGTCTCGATCACCTTCGCGCCGAAGGTCAGGTTCGGCACGAACCGCCCATCCATGACGTCCACGTGCAGCCAGTCCGCGCCCCCCGCCTCGCAGCGAGCGACCTCCTCGGCGAGTCGTGCGAAGTCGGCGCTGAGGAGCGAGGGGGCGATGAGAGCGTTCATTGGGAGAAAGTTAGTGCTTTGCCGCGAGGAGGGGGCCAGGGGCCAGGCGGAAGGAACTGCGGCACCCGGTCGACGCCGTTCCTGACGCCTGGCCCCTGGCCCCTGGCCCCTATGGCTGTACGATCCCGATCCCCGCCGAGAGCCGCAAGCCGACGCCGCTGCCGGATGGTACCGTGCGACCGGCCGTGGGGTTCATCGAGACGACGGTGCCCGCGGGCGCCGTGGAGGTGGAGTCGAGGCCGCTGCCGGAGACGACGAGGCCGAGCTGCTCGAGCGCGGAGCGCGCGTCGGCGTATGAGCGGCCGACGACGTTAGGCAGGACGACCGCCGCCGGGCCGCTGCTGATCACGAGCGCCACCGGGCCGAGCGCGGCGTTGGTGCCCGCGGCGGGATCGCTCTGCAGCACCGTGCCCCGCGGCGCGTCGCTCGGCTGCTGGGTCACCGTGCCCGTGGAGAAGCCCGCGTCCTCGAGCGCCTGCTCGGCGTCGCGGCGCGACATCCCCTTCGTCTCGGGAACCGGCTGCTGCCGCTGGCCCGCGCTCGTCGTCACCGTCACCGTCTCGCCGGCGTGGCTGATCGTCCCGCCGAGCGGGTTCTGCTCGATGATCGAGCCCGCCGGCGCGCCGGCGCTCGGACGCGAGCCGCCCTTCGCGATGCGCAGACCGAGCTTCGACAGCCGCCGCGTCGCGTCGTCCACCGTCAGCCCGGTGAGGCTCGGCACGGTGACGTCGTCGCTGTTCCCGCCTCCGGGGAACACCGCAACCGCGACGACCACGTACGCCGAGGCGAAGCCGAGCGCCGCGGCGACCAGATAGGGCATCGCGCGGCGCATCCGCGTCCGGAAGCTCATCGTGCGCTCACCCGTCGCTCAGCGCGCCGCGCGGCGGAGTCGCGCCGCGAAGGAGCCGTCGGTGCCGTGGCGCTGCGGAAGCACGCGGAGCCGGCCGGCATCGAGGACGCTCTCGGGGACGACGCCCTCCGGGGGCGGCTCGAGCGACCACTCCGGATGGTCGGCGAGGAAGCTCTCGATCTGCTCGTCGTTCTCCTCGGGCTCGAGCGAGCAGGTGCTGTAGACGAGGAGTCCGCCGGGGCGCACCGCGGTCGCCGCGGCGCGGATGATCGCGCGCTGCAGCGCGCCGAGCACGGCGAGATCGGCGATCTTGAGGCGCCAGCGCGCGTCCGGATGGCGGCGGAAGGTTCCCGTGCCGGTGCACGGCACGTCGACGAGGACGCCGTCCACGTCGCGCACCGCGGGGAAGCGCGCGTCGCCGACGGCGAGCTCGATGTTGTGCGCCTCGAGCCGGTTAACGTTCTGCCGGACGCGCGCCAGCCGCGCGATGGACGCGTCGGAGGCGACGACCGTCCCCGCGGTGCGCGAGAGCTCGATCGACTTGCCGCCCGGCGCCGCGCAGAGGTCGGCCACCGTCGCGCCACTCGGGAAGCAGGCGTACCGCGTGACGAGCGTCGACGCGGGATCCTGCACGTGGAAGAGCCCCTGCTTGTACGCGCCGAGCTCCGTGAGCCCGATCGGGGGCGCGGCGATGGTGATGCTGTCGGGGACGAGCGGCGCGTCGGCGACGTGGACGCCGGCCGACTCGAGCGTCGCCTCGAGCTGCTCGCGGACGACGTGCCAGGGGCGCGCGATGATCGGCGCCTCGGCGTTGTTCGCGGCGAGGAGGCGGCGCGTCTCGTCGGCGCCCCATCGCGCCACCCAGCGCGCGACGAGCCAGCGCGGGTGCGAGTGCTCGAGGGCGAGGGCGTCGATCGGATCGTTAGGCACCGGCGGACGCAGTCCCTCGCGCTCGCGGTCGAGCCGGCGGAGCACCGCGTTCACCAGCTTGCTCGCGCCGATGCCGTGTCGCCGCTTCGCCAGCTCGACGGTCTGCGCGATCGCCGCGTACGCGGGGACGCTGCGCATCTCGAGGAGCTGGTAGGCGCCGAGCCGCAGGAGATCGGCGAGGTCGGCATCGACGCGGGCGAGCCCGCCGTTGACGCGGTCGGCGAGCAGCGCATCGAGCCGCGCGCGCTGGCGGAGCATCCCGTAGACGAGCTCGCGCGTCCAGCGCCGGTCGCGCGCGTCGAGGGCGGCGACGCGCCGATCGAAGGATGGGTCGAGCAGCTCACCGCCGCGCATGTCGGCGCAGACGTTCGCCGCGGCCACGCGCGCCTCCGTGACGCCGCTGAGCGCCGCCGACGGTCCGGGCGACGAAGGCCCGGCGGCATTCCACGCGCTCGTCATTCGAATCTCCCGCTGCTGATCGGTACGAAGGTGCTGAGCATGATGCTAGGAAGATACGCGGGGAGGCGGGGAGTCGGGGAGTCGGGATGCGGGGGCCAGGGGCCAGGGGCCAGGCGGAAGGAACTGCGTCAACTGCAGTCAACGCGGTTCCTCACGCCTGGCCCCTGGCCCCCGACCCCTGTTTTTCATGGATTTCCTCTCACAATCGCGACACCCTTGAAACATTTGGCTCGGAACTAGCAGATTATACGGGAGGTACCAGGGGTACCGGAGCCGGCGAGGCTCGGTGGGGCGGAGTGGTTCCCCAGCGCGGGAGGATGATGCCGCACGCGGACGTCCTGAGAACGTTGGTCGCCGAGCTCGAGAGAGTCGGCGTCGATGCCGAGCACATGGTCGCCGGGTTGAGCGCGCACGCGCCCGAAGCGATCCGCGCGCTGCGTTCCCTGCCGGACAATGCGGGGCCCGCCGCCTTCCTGGCGCGGTTCCGGAGCGAGAGCGGCGCGCAGCCGCGGCCGGACGTCGCGGCGCGCGGCGTGCAACATGGCGACGCCACCGGCGACTCGGCGGCGCGCATCGGGCGCACGGCCTGAGTCGACGCCACGCCGCGGCGCCCCCTTCCGGCGCGCCGTGCCTAACGTTCAATTCGTGACGAAGACCATCCAGGCAGCCGGCGCCGAGATCGGCACCGGCCTCGCCGGCCGCTCCCGCATCCGACTCACCCATCCCGCGGGTGGAGTCGCCGACCTCTACCCGCACGGCGCGCAGCTCCTCACCTGGCGCCATCCCGAGGGCGAGGTCCTCTTCCTCAGCGCGCGCGAGGACGCCGACCAGTACGTGCACGCGGGAATCCCGATCGTCTTCCCGCAGTTCGGGAAAGGACCCGCGGGCGACGGGCCGCTGCCGCAGCACGGCTTCGCGCGGACGAGCGAATGGGCCATCGGCGAGCGGCACGTCGATCGCGACGGCCGGTCGACCGTGACACTCTCGCTCCGCGCGACGCCGGAGCTCCGTGCGCTGTGGCCGCACGACTTCCACGCCGAGCTCGACGTCGCGCTCGGCGAGACGCTGGGGACGACGCTGCGCGTCGTGAACCCGGGACCGGGTCCTCTCTCCTTCACCTGCGGCTTTCACACGTACTTCCGCGTGAGCGACGTGCGGAAGACGCGCGTCGAGGGGCTGCAGGGGCTGCGCTTCCGCGACAAGGTCGCCGGCTGGGCGGAGCGCATCGACGGCGATACCGCGCTCGTCGCCACCGCCGAAACCGACCGCGTCTATCTCGCCGCGCCGCAGCGCCTGCGCATCCGCGACGACAAGCGCGTCGTCCGCATCGAGAGCAGCGGCTTCGCCAACGTCGTCGTCTGGAACCCCGGCCCCGCGGGCGACGCCAAATACGACTTCGCCCCCGGCGAATCGTCCCGCTTCATCTGCGTCGAGCCGGCGACGGCGATCGAGCCGGTGGTGCTCCCGCCGGGCGCGACCTGGGAGGGACGACAGGAGCTCGCGGTCGAGTAGGCGCCTGGTCTACGCTTGCAGCACGCGGATCTTTACGGATCGTGAGGGTCGACGCGGATCCTGTTGCGGCATTGCCCGGCTGCGAATGACAGGGAGCCGTGGAGCTACGGAGGTGGTCTCGTGACGAGCTATCGCTCCTGCGAACGCCTCCCCCGGCCTCCACGGCTCCCTGTCATATCCGCTACGGTCGCGGATGATCCTGGGGCCGGCGAGGCCGAAGATCTCAGCTCAACCAGCGATCCCGGTTCGCCTCGATGAACGCGTCGTCGAGCAGGAACGGATAAGCCGCGCAGACGCGGTCGATCTCCTCGCGCTGGCCCGGCGACAGTGTCTCGTGCTCGTCGAGACACCAGATCCCGTCGAGCAGCCGCTGCCGGCGCAGGATCTCGTGGATTCCCGGGATGCAGCCGGCGAAGCCGTGCGCGGCGTCGAAGATCGCGGCGTTGAAATCGGTGAGCGCGGCGCCCTCGCTCAGCAGCCTCGCGCTCGTCCCGCTCTCGCGGCCGCGCCTGATGCGCTCGAGCAGGTTCACCGCGCGACTCGTCCCCGTCGCCCACTGGCCGAGCAGCCCGCCGTCGAACCAGCGCGGGCCGGCGCTCGTCGGAACGGAGGTGACGAGATCGAGGACGATGCTGTCGTCGTTCCCGGTGTACAGCGCGATGTCGCGACGCCCGCCGTCGCTCAGCCCGCGCACCGCCTCCAGCGTCCGGTAGCGATCGAAGGGGGCGATCTTCACCGCCCACACGCGCTCGATCTCCGCGAAGGCGCGCCAGAACCCGTAGCTCAACACGCGTCCGCCGACCGCCGGTTGCAGGTAGAATCCGACGAGCGGGAGCACGTCCGCCACCGCGCGACAGTGCGCGATCAGCTCGTCGTCGCTCGCGTCGCGGAGCGCGCCGAGCGAGAGGAGCACGGCGTCGTAGCCGAGCGCGCGCGCCGCCTCCGCTTCGGCGAGCGCCTGCTTCGTCGCGCCGATCGCGCCGGCGATCATCACCGGCCGCGCTCCCGGCCGCCGTGCGGCGCTCGCAACCATCGTCTCCATCGCCAGCTCGAGGACGGGCCGATGGAGGCCGTGCTCGCGGATCGCGAACTGCGTCGTGTGCACGCCGATCGCGAGCCCGCCCGCGCCGGCGTCGATGTAGTAGCGCGTCAGCGCGCGCTGGCGCCGCTCGTCGAGGGTGCGGCGCGACGTGAGCGCGAGCGGATGCGCGGGAATCACGAGCCCGGCGCGCAGCCTCGCGTGGGGATCCATCAGAACGCTCCGTCGCGCGTCTCGAAGTGCGTCGGCTTGCCGAGCAGCGGACGGCCGGCACGCATCCACTCGGCGACGAGGTCGAGCATCGTCTCGGCGCGCATCTCCGGCGCGGCGAGGAGCGAGCGCATGCGCGTCGTGTCGCTGAGCAGCGCGTCACGCGCCGGATTTCCATCGAAGCGCGCCTCGCGGTCGAGGCGCCGCGCCAGCTCGCGCGCCAGATCCTGCACCGCGAGCACTTCGCCGCCGGTGACGTTGACGACGAGCGGCGGCGTCGCCGCGAGGGGAAGCAGCTCGATCGCCGCGCGGTTCGCGTCTCCCTGCCAGATCACGTTGACGTGGCCCATCGCCAGCGGGATCGGGCGCTCGTCGAGGATCGCCATCGCGAGATCGACGAGGACGCCGTAGCGGAGGTCGATCGCGTAGTTGAGCCGCACGATCGCGACGCGGGTTCCGCGCGCCGCGGCGTAGTGCTCGAAGACGCGCTCGCGTCCGACGCAGCTGGCCGCGTACTCGCCGACCGGCGCGACCGGCGTCGCCTCGGTGGCGCCCCCGCTCGCCACCGGCACGAGCGGGTAGACGTTCCCCGTCGAGAAGGCGACGATGCGCGACCGCTCGTAGCGCGCGGCGCAGAGCGCGGGAACGACGACGTTGTGCATCCAGGTGCGCGACGGCGCCTCGGTGGTCCCGAACTTCTGCCCCGCCATGTAGATGACGTTGGGCGCTTCGGGCAGCCGGTCGACGGCGCGCCGGTCGAGCAGGTCGCAGCGGATCGTCTCGACTCCGGCCTCGTGCAGCGCGCTCTCCGCCCCCGCCGCGGAGAAGCGCGAGACCGCGATCACCCTGCGCCGCTTCGCACCGTCGGCCTGCTCCGCGGCGCGCGCCACCATACGCGCGAGCGTCGGCCCCATCTTTCCACCCGCGCCGAGGACGACGACGTCACCCGGGGCCGCCCGCAGCGCCTCGACGGTCGCGGGGCGAGGATGCGAGAGAAGCTCGTCGAGCTCGGGCTCGGTGGAAGGAATGGAAGCCATTCGCGAAACGATACGTCAATTCCCGGTGGTACGCACGGGAGCGGGACTCGTCGAAACGACGGGGCGGGTACCGTCCGAAAGGGCGGGGCGGAGGGCGGAATACCGCGGGGCGGAAAGAAGCAACGCGGGATGATCGGAGCGGGGCACTACCTGCAAGGAAAGTGGCCGACTGCGGCGCCTGCGGCGCCGCGCGTCGGCCACACTCCTCATAGGTCTCTTCCCGCCCTCCGCCCTCCGCGCCGCAGTATTCCGCTCCCCGCACCGCCTTGTCCAACGGTACCCGCCCTGAACTTTCGAACACCGAGAAAAGAGATCAACGCAACAGCCGCGCGTCCCCGCCCTTCTCCAGGTACTCATTCGCTTCCGTGTATCCGCTCGGCAGTCCCACATCGAGGAACCGTCCGTCGATCAGGCACCCCGTCATCAGCCCGCGGTGCAACAGAAGCTGCATCACCGGGATGTCGTCCAGCTCCGCGCCCTGGGGGAGCGTTCCGTCGACCTCCTCGATCGTCTTCCAGAGCGCGCGCCCGAAGGCGTAGCGGCCGACGCCGGTGTAGGCGAGCTTCGCGCCCTTCGTGTCGAACGTCGCGCTCTTCGCGCCCTTGTCCGGGATGAAGGTGATGCGGAACTCCGCGCCGCGCGGCTCACCGCCGTAGATCGCCGTCGCGCCCTTGGCCTTCGCCTCCTCGGCGCCGATCCCGACGATCGAGACCGCGCTCTTCCCCGTCGCGATCGCGACGTCGATCACCTGGCGCAGCGCGGGGGTCTCGCTGAGGAAGAGATTGTCGGGGAGCGCGATCGCCATCGGGCCGTCGTCGGCGAACTCGCGGCCGAGCCGCACGGCGTCCATCAATCCGCGCGCTTCGCGCTGAACGATGAACTCGATCCGCGCGGGCATACCGCGCTGCCCCGCGAGCGGTGCGAGGCGGTGTTGGATCTCCTCCTTTCCGGGGGCGATGACGACGAGGAGGTCGGTGATCCCGCTCGCCGCGCACTCGCGCGCCACACGCTCGACCACCGGCACCCCGGCGACCGGCACGAGCTCCTTCGGCGCGCCGCCGGTGAGCGCGAGCATCCGCGTCCCCTTGCCGCCGCAGGGGATGAGAGCGTGTGATGGGGCTGCGTGGGTCATGGCCGTCGTCTGCTCCGCGTTGCGAGGGGTCAGGGGCCAGGCGTGAGGAAGAGCGTCAACCGCGGTTCCTGACGCCTGGGCCCTGGCCCCTGTCGTTCAGCATCCCCGCTTCGCCAGATACGTGAGCTCGTTCGCCACGTCGTCTTCCACGATCCGGTTCGCCCATTCGACGCCCTGCGCGACGGAGTGGTCCATGTTGCCGACCTCATAGCGCCAGGCGCCGAAGCGGCCGCGCGAGTAGATGTCCTTCGTCTCGAGCCAGGGCAGCACCGCGTGCAGGGCACCGTCGCGCTCGAGGGAGGGAGTCGGATACGTGTAGTCGCGCTCGATCAGGTGCGCGTCGACGATGTCCGCCCGATCCTCCTCGCGCAGCAGCTTCGTGTTCACCATCCCCTGGATCGTCTCCTCGACGACCTTGCAACGGTCCACCGGCTTGAACTCCGAGTACGAGACCTCGGCGAGGAGCGAGTAGTGCGTCCGCGCGTCGGGCACGACCTCCGGAGAATAGTTCGAGAGGTACGTGACGCGATAGAACGGCGCGTTGTCCTCGGGAAAATACATCCAGCACTTCTTCGACGGCGAGGGCTGCTTCAGCCCCACGCCGACGATGCACCCGCCCGAGTGGCGCAGGCGCGACGCCTCGCAGCGGATTGCCTCCGGCACCTCGCCCTGCATGTTCTTCACGAGCAGGTCGAGGGGGGTCGTGTTGAGGAGGATGTCGTAGCGCTCGCGGCGTCCGTCGGCGAGCACGACTTCCTTCGCGTCGGCGTCGACGTGCGACACCGGCGACTCGAGCCGGAGGTTCTTCTCCACGTACGGGCGCATCCGCTCGAACAGTCCCCCGGTCCCGCCGTGCAGCGGATACTTGAAGGTCGAGTTCGGCCCCCACCCCGCGTCGTCGCGGTCGAGCACGACGTTGCCGAGCACGCGCTTGATGTCGACCACCGACACGCGCTCCCCGATCCATTCCTTGTTCATCATCTTCGGCGGATGCGCCCACACCTTGAAGTTGTAGGGCATCATGAAGTGCTTCGCGATCCCCGCGCCGAAGACTCCGTTGATGAGCTCCTCGAAGTTCCGGAAGCGCGACACGTCGAGCGGCTGCTTCTGCGCCTCGACGAGGCCGAGCAGGCACTCGAGCACGATCTCCTTCGGGAGATACTTGATGTTGTTCTGGAAGGGATACGGCAGGAACCGGTCGCACATCCACACCCAGCTCTCGCGCAGCAGCAGCTGGTACTCGTCGCC
>JABFXC010000100.1 GCA_013361935.1 Gemmatimonadaceae bacterium
GGGGATGAAGGCCGGCCGCCTCGCCGGCCGGCACGCGGCCGCCGCGCTCGCCGCCCGCGACACGAGCGCCGCCCGCCTCCAGCGCTACCACGAGGAGTGGATGTCCCTCCTCGGCGAGGACCACGAGCGGTTCTATCGCATCAAGGAAGCGCTCAACCGCTTCGACGACGATTTCTACAACCGCCTCGCCCGCACGGTGAACGGGATCGATCCGGAGAAGCGCACGTTAGGCAGGATCTTCGCCCAGGCGCTCTTCCAGCACCCGTCGCTGCTCCCGGTCGCGGCGAGATACTTCGTCTAGCGACGGCGAGCCCACCGAGCGCGGCATGGAAGTCGTTCCAAGGCTCGGCGTGATATGACAGGGAGCCGGGAGCCCGGGGGAGGCGTTGCAAGTGTGCAGCTACTCCTCACGACAGCACCTCCCGTAGCTCCACGGCTCCCTGTTATTCAAAGCCGAGAGGCAGTCGAAGAGGCTCCGAGCCGATCCGCATCCGGCGCCTCGCGACCTCCTACCGGTAGCGCAGCTTCGCCACCACCAGCGCCCCGTTCAGCGCGACCATCCCCGCGTTCGTGATCACCACCGGCCAGTCGTGGCGCATCAGCCCGTAGAGCGCCCACAGCGCGCCCGAGGTCACCAGCAGCGCGAACATCGCCAGTGACAGATCGCGCGTCTGGCGGGTGCGCCAGGCGCGGACGACCTGCGGGAGAAACGATCCGACCGTGAGCGCGCCGGCGAGAAAGCCGAGATAGCGGAGCACCTCGCCCGAAGCCATCGGCATGGTCAGCGCACCGCCGCGATGCGCGGGAACTCTCCGCTCACCGAAGCGCTCCCGTCGCGGATCGTCAGCCAGTCCGTCCGGACCCGGTCCCACTCCTGGATCAGCAGCCCGCGCTTCTCGAAGAGCGCGCGGATCTCGCTCGGCTCGTAGCCGGCGATCTCCTCGAGCACGGGGACCAGCACGCTCAGCGCGTCGTCGCTGATCACCGTGCGGCGGGCGATCTGCGCGATGTGGCGCGCCTCCGACGCCGCGATCGTCAGCCCGTCGCCGCGATTGACGTGCAGCATGACGTGGATGTCGGAGCTGCCGTCGCCGACGTACACGACCCGCTCGCGCGGCACGCCGAGGCGGAAGCGAAGCTCGTCCACCGCAGCCACCTTCCCGTAGCCCGCCGGAACTCGCTCGATCGACGCGACCTCGCCGGTGTGCTCGTCCCAGCCGAAGCGCGTCGCGACGATCCGCTCCGGACTCACGATCCCGGCCAGCGCCGCGTGCACGACCTCCTCCGGCGCCGCCGAGACCACGCGGAAGTCGAAGCTGTAGCCCGCGATCCCCTCGTCGAGGAGGTCCATCAGGAGCGGGATGTTCCGCTTGAGCCGGATGCGGCGACCCGCCTCCACGAGATCAGCCGCGCGCACGCGCCGGAAATCGGCGTCGTGGCGGAGCAGGTAGGCGAGCTCCGCACCCGACTGGACGAAGTTCAGGCGCGACAGCGCGTGCACCCGGTCCAGGAAGCCGCCGATGCCGAGCATCTCGCTCAGGACGACCCCCGAATCGTTGAAGCTCAACGTCTGGTCGAAGTCACTCACCAACAGAAAATGTTTCCGCATCGCGTCTTCTCCTCGAGCGCGCTCCGGCGTCGCGCTCACGAACGATCGTGCGAAAAAAGAAAACCGCCCTCGCGTTTCCGGTTGAACGCGAGGGCGGCGATGAACATCCTGAAGCCCACGTCAACCGGGTCCCGCGCGCAGCACGAGAATCGAGCGGCCCGCCATGGCGAGGCGGCACTCGTTCGCGCGGAGCGTGGCGATGTTCCGGTCGAGGGACATGTGATCGCGAGGTTCTGGACGGTGGCGGGCGTGAAGCCCCTTCCGCACGCTAGGCGGTCCGGTCGCCGCTGTCAACGGAACCGGCGCACCGTTGCACGGCCGTGACGTTGCCTGGCTCAGTCGCGGGGACGGTTTTCCCCCCGGTGCTTCGTCCGATCGTTGCCCTCCGGCCCGGTCGGGGCCGCGTCCGTTCCACGCGAGTGGTTCCCGACGTTCTCGCGTGCGTCCCCGCGCGCCTCGCTGCGCGTGTCCGGCTTCGATTCGTTGCGCGCCTCGCCTTCGATCGGATCGCGAACGTCGTCGTTGTCACGGTAGCGATCGCGCGAGCCCGAACCGAAGCCGTTGTCGTTCTGTGTGTCCGCCATTGGTCCCCTCTCGAAAGGTGAGGGCCGATGGCAGCGCAGGAGAGGTGCCAGTCCAGCAGCTGGCAGGCGGGCGGCGTCAGCCGCGATCGAGGATCGCCGTGAAGCCGCGCTTCGTCGCGCGCGTCGAGATGGCGCCGCGTGCGAGGAGCAGCGCGTTGAGCGCGTCGTCGAGCGGCACGCCCTCGACGATCAGGGTGCGGTAGGGGGGATCCTGGACGGACGGGCCATGCGCCGCGTCCACGGAGCGCATCAGGGCGGTCACGTGCTCGGCCGCCGAGAGGCCGTCTATGGCGCGGAAGACGTTGACCTCGCGCGGAACCTTCGCGGCGCGGCGCTCGGCCCAGACCGCCTCGATCGTCGGACGGTTCGCGGCGGAATCGACGATCCACACCGGGTGCAGCGGGGCGACCGCGAGAAGCTCGCTCCCGTACTCGGGATCGAGGACGATCGCGACGGTCGTCAGATCGAGCACGGCACCTTGCGGGGAGAGCGAGCTGGGGCGGCAGGACTCGAACCTGCAACTTCCTGATTAACAGTCAGGCGGTCTGCCAATTGACCTACGCCCCATCGCGCGGAGTACGACGATCGGCCGTCGCGCGTGGAAACTTCCATGCCCCGGTCCCGCCGCCTAACGCGCTGACGGGGCGATCACCGCCCCCTTCGCGCCGCCAGTGACGCTCTCGACGTACGAGCGCGCGACGACGTCCGCGGGAAGCCCCGAGGACGGGTCCTGCCCCATCGCCTTCAGCGTCTCCGACACCCACGGCGGGCTCACGCAGTTGACTCGAATCCCCCGCGGCGCCTCGAGCGCGGCCGCGCGCGTGAACCCCTCGAGCCCCGCGTTCAGCAGGCTCACCGCCGCGCTCCCGGGCATCGGCTGCTGGGCGAGCACCCCGCTGGTCACGGTCAACGAACCGCCGTCGCGCACCGCGTCGAAGCCGTAGCGGATCACGTTCACCTGACCCATCAGCTTGTTGCCCAGGCTCGACGCGAAGTCCGCGTCGGTCAGCGAGGCAAGAGGCTTCCACGCGCCCCCTCCCGCCGCGCAGACCACGGCGTCCACCTTGCCGACGCGCTGGTACAGCTCGCGGATGGACTGCGGATTCGTGATGTCGACCTTCTCGGGGGCCTCGTGATGGCTCGCCCGGACGACGTCATGCCCCTTGAGGGCGGCGACGACCGCCTTCCCGATCGTACCCGTCGCACCGATGACCAGCACACGCATTCTTGGACCTTTCGATGGATGTCCCCGAAGACTAGCCTGCGCGCCGTCCGATCTGAAGCGGTGTCCCCGCTCAGCGAAGCACCGCCGACCAGTAGACGCCGAGTTGTCCACGCCCGGCGAAGCGGCTGCGCTCCTCCCTGTGCGCCAGCGCCTCGTTCGCCGGAACGTGGGCGATGAACTCGTCGAGCGAACGGACCGGTCCGAAGTGTTCGAAGACGTAGCCGAACGACGCGTGGTACCAGGCGAGCATCCATTGCAGCTCGTCGTCCGCGCGGCCGGAGCGGATCGCGCGGTCGAGCGCCTCGAGCGTCGCGCGGATCGCGCTCTCGGGAAGCTCCGCGATCCCCGACTGCACCGGGGGCTCGGTGAACCCGTACCAGGCGATGAACACGGCGCGCTTCAGGGCCTCGAGCGCCGTCGCCGGGTCGTCGGCGTCGCGCGCGATGTCGTTGTACGTCGCGAAGATCGCCGGGTACTCCGCGTACAGCCCGGAGCGCGTGATCTGGGCGTCGCGCTCCTCCACGGTGCCGGTCGCGCCCTTCAGGCTCGCCAGCACCGCCGCCTCCCAGTTGGCCAGCGCCTGCAGCGTCAGCATCGTGGGCGCTGCTCCGCGTCGCCGGGGCTCAATCGCCCGCGAGCGCCTCGATCCCGATGGCCGGGCCTCGTTCCGGACGCTCGCGCCATGCCTTCCAGAGCGACGTCCCCACCGCGCACCGATTCGCGGCGACCGCACCGAGCCGCTCGAGCGAAGCGAGCGCGCCGACGCCCGGGCGTGGGAGCGCCCACGGGTACACCGGCAGCCGGGTGATGGCCATCCGGTCTCCGCTCCAGCGCCCGGCGAGCGCGAAGCCGGCGTCGTATCCCTCCTCGGCGGCGAGCACCCGTTCCCGCGCACCCGCCGCGCCGAAGGGATAGCTCACCGCTCGCGGCTCGGCGCCGAGCGCGGCGCGCATGTCCGCGCGCGAAGCAGCGAGCTCCCGCCGGACCTCGCCCGCGTCGAGCCAGGTGAGCCGCCGGTGCGTCGCCGTGTGCGACGCGAAGGTGATGCCGCGTGCTTCCCATCGCCGGATGTCTCGCCAGGCCAGATGCGCGAAGCGCCGGCCGCCGTACGCGACGTCCCAGCGGTTGAGCCTTCCCGCGAACTCCGTGATGACGAAGCAGGTTGCGGTGAACCCGAGCGATTCGAGCACGGGGAACGCGTGGTCGCGAAGGCCCCGATACGCGTCGTCGAAGGTGATCGCCAGCTCGCGCTCGCCCGCCCTTCGCTCGCCGCGCGCGACGGCGACGAGCTGGTCGAGCGTTAGGCTGCGCCACCCGTGACGCGCGAACCGCTCCATCTGGCGCGCGAATCGGCGCGGCGAGAGCCGCGTGACGCCGAGCTCCAGGCGGCGCTCGACCTTGTGATAGCAGAGGATGTGCGGCAGCGCCGCACGCGCACCGCTGGACGTGAAGAAGGGCACGGCTCCCCGAAGTTCAAGAGCCGTGCCCCTCCCTTCGCGGGCCGCGCGGAGGGTCAGTCGAGGAACGTCGACGCCTGTTCCACCGGAATCCCGAACGCGTCGCCCACCGCGGGATAGGTGACCTTCCCGCCGACGATGTTCAGCCCCTTGAGCAGCGCCGGATTGTCCTTCAGCGCCTTCTTCCATCCCTTGTTCGCCAGCTGCAGCGCGTAGGGGAGCGTCGCGTTCGCGAGCGCGAAGGTGCTCGTCCGCGGCACCGCGCCGGGCATGTTCGCGACGCCGTAATGGATCACGCCGTCGATGACGTACGTCGGGTTCTCGTGGGTGGTCGGCTTGATCGTTTCGACGCAGCCGCCCTGGTCGACCGCGACGTCGACGATCACCGAGCCCTGGCGCATCGTCTTCAGGTCCTCGCGGCGGATGAGCTTCGGCGCCTTCGCGCCCGGCACCAGCACGCCGCCGACGACGAGGTCCGCGTCGACGATCTGCTCGAGCACCGCGAAGCGGTTGGAGTGCAGGAGCTGCACGTTTGCCGGCATCACGTCGCTCAGGTAGCGCAGCCGCTCGAGCGACAGGTCGAGGATCACGACGTGGGCGCCCATCCCGGCGGCCATCTTCGCCGCGTTGATCCCGACGACGCCGCCGCCGAGGATGACCACCTTCGCCGGCAGCACCCCCGGCACGCCACCGAGCAGCACGCCGCGCCCGCCGAAGATCTTCTCGAGGTACTTCGCCCCTTCCTGCACCGCCATCCGCCCCGCGACCTCCGACATCGGCGTCAGCAGCGGCAGCTCGCGCGACGGCAGCTCCACCGTCTCGTACGCGATGCACGTCGCGCCACTCGCGATGTGCGCCTTCGTCAGCTTCTCGTCGGCGGCGAAGTGGAAATAGGTGAAGATGAGCTGGTCGCGCTTCATGTGCGGCCATTCCTTCTCGATCGGCTCCTTCACCTTCATGATCATCTCCGACTCCTTCCACACCGTCGCCGCGTCGGGCGCGATCTTCGCCCCGGCCTTCGTGTAGAGGTCGTCGGTGAAGCCGCTTCCCTCGCCCGCGCCCTTCTCGACGAGGACGCCGTGCCCCGCAGCGACGAGCGCCTCGGCGCCCGCCGGGACGAGCGCGACGCGGTTCTCGTTGGTCTTGATCTCCTTCGGAACGCCGATCTTCATGGCCGAATCAATGAAATCGTGAAGTGATGTCGGGCGTCGCCGTCAGACGGCGGACGGCCCGAGACTGAGTATGGTCTGCCGCTCCGGCGCGAAGAACTCTCCCGCCACCGCGGCCACGTCATCCTGCGTGATCTCCTCGATCAACGCCAGCGTCTCGTCGAGCGTGCGGAATGGCTCGCCGTACAGCTCCGTCCCCGCCGCGCGATACATCCGCGACGACGGGCTCTCCAGCGAAAGCGTGAGCTGCCCCTTGAGCTGCGACTTCGCCGACGCGAGGTCGCCCGACGAGAGCCCCTCGCGGGCCACGCGGGCGAGCTCCTCGTTGATCGCCTCCACCGCCTGCTTCGCGGTCGCCGGCGCGGTTCCCACGTAGACGCCGTGCATCCCCGTGTCGACGTGGAAGCTCTGGAAGCCGTACACAGAGTACGCGAGCCCGAGCTCCTCGCGCACGCGCTGGAAGAGCCGCGAGCTCATCCCCCCGCCGAGCAGCACCCCGACGAGCACGATCGCATGCCGCCGCGGATCGCTGTGGGCGACGGTCGGCGAGCCGAGAACGACGTGCGTCTGGGCGCCCTCGCGCTCGACGTGCCGCACGCTCGGCGCGGCGGCCTGCGGGGGAATCGTCTGCATCGGGCCGTCCGCACGTGGCTGCGGATTGCCCCACCCCGTGCGGAGCAGCGTGTCCACGAGCGACTCGTGCTCGAGATTCCCCGCCGCCGCGACGACGATGTTCGCCGGGTGGTACGCGCGGCCGTGCAGCGCCTTCAGCTCGCGCACGCCGAGTCCCGACACGCTGTCGCGCGTGCCGAGGATCGAGTAGCCGTACGGATGGCTCCCCCAGAGCGCCTCGTTGTGCAGCTCGAACACGAGGTCGTCGGGGGTGTCGTCCACCATGCTGATCTCCTCGAGGACGACCTTTCGCTCGAGCTTCAGATCGTCCGCGCGCAGCGCCGGATTGAAGACGAGATCGGCGATGACGTCCGCCGCCTGCTCGAGGTGCTCGTCGAGGACGCGCGCCTGATACGAGGTGTGCTCCCGCGCGGTGTACGCGTCGAGCGATCCGCCGAGCTGCTCGAGCGAGAGCGCGATCTCGTGCGCCGAGCGTCGCTCGGTGCCCTTGAAGACCATGTGCTCGAGCAGATGGGACACGCCCATCCGCTCGCGGGCCTCATGGATCGACGCGGCGCGCACCCAGGCACCGAACGCGACCGACCGTACTCCCGAGACTCGCTCGGAAAGCACGGTCAGCCCGTTCTGCAGCACGGTGCGGCGGAGCTCCGCCGCACCGGTCACCGCAGTGCTCACTCCCGCGGCCGTCCTCCGCCGCGGCCGCCGCGACGGGGCGGACGACGCTCGCGACCGCCGCCGTTTCCGCCCCCTTCACCGCCCTCGGACTCCTCGCCCTCCGGCGCGGCGCCCTCCGCGGCGAGCTGGCGCTCGCGTCCACCCTCGGCGCCGTTCGCCTCGCGCGGGCCACGGTCGCCACCACGGTCGCCGCGCGGCCCTCGGTCGCCACCTTCACGGCGCGGACCACGGTCGCCACCCTCGCGACGCGGGCGCTCCGGCTCTTCCGGCATCCCCTCGGGCCGCGGCACGAGCGCCTTCATCGAGAGGCGGATGCGGCCACGCTCGTCGCGGTCGAGCAGCTTGACCGTCACGCGGTCGCCGCGTTTCACGACGTCCTCGGTCTTCTCCGTGCGGCCGTGCTGCAGCTCGGAGATGTGCACGAGGCCCTCCGTGCCCGGCATGATCTCGACGAAGGCGCCGAAGGCGGTCGTGCTCTTGACCGTGCCCTCGTAGGTCGCGCCGATCTCCGGCTCCGCCGTGATCGCCTGGACCATCTGGCGCGCGCGCTCCATCGCCTCGCCGCCGACGGCGGCGATGGTGACGGTGCCCGTGTCGTCGACGCTGATCTCGGCGCCCGTCTCGTCCTGGATGCCGCGGATCGTCTTCCCCTTCGGCCCGATGAGATCGCCGATCTTCTCCGGGTTGATCGTCATCGTCACGATGCGCGGCGCGTACTTCGACAGGTCCGCGCGCGGCGACGGCAGCGCCTTGTCCATCTCGCCGAGGATGTGCATGCGGCCGCGCTTCGCCTGATCGAGCGCCTCGCTCATCAGCTCGAGGGAGAGCCCCTCGATCTTGATGTCCATCTGGATGCTCGTGATCCCGTTCGCCGTGCCGGCGACCTTGAAGTCCATGTCGCCGAGGTGGTCCTCGGTGCCGAGGATGTCGGTGAGGATCGCGTAGCGCTCGCCTTCCTTGATCAGCCCCATCGCCACGCCGGCGACGGCGGCGCGGATCGGGACGCCGGCGTCGAAGAGCGCGAGCGAGCCGCCGCAGACCGACGCCATCGACGACGAGCCGTTCGACTCGAGCACGTCGGAGACGATGCGGATGGTGTACGGGAACTCGGCGAAGTCGGGGAGCACGCCCTGCAGCGCGCGCTCGGCGAGATTGCCGTGGCCGATCTCGCGGCGGCTGGTGCCGCGCATCGGGCGGACCTCGCCCGTCGAGAACGGGGGGAAGTTGTAGTGGAGCATGAACGACTTCGTCGTCTCGCCGGCCTCGTCGATCGTATCGAGGCGCTGGACGTCGTTCGCCGTGCCTAACGTCGCGACGACGAGCGCCTGCGTCTGGCCGCGCGTGAACAGCGCCGAGCCGTGGGCGCGCGGGAGGACGCCCGTGTCGATGGAGATCTGGCGGACCTCGTCGGCGGCGCGGCCGTCGACGCGGCGCTTCGTGTCGAGCACCTGGTCGCGCAGCGCGCGGTACTCGAGCTCACCGAGCATCTCGTGAATCGACTTGCTCGCGTCGGGGAAGTCGGCGGCGAGGGTCTCGATCGCCATGCGCTTCACCGCCTCGACCGCGTCCATGCGGGTGTGCTTCTCCGCCTGGTTGATTGCCTCGAGCATCTTGCCCTCGGCGAGGTCCTTGACGCGCGACTGGAGGTGCGTGTCCGGCACCGCCTTCGTCCACTGCATCTTCGGCTGGCGCCCCGCCTTGGCGAGGAGCTCCTCCTGGATCGCTATCAGCTCGCGGATGCCGCGCTGCGCGATCGTGAGGGCCTGGACGACGTCGCGTTCCTGCACCTCGAGCGCGCCGCCTTCGACCATCACGATCGAGTCCTGCGAGCCGGAGACGACCAGCTCCATGTCGCTGTAGGCGAGCTGCTGGAAGGTCGGGTTGAGGACCCACTTGTCCTCGACGCGGCCGACGCGCACGCCGGCGATCGGCGTCGAGAAGGGGATCCGGCTGGCGTTCAGCGCGTAGCTGACGGCGAGCAGCGCGGGAATGTCGGCGTCGTTCTCCTGGTCCGCGGAGATGACGTAGATGAAGACCTGAACCTCGTTCTTGAACCCCTCGGGGAAGAGCGGGCGGATCGTGCGGTCGATGATGCGACCGGAGAGGATCTCGGCGTCCTGCGGACGGCCCTCACGCTTGATGAAGCCGCCGGGGATCTTGCCCGCGGCGTAGGTGCGCTCCTTGTACTCCACCGTGAGGGGGAAGAACGGGAGGGTGCTCTGGTTGTCGCTGACCGTTACCGTCGCGAGCACCATCGTCTCGCCGAACGTCACCACGGCGGCGCCTGCCGCCTGCTTCGCCATGCGTCCCGTCTCGATCACGAGGGGGCGGCCGGCGAAGGTCTTCTCGATGCGCTGCATCATTGCTGTACTGGCCTCTTTGAATCGGACCTCATGCGGTCCGCTGAATCGAGCCTCCTGCGGCTCGCGAGCCACACCCGGCTCGGGGGAAGGCAAAGCGCGCGGTCCGCACATCGTGCGGCCGCGCGCTTTGGCACTGCGATTGGACTAGTAGCGGAGTCCAAGTTCCTGGATGATCTGCCGGTACCCGGCCAGGTCCGTCCGCTTCATGTAGTCGAGCAAACGACGACGCTTGCCGACCATCTTGAGCAGTCCCCGGCGACCATGGTGATCCTTCTTGTGCTCACGGAAATGGTCGGTCAGGTAGTTGATCCGCTCCGTCAGGAGGGCCACCTGGACGCGCGTGCTGCCGCTGTCGGTGCCGTGCGCCTGGTACTTCTCGATCGTCGATGCTTTTTGCAGGGCCATGTGATATATTCTCCGCACCCGGGGCGTCATTCGCGCCCAATCGGTTGAAGCACAGTAACTTACTGACCGGTCATCCCCCTGTAAAGGGCTCGCGCGCTTCCTTCCGTACCGCTCCCATTGCCAGAGCGCTTCCTCGGTCGTACCCTCGGTCGTTTTCGCGTCGACGCCATCATCGGCGCCGGCGGGTTCGCGTGGGTCTACAAAGCATACGATCCCGAGCTCGACATCCCCGTCGCGCTGAAGATCCTCAAGCCGCAGTACGCGGGTGACGAGAAGTTCGAGCAGCGCTTCCGCCGCGAGGCGTCCACCGCGGCCAAGCTGCGCCACCCGAACATCATCAAGATCTACGCGGTCGGTCGCGAAGAGGACGCCGTCTTCTTCGCGATGGATTATCTGCCGCAGGGGCTCGCCGATCGCCTGAACGTGATGACGCAGCTCCCCGAGCCGATGCTCATCCGCATGGCGATCGACGTCGCCAGCGCGCTCGGCTTCGCCCACCGCGAGGGCGTCATCCACCGCGACATCAAGACCGACAACATCCTCTTCGACGAGCACGGCAACGCGATCGTCGCCGACTTCGGCATCGCCCGCGCCGTCGCCACGCACACCGACTCGACCGGCACGAACATGGTCGTCGGGACGCCGCAGTACTTCTCACCCGAGCAGGCGCGCGGACTCCAGCTCGACGGCCGCGCGGACATCTACTCCCTCGGCGTCACGCTCTTCAAGGCGGCTACCGGCCAGCTCCCCTTCCAGGGCACCGACTGGTACGAGATCGCCCGCCAGCACGTCGAGGACAAGCCGCCGAAGCCTCGCTCCATCAACGCGCAGCTCTCCCGCGAGATGGAGGATGTCATCCTCCAGTGCCTCGAGAAGGATCCCAACGATCGCTTCCCCACGGGCGAGGCGCTCTGCGAGGAGCTCGTGCACATCCTCCAGGAGCGCGGGGAGACCGCGGCGGTCCGCACGAGCGGGATCGTCACCACCGACACCCTCAGCGGCTCGGTCAGCACATCGCGCCTCCGCCGTCGGGCGAAGCGCAACCGGACGATGTGGTGGCTCGGCGGAGCCGCGGCCGCCGCGCTCGCGATCTTCGCCACGGTCCGCGCCACGCGTGGCGGAAGCTCGAGCGCGACCCCTGTTCGCCCCATCACGCCGGTTCCCACGGGCAACTCGCGTCCCGCGACGGGCGGCACGACGCGGAGCAGGCCGGCACTGGTCGTGAACGCACCCCCCGAGGCGTCCGTCAGCGTCAACGGCGTATCCCTCGGCACCGGCTCCTTCACAGCGGACACCTTTCCCGCGGGCACCTATCAGGTCGTCGCGACGGTGAGCGGCACCGCGGGCTGCCCCACGCTTCGCGCCGAGGACGTGGCGACCATCGGCCCGTCGGGGATCGACACGGTCACCCTCAACCCGCGGAACTGCGGGCTGCTGGAGCTCGACATCAAGCCCGATGGCGCCGCGTATACGCTCACGTCGCTCTCCGGCGACAAGCCGCGCACCGGGACGGTTCCGCTCGCGCGGCCGCTGCTGCTCCCCGTCGGCGCCTACCGCATCATGGTCGAGCACAAGTTCTGCGCGCAGTACACCAATCCGCGCCTGCAGATCAGAGCCGAGCGCTCGACGAAGGAGCGCGCGCGGCTCATCTGCGACAAGGGGTAGGCGCGAAGCGCCCGGGGTCGGGGGTCGGCAACTGCGACGGGGGAGCGCCTTTCGGCCGCTCCCCCGTTCACCTTTCCGCCGACCCTCGACCCCTGGCCCCTGACCCCCGACCCCTGACTACGTCGAGTGTCCAATCAGGAAGCCGGCGACCAATCCGCCTAACGCTCCGGTCCAGAACCGCTTGCTCGCGTACCAGTGCTCGCGCGGAGGACGGAGCAGGACGACGTGATCCGTGGTCAGCTTCTGCGCCTGCCCGACGATGAGCGCGTTCGCGACGCCGGCG
>JABFXC010000207.1 GCA_013361935.1 Gemmatimonadaceae bacterium
TCGACCTCTCCGTCGGCTCGGTGGTCGCGCTCACCGGCGTCGCCGGGGCGATCGCCGCGGCGCACGGGTCGCCCGCGCTCGTCGTCGCCGCCGTCGCGTTAGGCATCGGGCTCGCCACCGGGGCACTGAGCGGCGCGCTCGTCGCCTGGGCGCGCGTCCCCGCCTTCGTCGCGACGCTGGCGATGCTCACCGCGGCGCGGGGGCTGGCGTTCATCGTCTCCGACGGGCGGAGCATCGGCGGGCTCCCGCCCTGGTTCAGCGTGCTCGGTCGCTCGGTGCTCCTCGGCGTCCCGGGGCCGGTGATCCTCATGGCCGCGGTGATGGTGCTCGGCGCACTCGTCCTCACCCGCACCGCCTTCGGCCGCCACGTCTACGCGGTCGGCGGGAACCCCGTCGCCAGCTGGCTCGCCGGGATCGACGTCCGGCGCGTCACCTTCGCGATCTACGCGCTCAACGGCGTCCTCACTGGCCTCGCCGGGCTCACCCTCGCCTCGCGGCTCGGCGCGGGGGTGCCTAACGCGGGCAACCAGTACGAGCTCGACGTCATCGCCGCCGTCGTCGTCGGGGGCACCTCGCTCAACGGCGGTCGAGGCACCATCGCCGGGACGCTCTGGGGGACGCTCTTCATCGGCGTCCTCACCAACGGACTCAACCTCGCCGACGTCGACCCGTACGTGCAGAAGATCGCCCTCGGCGTCGTCATCGTCGTCGCCGCGGTCGCCGATCAGGTGAGCCGTCGCTGGGGCGAGGCGACGGCCTGACGCGCCGGGCGCCCCTCGATCATTATTCGCCGATGCGCATCGGCATCGACCTCGGCGGGACGAAGATCGAGGGGATCACCCTCGCCGACGACGGGTCGGTCACGCATCGCCATCGCGTCGACACGCCCAAGGAGTACGACCCGACCATCGAAGCGATCGCCGCGGTGGTCCGCACGCTCGAGGAGTCGGCCGGCGAGCGCGGGACGATCGGCATCGGGATCCCCGGCACCGTCGTCGCCGCGACCGGGCTCGTGAAGAACTCGAACTCCGTCTGCCTCAACGGGCAGCCACTGCATCGCGACCTCGAGACGCGGCTCGGCCGCCCGGTGCGGCTCATGAACGACGCGAACTGCTTCGCCCTCTCCGAGGCCGCCGACGGCGCGGCCGCGGGCGCGTCGATCGTCTTCGGCGTCATCCTCGGCACCGGCGTCGGCGGTGGCATCGTGGTCGAGGGGAAGTGCCTCATCGGCGCGAACCAGATCTCCGGGGAGTGGGGCCACAACCCGCTCCCCTGGCCGTCGATCGACGAGATCCCGGGCCCGCCCTGCTACTGCGGCAAGCGCGGATGCATCGAGACCTGGCTCTCCGGACCGGGGCTCGTGCACGACCACGCGGCGGTCGCGGGCGAGCGCCTGACGACGCGCGAGATCGTCGCCCGCGCCGCCGCCGGCAACGTCGCCGCGCGCGCGTCCATGTCCCGCTACCACGATCGGCTCGCGCGCGGCCTCGCCTCGGTGATCGACATCGTCGATCCGGACGTCGTCGTCCTCGGCGGCGGGATGTCGAACATCGCCGGTCTCGCCGAGGCGGCGAGCGCCGGTCTGCCGAAGTGGGTGTTCTCCGACACCATCGCCACGCGCGTGCTGCCTAACGTTCACGGGGATTCGAGCGGCGTCCGCGGCGCGGCGTGGCTCTGGCCCCTCGGCTCCCGCCCATGATCTTCCTTCGCTTTCCCTCCTTCGCCCTTGCGCTGCTCGCGATCGCGCCCGCACTCGGTGCGCAGGGCGCGCGCACGGTCACCTCTCCCGACGGCGCCACGACGGTCCGCGTCGAGACCGGCGATCGCGTGACCTGGTCGGTCGCGCGCCGCGGGCGCGTGCTGATCGCCCCGTCGCCGATCTCGCTCACCCTCGACGGCGGCCGCGTCCTCGGCCGTGGCGCTCGCCTGCGCGGCGCGGACACCCGCCAGCTGCGCGACAGCGTGCGCCCCGTCGCGCCGACGAAGAGCGCGATCGTCCGCGGGCGATGGAACGAGCTCGATCTCCGCTTCGACGGGGGCTACGCGCTGGAGGTCCGCGCCTACGATGCAGGCGTCGCCTGGCGCTGGACGCTCGCGCTCGGCGACTCGGTCACCGTCGTCGCCGAGCAGGCGACCTTCGACGTTCGCGGCGCCACGCCCGGCTGGGTCGGGCTCGACTCGACCTTCATGACGCACTACGAGCCCGCGTACAGGCTCGTCGCGCTCGACACGCTGCGCGGCGGGCGGCTGGTGCTGCTCCCCCTCCTCGTGCCCCTCGAGGGCGGGCCGAAGATCGCGATCACCGAGTCGAACCTCGAGAGCTATCCGGGGATGTACCTCGTCAGCGGCCGCGACTCGAGCGCGGGCGGTCCGGCGCTGAAGGGCATCTTCCCCGCCTTCGCCCTCGCCGACAGCGCGCGCAACGACCGCGACGTCGTCGTCACGAAGCGCGCGCCCTGGCTCGCGCGCATCGCCGGCCGCCGCGCACTCCCCTGGCGCGTCGTCATCATCGCCGACGAGGACCGCGCCCTCCTCGAGAACCAGCTCGTGTACGAGCTCGCGCCGCCCTCGCGCCTCGCCGACGTCTCGTGGATACGGCCGGGCAAGGTGAGCTGGGACTGGTGGAACGCGCTGAACGTGCGCGGCGTCCCCTTCCGCGCCGGCGTGAACACCGCGACCTACGAGTACTACATCGACTTCGCGGCACGGCACGGCATCCCGTACATCATCCTCGACGAGGGGTGGTACACCCTCGGCGATCTGCTCACGCAGGCTCCCGGCGTGGACGTCGCCGAGATCGCGCGCTACGGCGCGACGAAGAACGTCGGCGTGATCCTCTGGACCACCTGGCACACGCTCGACACGCAGATGACGCCCGCGCTCGACCAGTTCCAGCGCTGGGGAGTGAAGGGGATCAAGGTCGACTTCATGCAGCGCGACGACCAGGCCGTCGTCGACTTCTACTGGCGTACCGCGCGCGAGGCGGCGGCGCGGCACCTTCTCGTCGACTTCCACGGCGCGCACAAGCCGGCGGGGTTGAATCGCGCCTGGCCTAACGTCCTCACCTTCGAGGGAGTGCGCGGGCTGGAATGGAACAAGTGGAGCGAGGAGGTCACCCCGCGCCACACGATGATCCTTCCGTTCACGCGCATGCTCGCCGGACCGATGGATTTCACCCCGGGCGCGATGCTCAACGCCCAGCCGCGCGACTTCCGAGTCGTCTTCGACCGGCCGATGAGCATGGGGACGCGCGCTCGCCAGCTCGCGATGTACGTGGTCTACGAGAGTCCGCTGCAGATGCTCGCCGATTCGCCCTCCGAGTACGAGCGCGAGCCCGACGCGATGGACTTCCTCTCCTCCGTGCCGGTGACCTGGGACGAGACCCGCGCGCTCGACGCGAAGCTCGCCGAGTACGCGGTGGTCGCGCGGCGCAGCGGTGCCGCCTGGTTCGTCGGCGCGATGACCGATTCCTCCGCCCGTACGTTGCCCCTGTCGCTCTCCTTCCTCGGCGATGGCCGCTGGACGATGGACCTCTGGGCCGACGGCCCCAACGCCGACCGCAACGGAATGGACTTCACCCGCTCGGCGCGCACGGTCACGCGCGCCGATACCCTCCAGCTGCGACTCGCCCCCGGCGGCGGGTTCGTCGCCCGCCTCCGACCCGCTTCCCGTTAGGCACCGACGATGTTCATCCATTCCGTGTATTTCTGGGAGCGCGAGGGGCTGACCCGCGCGGAGCGCGACGAGTGGCTCGCCGGCCTCCGCTCGCTGCTCACCATCGAGTCCGTGCGCCATGGCTGGCTCGGCACTCCCGCCGCGACGGACCGGCCGGTGATCGACCGCGGCTACTCGTACGCGCTCGTCGTCGCCTTCGACGACGAGGCGGGGCACGACGTCTACCAGGACCACCCGGTGCACGACGTCTTCCGCGAGCGCTGCGCGAAGTTCTGGAAGAAGGTCCTCATCTACGACGCGACCTCGCTCGAGGCGTGAGCGGGCGGCTCCTCGTCGGCACCGCGGGATGGTCGCTGCCCCGCGCGGTGCAGCCGGGCTTTCCCGGCGAGGGGACGCATCTCCAGCGGTACGCGCGGCGCTTCCCCGTCGCCGAGATCAACTCGAGCTTCTACCGCCCGCACCGTCAGGCGACGTACGCCCGCTGGGCGTCGCTCGTCCCCGACGGATTCCGCTTCTCCGTCAAGGTGCCGAAGGCGATCACGCACGAGCGGAAGCTCGCCGCGTCCGCCGAGCTTCTCGACGCCTTCGTCGCCGAATCGCGCGCGTTAGGCAACCGGCTCGGCGCCCTGCTCGTCCAGCTTCCCCCGAAGCTCGAGCTGGACCTGACCGTCGGCGGCGAGTTCCTCCGCGTGCTGCGCGAGCGATTCGCCGGACCGGTGGCCCTCGAGCCGCGGCACGCGAGCTGGTTCACCCCCGAGGCCGATCGGCTCCTCGTCGATCATCGCATCGCGCGCGTCGCCGCCGATCCGGCGCGGGTTCCCGGCGCCGCGCTGCCTGGCGGCGATCCGGCGCTCGTCTACTACCGGCTGCACGGCTCCCCGCGCACGTACTGGTCCGCGTACGACGACGCGTATCTCGACGCGCTCGCCGCGAAGATGCGCGACGCGGCGCGAAACGCGCGCGAGGTCTGGTGCATCTTCGACAACACCGCGTCCGGCGCCGCCGCCGCCAACGCGCTGGCGTTGCTCCGGCGCCTCGCCTGAGCGCTACGCGATGCGCGGCGAGCGCGCGGCGGCGACGGTGATGTGGCGCACTTTTCAAGGCCGTTTTCGCGTTACTCCTCCCTTCCCCGGGAGTCGATATGGGTGAGCCCGTCACCTCGGGCGTGATCCCTGAACCCGGACGCCAATGGCCTCGTATCCGACTCCCGCCGGCGTGCGCAGCACCCCCGGCCCGTCGCTCTCGCTGGATCGGTTGATCGCGATCTTTCGTGGTGGCGTCGCCACCTCGCGCGCGATCGACTCCATCTGGGCTCCCGCGGTCGCGGCGATGCTCATCGTCGTCTGCGGCTCGCTCGGCTTCTGGATGAAGCAGCCGTGGCTCTTCGCCGGCATCGGGCCGACGGCCTTCCTCCTCGCGAGCAACCCGGGACACGAGACGGCGCGCTTCCGCGCGGTCTTCCTCGGGCACCTCACGGCGATCGCCTGCGGCTACCTGGCGATCCTCATCCTCGGCGCCGGCGACGCGCCCGCGCTGCTCTCCAAGCCCCCGCTCGCGCGCGTGTGGGCGAGCGCCTTCGGGCTCGCGATGCTCGCCTTCGTGCAGCCGCAGCTCAAGGCCTGGCACCCGCCTGCCGCGGCGACGCTGCTCCTCGTCACCATGGGCGCCTATCGCATGACGAACAAGACGCCCCTCGCCCTGATGTGCGGCGTGCTCGTGGTCGCGGTGGTCGCCGAAGCGCTGGCGCGGCTCCGGCCGGCGAAGCGTTAGGGTGGAGCGGGGGTCAGGGGCCAGGCGTCAGGAACTGCGGTAAACGCCGTTCCTGACGCCTGGCCCCTCGCCTCTTTCACATCACGCCGAGCGTCCGCCCCATCCAGTACGGCAGGATGTAGTCGATCCCCGCCGTCTCGATTGTCCCGTTCTTTCCGCCGCGCACCTCGAAGGGACTCCGCTGCCAGAGGAAGTCGGTGTTCGGACGCTCGTTCACCGGCACCGGCTCGCAGGCGTGGCCGTCGCAGAGCGGCGGATATTCCGCGCTGACGTCCGTGAACCAGTCGCGGCGCGGACGCTCCAGCCAGAGCCCGAGCAGCGACACCACCTCCGCGTCGCGCGACACGTCGGGCCCGCTGAGCGCGCGGTCGATCATGTCGGAGTGCGCGTTCTGGTGAGACGCCGTGCAGCCGCGAAGCGTGCGGTACGCGTTCATGTAGACCAGCCGGTACGGCGAGTCCGGCTCCTCGAGGCGGATCAGGTCGTACAGGTTCGCGTAGTCGATGTTGAACTTGTAGTAACTCCCGTGCGGATCCTGGCACTCGGTCTCGATCGGCAGCGACACCGTCGCGCCGAACGCGCTCCGCTCGGCGAGATAGGCCGCGGCGTAGCGCGCCGGATCCACGTGCCGCCCTATCTGCAGGAAGGCGAGCCGCTGCTCCGGGCGCTGCAGGAAGGTGGTGCTCACCACGTCGTACGCGGTGCCGTGGGGGCACACGGTGCTCACCGGCTCCGGCGGCATCGGGACGTTCCACGCGTTGGCGAGCAGGAAGTCGAGCATCCGGGTCACCGTCTTCCGGATCCGCTTCTGGAGCTTCGCGTCGGGGACCATGTCGTACGCGACGGCGAGGCCGAAGAAGACGCCGGTGTACTGGTCGCGCGAAGTGTTGCCCAGCCAGCACTGCGTCGCGCCGTCGAGTGTTCCCTCGTAGATCCCGTGCTGCGCTTCCCCGCTGACGATCCCCGCGGTGTAAGGGGAGCTCGCCGGCGCGGCGAAGCGCGCGAGCAGCCCCGTCCCCGTGACGTCCACGAGCCCCTGGATCGACTTCACCTCGCGCCGCACGTTCGCGAGCGCGTCGGCGCTCCCCGTCGCGCCATAGCGGAACGCTTCCGCGGCGAGATAGTGGCCGCTCCAGATCGCCGCGTCCGCGGCGCGGCTGTAGCCGGCCAGCCGCGTGAAGTCCGCGCTCGTCGAGTCGCCGCTCGCGAAGATCGGATCGATCACCGTGCCGAAGGGCGTATGCGCGGCCTGGATGTTCGCCGAGATCGCCAGCGCGTCGTTCTCGTTCGCGACCACCGCGAACGAAGGCGCCAGGCGCGGCGCGCCCGGCGCGCCGAGATCGGTACCCCGGCACGCGGCGACCGCGCACGCCGCGAGCAGGAGTGTCAGGGAGGAATTCCGCATGGTCGACTCCGGCTGCGGACACGTTCCACGCGACGTCGCGCCGCGGCCTAACGCTTCAACTTTCATGCGCAGGCAGGGGCCAGGGGCCAGGCGTGAGGCACTGCGCAACTGCAGGTAACGCAGTTCCTTCCACCTGGCCCCTGACCCCCGACCCCTGGCCCCCGCGCCGCGTGCGCGTTGCGGTTCTGCCCCCGGGGTCCCTACGTTCCCCCGATGGTCAGACTCGTCTGCATCGACGTCGACGGCACCCTCGTCGGCACCGGGGGAACCGTGCTCGCCGCCACCTGGGCCGCCGCGGAGCGCGCCCGCGCCGCGGGGATCCACCTCGCCATCTGCTCCGGTCGCCCCGCCTTCGGGCTCGCGCGCGGCTACGCCGAGCGTCTCGATCCCGCGGGGTGGCACGTCTTCCAGAACGGCGCGAGCATCGTCCAGCTGGCCGAGCGCCGGTCTCTCTCCACCTCCCTTCCCCGCGAGCTCGTCGATCATCTCATCGGCCGCGCCCGTGTCACGGGGTGGACCCTCGAGCTCTACACCGACACCGAGTACGCGGTGGAGTGCACCGACGCGCGCGCCCGCGCGCACGCCGATCTCCTCGGCGTGCCTTTCCGTCCCCGCGCCTTCGACACGCTCGACGACCCGATCGTGCGCGCCCAGTGGCTCATGCCCGTCGAGCTGGAGAGCACGGCACTCGCCGAGGAGATCCCGGGCCTCGAGATGACTCCATCGACCTCCCCCGTCATGCCGGACACGAGCTTCATCAACATGACCGCGGCGGGGGTGAACAAGGCCCGCGCGGTGCGCGTCATCGCGGCGGAGCTCGCGGTCACTCTAGCCGAGACGATGTTCGTCGGCGACGGGCGCAACGACCTCGAGGCGATGCGCGAAGTGGGCTGGGCGATCGCGATGGGCAACGCCGAGCCCGAGCTGCACGACATCGCGCGCCATGTCGTCTCCCACGTCGACGACGCCGGCCTCGCCGAGGCGCTCGGCCTCGCGATGGACGCGCGCGCCGCGGTCGCGCCGGAGCGATGAGCGCGGCCGGCGTCGCCGCCTGGCCCCTCGCCGATCTCGCGCTCGCCCGCCGGCTCGAGCGCACGGAGGCGCTCGCCAACGCCGCCTTCGTCGAAGCGCGCGCCGCGCTGCAGCCCGAGGCCGGGGCGGCGTGGATCGACGTCGCCGGGACCTACGCGATGTTCGACGGTCCAGGCGCGCCGACCACCCAGACGTTCGGGCTCGGACTTTTCGAGCCGGTACGCGCCGCGGAGATGGAGACCATCGAGTCGTTCTTCCGCGATCGCGGCGCGGAGGTGATGCACGAGGTAAGCCCCGTCGCGCCGCCGGAGGTGCTCGCGCTGCTCCTCGAGCGCGGCTACCGCCCGTTCGAGCTGAGCAGCGTGCTGTTCCGGCCGTTAGGCAGCGCCGACGCGCGCGCCTCCGGCGACGCCGCCATCCGCGCGCGGCGCGTCGAGCCGGGAGAGGAGAGCGTCTACGTGGACACGACCGCCGAAGGCTGGAGCGAGACGCGCGAGCTCGCCGACTTCATCCGCGGCTACGCGGCGATCACCGCGCGCGCGCGGGGGACGCACTGCTTCATCGCCGAGCTGGATGGCAGGCCGGTGGGCGCGGGGGCGATGGCGATCCATGGCGGCGTCGCGCTGCTCGCCGGGGCGAGCACCATCCCGGCGTGGCGAGGCCGCGGCGGACAGCGCGCGCTGCTCGAGGCGCGTCTCCGATTCGCCGTCGAGCAGGGCGCCGATCTGGCGGTGATGGCCGCCGCGCCCGGCGGCGGCTCGCAGCGCAACGCCGAGCGGCGCGGCTTCCGCATCGCGTACACCCGCATCAAGTGGCGCGGCTGACGCGGCGTCTCCCGCGATGCGCGACCTCGACGACCTCTTCGCCGCCCTCGCCCGCGCGCCTTTCCGCGCGAAGTTCCGGCTCGGAGCCTCCGACGCCGAGTACCTTCGCGCCAAGGGTCTCACGGTCGTCGTGCGCCACGCGGAAGATTTCGTCGCGCGACGGCTCGCCCCCGCGGAGCCGAAGAACGATGGGAAGCAGACGCCCTGGCGCGGGCATCCGGTGTTCGTCGCGCAGCACGCCACGGCGACCTGTTGCCGTTCCTGTCTCGCGAAGTGGCACGGCATTCCGGCGGGCCACGAGCTGACGCCGGAGGAGCGCGCCCATGTCGTCCGCGTCCTCGAGCGCTGGCTCGGGGAGCAGGACGGCGATTGACGAACGGGCGCGCCGCTGGTTGTTTCCCATCGTCGCGGCTCAACGCTCCGTGCGCACCCGAGGACGCGCGCCATGCATCACGATTCGCTCGCAGTCGCTGGACCGGCAGGCGCGATCCGGACCTTTCACTGGCCGGGGAACGCCGCGCCGTCCGCGCCGCCCTTCCTGTTCATCCACGGGATGCTCGGCGACGCGAGCTTCTGGGAGCCGACGGTCGACGCGCTCGGTGAGCAGCGCCCGCGCGCGATCGCGATCGAGCTGCGCGGCCACGGCGCCTCCGAGACTCCCGCGAACGACGACTACACCCCGGCCGCCTGCGCCGGGGACGTGCGCGCGGTGCTCGACTCCTACGCGCTCGACCGGGCGATCGTCGTCGGTCACAGCTACGGCGCGCTCGTCGCGCTCGCATTCGCGGCGGCGCATCCCGAGCGCGTCGCGCGGCTGATCCTCGTCGACCCGCCCGGCGACTTCACCCATCTTCCCGAGGCGGAGCGCCGGGGCCAGCTCGAGCCGTTCCTCGCCGCACTCGGCGGCGACGAGTGGCGCGAGGCGACGCGCGCCGGCTTCGAGGACGCGTGCACCGGCGGACGCGAGTCGACGCGCGAGATGATCTTCTCGCGGCTCGACGCGGCGTCGCGTGCATCGACGGTCGGTCTCTTCCGGCCGATGTTCGAGTTTCCCGCGGTCGCCGCGCTCGACCGCTTTCTCGCCCACGAGGGCGCGTCGGCGCACGCCATCCTCGCCACGTCGAACGCGTGGCCGTTCAGCCTGCACGTGCTCCGTCCCTCGCTCGCCCACACCGTCATCCCCGGCACCGGGCACTGGCTGATGCTCGACGATCCCGCGGGCTTCGCCAGCGCGCTGCGCGCGGCGACGCTCGCCATCGGATGACGGCCGCGAGCTGACGCGGCGCGCAGCGCGCGTGTGGCGCCGGTCACACGCCGGCGCGAGCACTTGCACGGGGCCCGCCTCGTGCATTATCTGCCAGTGTGCCGCGCAACGTCTTCCTCGTCGCGAACCCCGCCGCCGGACACGGGCGGGGGGCGAAGCTCCTCCCCGCCGGTAGGCGCGCCTTCGCCGCCGTCGGCGCGCCGAAGCCCCTCGTCACGCGCGGACCCGGGGACGAGGCGCGCTGCGTCTGGGAAGCGCTCGACGCCGGCGCCGACACCCTCGCGATCCTCGGCGGCGACGGCACGCTGAGCAAGGCGACCGGCGCGCTGCTCGCGGCGCGCGCGGGGGACCGCTGCCGCGTGCTGATGCTCCCCGGCGGATCGGGGAACGACTTCATCTCGACGCTCGCCATGCGCTCGCGCGCGTGGGTCGAGATGGCGAAGCTCGCCGTCGACGGCGCCGCGACGCCCGTCGACTGCGCGCGCCTCGACGGCCGCCACGTGCTCAACGTCGCCGGCTTCGGCTTCGACGTCGCCGCGCTCCGCACCCTGCAGCGGCTCGGAGCGTTAGGCAGGCTCGCCGGGAGCGCGCTCCGCTACAAGCTCGCCGCCGCGAAGCACATCTTCGGCTTCCGCCCGATGCGCGCCGACCTCGACGACGGCCTCGGCGAGCGCGCGCTGCTCCTCGTCGCCATCGCCAACGGGCGCCGCTATGGGGGCGGGATCCTCGTCGCCCCGAACGCCAGCGTCGACGACGGGCTGCTCGACGTCGTCTCGATCGACGATGCGCCGGCGACCGAGCGCATCGCGCTCTTCCAGACCGCGCAGGAGGGAAAGCACATCTCGCGCGGCGGCGTATCGGTGCGCCGCGAGCCGGCGGTCACCCTTCGCTTCGACGAGCCGCCGGCATTCCAGATCGACGGCGAGCTGTATCAGGCGCGACGGCGCGAGGTGGTCGCCGAGTGCGTCCCGGGAGCGCTGCGGGTGATCACGGGGCCGGCGGTGGCGACGGCGCCTGCGCCTGGCCTTCTTCGTTCGGCTGCTTCGCCCGCTCCCGCTTTCCGATCGATGGGCCGTCCTTAGTCGTACGAGCCTTCGACGTCCGGTCGATCTCGGCGAGCAGCCGGTTCTCGATCCCGTGCACGTCGAGCGGCCCGAGCATCTGCTTCAGCTCCGCGTCCTCGGCCAGCGGGTGGCCGAGCCGGCGGTAGAGTCCCGTCACGAGCTGCAGCGTCTTCGTCACCTCCTGCTCCGTCCACAGCGCGACCTGCAGCGCGAGCTCCTCCCGCAGCTCGGCGATCGCCGACTCGCGCTTCTGCGCGAGCAGCACGAAGATCGACAGGAAGATCGCCTCGAGCGAGACGACCATCGTGAGCAGCCCGAAGGGAAACGGGTCGAAGGGATGGACGCCGAGCCCGCGGAGCATTCCGGTGTTCCACGGAATCCAGATCAGGAACCAGATGACGTGGAAGATCAGGAAGGGCGTCGACGCCGCGAAGTCGTTCAGCTTCTCGGCGACGTCGTCGATCGGCGTGCGGTCCGCGGCGCGCTGCGCCTTGATCGCCATGAACGCGCGGTTCGCCACGTGACGCGCGCTCCGCCGCTCGGCGAGCGGCGGCAGCAGCCCAGCCGAGGAGTCCGGGACGAGTGGCGTGCTCTCTTCGTTGTCGATCATTCTGCGGGCGCGGGACGTTTGCTTGCGCCCGCCACGGAAGCGAGTTCCGTGCCCTGAGCCCGGTTCGCCGGGCGCTGCGTCAGCGCGGCGGAGCGGCGCTGCTGTCCGGCGCGACGGAGTCCGCGCGCGCCTCCGCCTGCTGCGCCTTCGCCGCGGCCGTCGCGGCGGCCTGCTGCCGCTTCAGCTCGCGCATCCGCTGCAGTGCCTCGGGCGTCGAGAAGACCGCCGCTACCGTGTCGCTCGACTCGACGACGACGCTGAGCTGCGAGGGCAGATAGCTGTCCCCGGCGCCAAGCACGCTGACGAGATGCTCCCCCGCCTCGACGCGGGCGATGATCGGCGTCATCCCGAGCTGCTCGCCGTCGATGCGCGCGAGCGCCGCGCCGCCGTTGATCGCGACGCGAATGTAGCCGTACTGCATC
>JABFXC010000123.1 GCA_013361935.1 Gemmatimonadaceae bacterium
GTCGACGTTCGTGAAGGTGCCTTCCTCTTCGGCGAACGTCCCGACCGGGAGGACGACGGCCGCGCCGCGCGCCCACGTCGGCAGCGGCGAGCCGATGACGACGATCGCCTTGGGCCTGCCTAACGTCGAGACATCGAGGCCCGCCAGCTCCTCGTCGGCGACGACGAGGACGTCCTCGCCCCCGAGGTTCCAGACCGGCGTGTCGCTACGGGTGAATCCGAGCAGCTCGGCGCCGCGCACGTTCGCCGCGAGCTCCTCGCGCCGCGCGAGCCCCGGCACGCCGGGGAGCGGCGCGGCCTCGCCTTTCTCCACCCGGAAGACACCGCTTCCGCCGCTCTTCCGGAAGAGCCGCGCGAGCAGTCCGAGCGTCTCGTTGGAGAGCTTGGGCGAGGCGAGCACCCGGACCTTCGCCCCCTTGAGCGTCGCCGCCGCCGCGTCGAGCGCGGTCTCCCAGTCGGCGATGGCCAGCGCGTCGCCGCGGCGCACCATCGGCTGCTCGACACGGTCCTGCCGGTTGAGCCAGCGGTAGTTCAGACGGCCGTAGTCGCACATGAAGAAGCGGTTGACCGCCTCGTTCGGCCGCGGGCGCAGTCGCACGACCACGTTGTCGCGCGTCTCGACGATCATGTTGCACCCCTGCGTGCAGCTCGGACAGATCGACGCGGTGCGATCCACCTCCCACGCGCGGACCTTGTTCAGCGAGTCCTTGGAGAGGAGCGCGCCGACCGGGCAGAGGTCGATGACGTTCCCCGCCCAGGGGTGCGTCAGATCCTGCCCCTCGAACTTCCCGATCACCGCACGGTCGCCGCGCTCGCTGACGTTGAGCACCGCGTCCTGCGCCATGGTGTCCATGAAGCGCACGCAGCGCGTGCAGAGGATGCAGCGGTTGGTCACGTACATGACGTCGCCGCCGAAATCCTCGACGGGGTTGAAGCGCTTCGGATCGCGGAGCCGCGAATCCGGACGCCCTTCCATGTACGTGTAGTCCTGCAGCTCGCACTCGCCCGCCTGGTCGCAGATCGGGCAGTCGAGCGGATGATTGATCAGCAGGAGCTCGAGCACGCCCTTGCGGGCCTCGAGCGCCTTCTCCGAGTAAACGTGCACCACCTGCCCTTCACCGGCCGCCGTCGCGCAGGAGGGCGCGAGCTTCGGCGCCTTCTCGACTTCGACGAGACACATCCGGCAGACGCCGGCGACCGGAAGGCCGGGGTGATAGCAGTAGTGCGGGATGAGGATCCCGGCGTGCTTCGCCGCCTCGAGGATCGACGTCCCCTCGGGCACGCTCACCTGGCGCCCCTCGATGGTGAGCGTGACCATCTTCGTCGCCGGCGCGGTCGTCGCTGGTGCCGTCATCAGGCCGCCACCGCGGTGCGCATCGGGCACCGCTTCTGCTTGATGTGAGCCTCGAACTCGTTGCGCCACTTCTTGATCCCCGACGCCACCGGGGTCGCGCACGAGTCGCTGAGCACGCAGATCGTCTTGCCCGTCATGTTGTCGCCGATCTCGAGGAGGGTGTCGAGATCCTCCATGGTCCCCTCGCCATGCTCGATGCGCTCGAGGATGCGCGTGGTCCACGCGGTGCCCTCACGGCACTGGGTGCACTGGGCGCAGCTCTCGTGCGCGTAGAATCGCGCGAGCCGCGCGATCTGCTTCACCATGCACTGCGAGTCGTCGAAGACGATCACGCCGCCGGAGCCGAGCATCGTGCCCTGGGCGACGAAGCCCTCGTAGTCCATCAGCGTCGCCTCGGCTTCTTCGACCGTCTGGATCGGCACCGAGGAGCCGCCGGGGATGATCGCCTTGAACTTCCGACCGGGGAGCGGACCGCCGCAGAGATCGTAGAGGAACTCCTTGAAGGGGAAGCCCATCGTGATCTCGTAGTTGCCCGGCTTGCGGATGTTGCCGCAGACCGAGAACAGCTTGCTGCCCGTGCTCTTCGGGCTGGAGAGCGACATCGCCTTGTACCAGGCGGCGCCGTTCGTGAGGATGTGGGGGACCGCGGTGAGCGTCTCGACGTTGTTGATCGTCGTCGGCTGGCCGAACAGGCCCGCGACCGCCGGGAAGGGCGGCTTGATGCGCGGGTTCCCGCGGCGCCCCTCGAGGGAGTTCATCAGCGCGGTCTCCTCGCCGCAGATGTAGGCGCCGGCGCCGCGGTGCACGTGCACGTCGACGCGCTTGCCGCTCCCCATGGCATTCTTGCCGAGGATCCCGTCGCGATACGCGTCGCGCACCGCCTCCTCCATCACGCGGATCGGCTCCGTGAACTCGCCGCGGATGTAGATGTATGCCGTCTCGGCGCCGATCGCGTGCGCGCCGATAGCGCAGCCCTCGATCAGGGCGTGCGGCGTCCAGCGCATGATCTCGCGATCCTTGAACGTCCCCGGCTCAGACTCGTCGGCGTTGCAGCAGAGATAGTGCGGCTTGCCGTCGCCCGGCTTCATGAACGACCACTTCATCCCGGTCGGGAATCCGGCGCCGCCGCGGCCGCGCAGCCCCGATTCCTTGACGACGTTGACGATGTCCGCGGGGGACGTGCCTAACGCCTGCTCCAGCGCGCGATAGCCGCCGCGCTGCCGCCACCCGCTCAGGGTGCGCGCGTCGGGGTCGCCGAAATGCTTCGAGAGGATCGGCGTCTCGCGAGGATGCGACTTGTGGGGGTATCCCATTACTTGAGCGTTCCGAGGATCTCGGGGACGCGCTCCGGCGTCACCGACTCGATGAAGTCGTCGTTGATCATGATCGGCGTCGCGAAGCCGCAGGCGCCGAGGCACTCGACCTCGATGACCGTGTACTTCCCGTCCGGCGAGGTCACGCCGAGCTCACCGCATCCGGTGTGCTTGAGAAACGCCTTCGCGACGTCCTCGGCGCCGCACACGCCACAGGGTGACGTCGTGCAGACCTGGATGAAGTGGCGCCCCACCGGATGCTGGTGGTACATCGTGTAGAAGGTGACCACTCCCTTCACGTAGGCCGGCGTGAGCTCGAGCAGGCCAGCGATCTCCGCCATCGCCCCCTCGCTCACCCATCCCTGCTCGTCCTGCGCGATCCAGAGCGCCGGCAGCAGCGCCGCCATCTTGCTCGGATACCGGCTCAGGATCTCGTCGAGCTTCTTCCGGTTGTCGCCGGTGAAGACCGGGGTATGCTCCGCGGGATGGCCGTGACCCGCGCTCGAGTGCGACGCATGCGCCGGGGCGTGCAGCCCTCCCTCCTCGCGCGCGCTCATCTGTCGATTTCCCCCATCACGATGTCGATGCTCGCGTTGATCGCGATGACGTCAGAGAGCAGGTGGCCTTCGACCATCCGGGGAATGGCGCTGAGGTTCACGAAGGAGGGGGGACGGATGCGCCAGCGCACCGGTTTCGACGTCCCGTCCGAGACCATGTAGTAGCCCTTTTCGCCCTTCGGGCTCTCCACCGCGACGTACGACTCGCCGATCGGCGGGCGCGGGCCCTCCATCACCTGCTTGAAGTGGTGGATCATCGACTCCATCTCGCTCGTCGCCTTGCTCTTCGGCGGGAGGATGACGCGATGGTCGTCGATGTTCACGGGCCCGTCGGGCAGGCGACGGAGCGCCTGCTCGAGGATGCGCACCGACTGGCGCAGCTCCTCGAAGCGGACCAGATAGCGATCGTAGACGTCGCCGTTCGTGCCGACCGGGACCTCGAAGTCGTACGTCTCGTAGTCGAGGTACGGGAAGTCCTTGCGGACGTCGTAGGCGACGCCGGAGGCGCGGAGCATCGGCCCGGAGAGCCCGTAGTTGAGCGCCTCCTCGGCGGTCATCGCGCCCAGTCCGATCGTCCGTCCGACCCAGATGCCGTTCTTCGTCAGCACCCGGTCGACTTCGTCGAGGGTCTTCGGGAAGAGCGTGATGAACGTCTGGAGCTGCTCGGTCCAGCCGTTAGGCAGGTCGGCCGCCATCCCGCCGACGCGCGTCGCCGTGGTCGTCAGGCGCGCCCCGACCCAGCGCTCGAGCAGCGCGTAGACGTTCTCGCGCTCCTGGAAGAGCCACAGGAAGGGCGTGTAGGCGCCGATGTCGATGCAGGTGGTGCCGAGCCAGACGAGGTGCGAGATGATGCGCGAAAGCTCCATCGCGATCACGCGGAGCACCGTGCACCGCTCCGTGGTCTCGATCCCGAACAGCCGCTCGGCGCCGAGGACGAAGGCGACGTTGTTGCCGATCGAGTTGAGGTAGTCCTCGCGATCGGTCCACGGGATGATCTGGTTGTACTGCCGGTACTCGCCGATCTTCTCGAAGCCGCAGTGCAGGTAGCCGATGTGCGGGATGCAGCGAACCACCGTCTCGCCGTCCAGCTCGAGCACGAGCCGGAGCACGCCGTGCGTCGCCGGGAGCTGCGGGCCGATGTTGATGAGCATGTGCACGCCCTCGCGCTCCGGCTCGATCGCCGGGGGCGCGGCGACGGTGACCGTGCTGCCGTCCTCCGCGACCGCGAGGGGGACGCGCTGCGGGCGGCCCTGCGCGTCGAGTCCGGTCGTCGAGAGCTCGACTTCGACGGTACGCTTGATCGTGGCCATCTCTTACTCCCCCGTCTTCTCGCCGGAGCGGAGCCGGGCTCGCATGTCCTGAGGCAGATCCTCGAACGCGTCGGCGATCGAGAGCTCCTCCTTCGAGTAGCGCGCTTCCGGGTTCGCGGCCAGCGCCTGCCGGAGCTGCTCGGCGCGGCTGAACCGGCCGAGCAGCGGGATATCCTTGCGCAGCGGGAAGCCCTCCTTGTAGCCCTCCCACATGAGCAGGCGGCGAAGGTCGGGATGCCCGACGAACTTCACGCCGAACATGTCGAAGCACTCGCGCTCCATCCAATCCGCGCTCTTGAAGATCGGAAACACGCTCGGCACCTCGAGCGGCGTGCCTTTCGGCAGAAGCGCCTTCAGCCGGAGGAAGCGGCGGAACGCCAGCGACCGCAGGTGCCATACGACCTCGAGCGGCTGCTCGACGTCGCGGTTCTCGACGGCGGTGACGTCCGAGAGGTACACGTAGCTCTGGCCCGGGTCGTCGTGCAGCCAGCGCACGATCTCGGCGACGCGCGTTCTCTCGACGACGACGGTCGTCTCGCCCCATACCACGTCGGCGCGCTGGATGGCGGCGCCGAACTTCTCACGCAGCGCGTCCACGGTCGGGTTCACCGGGCCGCCGCGATGTGGAATCTTCTTCGGTGTGGAGGCGGCTGGCGTGCCGGCCGGGAGCCCGCTCCCCGGAATGACGGGCGTGAACGAGGAGGAAGGACTCACAGGCCGGAGCGCGTCTGATGGACGGCGTTGCCGAAGGGCTCGGAGAGCTCGTTGATCGCCGAGGGCGGGATGTACAGCTGGCTCGTCGGATCCGGCTCCATCTCGTGCCTGATCGACGGGTCCGCGGCACGCTCGCGCTTCACCTTCTCCTGGAGCATCATGATGCCGTAGATCAATCCCTCGGGGCGCGGCGGGCAGCCGGGAACGTAGACGTCGACGGGGATGATCGTGTCGATCCCCTGCACCACCGCGTAGTTGTCGAACATCCCGCCCGTCGAGGCGCAGGCGCCCATCGAGATCGCCCACTTCGGCTGCGGCATCTGCTGCCAGATGCGGCGGAGCACCGGGGCGAGCTTGAACGGAACGCGGCCGGCGCAGATCAGCACGTCCGCCTGGCGCGGCGAGAACGACATGCGCTCCATCCCGAAGCGCGCGAGGTCGAACTGCGCGGCGGCGCTGGCCATGAACTCGATGGCGCAGCACGCGGTGCCGAAGGGCATCGGCCAGAGCGAGTTCGCGCGTCCCCAGTTCACGAGGAAGTCGAGGCGGGTCGTGACCCAGCCTTCACCACCCTTCGGATCGTAGGAGACGACGTTCGACTCGGGGCGCGGAGTCAATCCCATTGGAGCGCTCCCTTCTTCCAGACGTAGATGAAGCCGACGAAGAGGATGGCGATGAACACCAGCATCTCGCCGAAGCCGAAGAACGACGTCGCGCCGCGCGGACAGGCGCCGGACGCCAGGAGTTGCGTCGTGCAGGACAGCCGCTGGAAGTAGACCCCCCAGGGCAGCATGAAGACGGTCTCGATGTCGAAGACGATGAACAGCATCGCGACCATGTAGAACTTCACCGAGAACCGCTCGCGCGCGTCGCCGAGGGGCGGGATCCCCGACTCGTACGGCTGTTCCTTGATCGGGTTCGGGCGGCCGCGGGTGATGAGGTGGGAGACCAGCGTGATGCCCACCGCGTTCAGGGCGACGAACCCTATGAGCAGCAACAACGGGACGTAGATCTGCATGGCCCCCAGGAATTGCCCGATGCGGACTTCGTGAAATATTTCACTTGTTGCGCAGCCCGTAAGCTATCCAGTGCGCAGAGCGAGTGTCAACCGCGTGCAACGCGACGAGATACGGGAGTGAAAGCGTCGAATATCGCGCGCGGATTCCCCGCGGAATGGCGCGCCTCCACCCTGCAAGAGCGGGTCTCGCGGTGACCCGCGGCGAGAATTACGGCTCGGTAACGCACCGCTCGCATCGCCGCCGCGACGTCCTTAGCTTCCCGCCGGGCCGCGCCGACGATTCGGCGCGTGGGCCTCGCGAGAGGGCGCACTTGCCTCGGCTCGCGCGCTCCCCTTTTCACTCTTCCCTCGCCGCCTCACTCATGTCGATCATGTCCGACCGCTGGATCACCCGGATGGCCAAGGAGCACGGGATGATCGAGCCGTACGAAGGCCGCCAGGTGCGCGCCGGCGTCATCTCCTACGGCGTCAGCTCCTACGGCTACGACATGCGCGTCGCGCCGGAGTTCAAGATCTTCACGAACGTGATGAACTCGATCGTCGACCCGAAGAACTTCGACCCGAAGTCCTTCGTCGAGTTCGAGGGCGACGTCTGCATCGTCCCGCCGAACTCCTTTGCGCTGGCGCGCTCGGTCGAGTACTTCCGGATCCCGCGCGACGTCATAACGATCACCGTCGGCAAGTCGACGTACGCGCGCTGCGGGATCATCACGAACGTCACGCCCTTCGAGCCGGAGTGGGAAGGTCACGTGACGCTCGAGATCTCGAACACCACGCCACTCCCCGCGAAGATCTACGCGAACGAGGGGATCGCGCAGGTGCTCTTCTTCCGCGGCGAGGAAGCGCCGGAGGTGAGCTACGGGGACAAGAAGGGGAAATACCAGGCGCAGACGGGCGTCACGCTGCCGAGGATCTGACCGAGCGGGTCAGGGGCCAGGCGTCAGGAACGGCGTTTACCGCAGTTCCTTCCGCCTGGCCCCTGGCCCCTCGCGCCAGCGGCGCCCTAGTCCCCGCCGGCGAGCGCCTTCTCTTCCCGCTTCGTGACCGTCGACTTGACGTAGTCGCGGTTCATGCGGACGATGTTGTCGATGGAGATCTCCTTCGGGCACGCCTCCTGACACTCCCCGTGGAACGTGCAGGCGCCGAAGCCTTCCTCCTCCATCCGGTCGATCATGCTCAGCGTGCGGCGGAAGCGCTCGGGCTGCCCCTGTGGCAGCAGCGCGAGGTGCGAGAGCTTCGCGCTCGTGAACAGCGACGCCGACGCGTTGGGGCAGGCGGCCACGCACGCGCCGCAACCGATGCACGCGGCGGCGTCCATCGCCTGGTCGACCTGATCCTTCGAGATCAGGATGTTGTTCGCGTCCTGCGCTCCCCCCGTGTTGACGCTGACGAAGCCGCCCGACGCGATGATCCGGTCGAGCGCGCTCCGGTCGACCACGAGGTCCTTCACCACGGGGAAGGCACGCGCTCGCCAGGGCTCGATGTGCACGGTGTCCCCGTCGCGGAAGCTGCGCATGTGGAGCTGGCAGGTCGCGGTGCCCTTCATGGGCCCGTGAGCGACGCCGTTGATCATCATCCCGCACGAGCCGCAGATCCCTTCGCGGCAGTCGTGATCGAAGGCGATCGGCGCCTCGCCGCGGTTCTGGAGATCCTCGTTGACCATGTCCAGCATCTCGAGGAAGCTCATGTCGGGAGTGACGTCGTTCGCTTCGTAGGTGACGAAGCGACCCGCGGCGGTGGGGCCCGGCTGCCGCCAGACGACGAGCTTGAGTCGCATTACTTGTAGCTCCGCTGCGAGAGGTGCACGTTCTCGAACACCAGCGGCTCCTTGTTGAGGATCGGGTCCTTCTCCTGTCCCGCGTACTCCCACGCGGCGACGTACGCGAACCGCTCGTCGTCGCGCTTCGCCTCGCCATCGGGCGTCTGATACTCCTCACGAAAATGCCCGCCGCAGCTCTCCTCGCGGTGGAGCGCGTCGCGGACCATCAGCTCGCCCAGCTCGAGGAAGTCGGCCACCCGGCCCGCCTTTTCGAGCGCCTGGTTCAGCTCCGCGTCGCTTCCGGCGACGTTGAGGTTCGTCCAGAACTCCTCGCGCAGCTTCGGGATGAGGTCGAGCGCCCTGCGAAGCCCCTCCGCGTTGCGCGCCATCCCGCAGAGCTCCCACATCACCTTGCCGAGCTCGCGATGGATCGAGTCCACCGTGCGCTTGCCGCGGATCTCGAGGAAGCGCTTCGTCCGCGCCTGCGCCTCGGCGAGCGCCTTCCGCGCCTCCGGGTGCGAGGCATCGATCTTCTCCAGCTTCGTCGAGCCGATGTAGTTGCCTAACGTATACGGCAGCACGAAGTAGCCGTCGGCGAGACCCTGCATGAGCGCGCTGGCGCCGAGCCGGTTCGCGCCGTGATCGGAGAAGTTCGCCTCGCCGCCGGCGAACAGGCCGGGGATGGTGGTCTGCAGGTTGTAGTCGACCCAGAGCCCGCCCATCGTGTAGTGCACGGCGGGATAGATCCGCATCGGGACCTTGTACGGGTTCTCGTCGGTGATCCGCTCGTACATCTCGAACAGGTTGCCGTAGCGCTCGCGGATGGTGTTCTCGCCGAAGCGCTGGATGGCGTCGCGGAAGTCGAGGTAGACGCCGAGCCCGCCGGGACCGACGCCGCGCCCCTCGTCGCACACCGTCTTCGCCGCGCGCGACGCGATGTCGCGGGGCGAGAGGTTGCCGAAGCTCGGGTAGCGGCGCTCGAGGTAGTAGTCCCGATCCTGCTCGGGAATCTCGTTCGGCGCGCGCTTGTCTCCCTTCTGCTTCGGGACCCACACCCGGCCGTCGTTGCGCAGCGACTCCGACATCAGCGTCAGCTTGGACTGGTGCTCACCGCTCTGCGGAATGCACGTCGGATGGATCTGCGTGAAGCAGGGGTTCGCGAACGCCGCGCCCTTCTTGTACGCGCGCCAGATGGCGGTGGCGTTGCTCTTCTTGGCGTTGGTCGAGAGGTAGAAGACGTTGCCGTAACCGCCCGTCGCGAGCACGACGGCGTCGGCGGTGTACGCCTCCATCGCCCCGGTGACGAGGTTGCGCGTCACGATCCCGCGCGCCCGTCCGTCGATCACGATCAGGTCGAGCATCTCGTGCTGCGGGAACATCTTCACCTGGCCGCGCCCGATCTGCCGCTCGAGGGCCTGGTACGCGCCGAGGAGCAGCTGCTGGCCGGTCTGCCCGCGCGCGTAGAAGGTGCGCGAGACCTGCGCGCCGCCGAACGAGCGGTTGGCGAGCAGTCCGCCGTACTCGCGCGCGAACGGCACGCCCTGCGCGACGCACTGGTCGATGATGTTCACGCTGATCTGCGAGAGGCGGTAGACGTTCGCCTCGCGCGAGCGGAAGTCGCCGCCCTTCACCGTGTCGTAGAACAGCCGCCAGATGCTGTCGCCGTCGTTCTGGTAGTTCTTCGCGGCGTTGATCCCGCCCTGCGCGGCGATGCTGTGCGCGCGCCGCGGCGAGTCATGGTAGCAGAAGCAGAGGACGTTGTACCCCTGCTCGCCGAGCGTCGCCGCGGCGGAGCCGCCGGCGAGGCCCGTGCCGACGACGATCACCGAATGGCGCCGCCGGTTCGCCGGGTTCACCAGCTTCATCTCGAAGCGGTGCCGATCCCACTTCTCGGTGATCGGCCCGTCCGGAATGTTCGATTTCAGTTCCATGGTCTGCCTAACGTCCGACGCCGGCGAGGATCGCCAGCGGGATGATCGTGAACCCGAGCCAGATCACGCCGGCGACGAGGAGCGAGGTGCGGTGGCGCAGCGGGTGCTCCGAGGGCTTCACCAGCCCGAGCGAGCGGAACGCGCTCCACGTCCCGTGGAAGAGGTGCAGCCCCAGCGCCGCCATCGAGACGACGTAGAGCGCCACGACCCACGGGATCTGGAAGGCGCGCACGACGTTGCCGTGCGGGTCGCCCTCGACGAAGGGCGCCGGCCGCACCGTACCCGTCGTGAACTGGAGAATGTGCCAGACGACGAAGAACAGGATCAGCAGCCCGCCCCATCGCATCGTCCGCGACGCCAGCGTCGACGCCTGCGGCTTCCACACGGTATAGCTCGTGCCGCGCGCCGCCCGATCGCGCCGCGTCAGCTCGATCGCCGACCAGACGTGCGCGATGAGCGAAACGATGAGCACGGCCCGCGCGGTCCAGAGGAATGCCGGCTGGCCGTGAAGGATTGCGCTGTAGCGATTGATCAGCTCGGGGCCGCGGAAGACGAGGAGGTTGGCGAAGACGTGGGTGATCAGGTAACCGACCATGATCAACCCGGTCACCGCCATGACCACCTTCAGCCCGAGGTTCGTCCGGAAGAAGGTGCGCATGGTCGGCCTAGAGCTTGACGGCGGCCATCGGCTCCCGCACGGCGTCGGCGCTCTTCCCGAGCGCCACGCGCTCGGCGCTCGTCAGCTCGATCTCCAGCACCTTCTCCAGCCCCTTCCGACCGAGCTTGCAGGGGACGCCGAGGAAGAGACCCTTCATGCCGTACTCGCCCTCGAGCCACGCCGCGCAGGGGAGGACGCGCTTCTTGTCGAGCGCGATCGCCTCGCACATCTGCACCGCCGCCGACGACGGCGCATAGTACGCCGAGCCGGTCTTCAGGTACTTCACGATCTCGGCGCCGCCGTTACGCGCGCGGTCGACGATCGCGTCGAGCGCCTTGCGGTCGAGGAGCTGGCTCACCGGGATCCCGCTGACCGTCGTGTAGCTGATGAGCGGGACCATCGTGTCGCCGTGGCCGCCGAGCACCATCGCCTGGATGTCCTCGACGCTGACGTCGAGCGCTTCGGCGAGAAAGGAGCGGTAGCGCGCCGTGTCGAGCACGCCGGCCATGCCAAGGATGCGCTCGCGCGGGAAGCCGGTGACCTCCTTCGCGACGTAGCACATGATGTCGAGGGGGTTCGACACCATGATGATGATCGACTTCGGCGAGCTGCGCTTCACCTGCTCGCAGACCGCCTTGACGATGCCCGCGTTCGTGTTGAGCAGGTCGTCGCGCGACATCCCGGGCTTGCGGGCGATCCCCGCCGTGATCACGACGATGTCGGAGTCGGCGGACTCGTCGTAGCCGTTGGTGCCGACGATGCGAGTGTCGAAGCCCTCGATCGGCGCCGACTCCCACTGGTCGAGCCCCTTCCCCTGCGGAACGCCCTCGACGACGTCGACCATCACGACGGTGCGGGCCAGCGACTTCTCGGCGAGGCGCTGCGCCGTGGTGGCGCCGACGTTTCCGGCCCCGACGACGGTGATCTTATTGAGCATGTGCGGTGATCGGCTGTGGAGGAACCAACAGGATGGACGACACTGCGCGCGGCGAACGATGGAAAGGTAAACAGCGAGCGCGGGCGCGCACAGGTCGCGGGCGACTCACCCGCCGACCTGTGAGAGGGCGCGCAACCCGCCGACGCGCATCTGCAGCAGCGCGTGCTCGCGCGGTTTCCCCTCGAGCGCGCGACGGAAGAGCGGCGCGAGCGGCTCGCCCGCGCGCAGCGCGTCGCGCAGCGGAACCTCGTGGTCGCCGAAGAGGCAGGTGCGCAGCCGGCCGTCGGCCGTGAGGCGTACGCGGTTGCACGACGCGCAGTACGTGTGCGACATCGGCGTTATGACGCCGATCGTTCCGCGCGCGCCGGCGAAGGCGTGGTACGCGGCCGGACCGTTTCCGCCTGGCCCCGCGACCGCCTCCAGTCGCCCGATGGCTCCGGCGCGCGCGAGCACCTCGTCGCTCGGCACGACGTGGTCCCACGTCAGCTCGCGCAGCTCGCCGACGGGCATGAGCTCGATGAACCGAACGTGCCAGGGGTTGTCGATCGTCAGCCGCGCGAAATCGGCGATCTCGTCGTCGTTGATCCCGCGGAGCACGACGACGTTGAGCTTGACCGGGCCGAGTCCCGCGTCGCTCGCCGCGCGGGCGGCGCGCACGGGATCGAGGCCCAGGTCGCGCCGCGCGATTTTCACGATGCGCTCGGCTCGCAGGCTGTCGGCGCTGATGTTCACGCGGCGAAGGCCGGCCGCACGGTAGACGTCCGCCCGCTCCTCGAGCCGAACGCCGTTCGTCGAGAGCGCGATGTCCTCCACACCCTCGATCGCGGCGAGCATCGCGATCAACCGCTCCAGCTGCGGACGGATGGTCGGCTCACCGCCGGTGAGCCTGATGCGCCGCAGGCCGAGGGGGGCGAGCTGCGCGACGACCCCGGCGATCTCCTCGTACGAAAGGATCTCGGCGCGCGGGAGCCAGGGCAGCCCTTCCGACGGCATGCAGTAGAGGCAGCGGAAGTTGCACCGGTCGGTGACCGAGATCCGCAGATACTCGATCGCGCGCCCGAACTGGTCGCGCGCCGGGGCGGCGGCGTCGCTCATGGCGCGACCCGCGCGTCCACCCATTCGCGCGTCCCGTCGGTGAACAGCTCCTGCTTCCACACCGGAAGTCGCAGCTTGATCTCCTCGATCACGTATCGAGCCGCGTCGAAGGCACCGGCGCGCCGCGGATGCCCCACCGCGATCGCCACGCTCGCCTCGCCGAGCGCGAGCGAGCCGACGCGATGCTCGGCGACGACGTGCCCCGTGCCGAATCGCTCCGAGGCCTCGCGAACGATCCGCGCCAGCTCCTCGCGGGCCATCTCCTCGTACGCGTCGTAATCTATACCCTCGACCGAGCGGCCCTCGCTCAGCTCGCGAACCGTACCGGTGAAAAGCACGGTCGCGCCGTTCGAGCTCGCGGCGACCTCGGCAAGCAGGGCGTGGACGTCGATCGGGCCGTGAACGATCGCGCTCCGCATCAGCCGCCCGCAACCGGTGGAATGACCGCCACTTCGTCGCCCGCGCTCACGGGGTCGTCGGAGCGCGCGAGCTGCCGCTTGATGGCCAGCGCGGGTTTCGCCAGCGCGGCTCCGTTCGCTCGCGCGGCGAGGGCGGCGAGCACGTCACCGGCGGTGGATCGCTCGGGGAGATCGAGGTCGATGCTGCGGGCGCCGAGCGCGTCGGCCCACGATGCGAAGAGCATGACGCGCAACGTCATACGCCTCCGGAGACGACGACGCCCCGGAGCGCGGATGCGCCGGGGCGTTGTGGGCGAGCCATCGGCTCAGGCCTCGGAGTACTCTTCGTCTTCCTGCTCGTCGTCCTCGACTTCCATTCCGGCGACCATCGCGCGCAACTCCTTGGACGGCTTGAACACCGGGACGGGGCGCGCGGAAACCTCTACAGGAGAACCAGTTCGCGGGTTGCGAGCCATGCGCGTCTTGCGCTGGCGGATCTTGAAGGTGCCGAAGCCGCGAACTTCGATGTTCTTCTGCTCCTGCAGAGCCTCCTTGATGGCGTCGAGAAACGAGTCGACGACGCGCGCGCAGTCCTTCTTGGAAATCATAGGACCCGCGGTGCGCGAGATCTGAGCGGTGACGCGCTCGACCAGGTCGGCCTTGGTCATGGAATCGCCATGGAGGGGGATACGGCCCAACGGCTCTACAGTGGCCCGAAGTTACGCCCCCGCCCGGATGGTGTCAAGCGTTTGTGTAGCTTGCACTTGGGTGCGATTCAGCGCGGCCGCCGCCGCTCCGAGACCCGCTCCATGAAGCGGGCAAACAGACCCCGCGCGTCGTGCGGGCCGGGGGCCGCCTCGGGGTGATACTGCACTCCGAAGATCGGCAGCTCGCGGTGCGCCAGCCCTTCGACGGTCCCGTCGTTCAGGTTGACGTGCGTCACCTCCAGCTCCGGCGCGCCGGGAATCCCTTTCTCCGACCCCTGGACCGCGAAGCCGTGATTCTGCGAGGTGATCAGCACCCGACCCGAGCCGATGTCGCGCACCGGGTGATTCCCGCCGCGATGGCCGAAGGGCAGCTTCACGGTCTGGCCACCGTAGGCGAGCCCGAGAATCTGATGGCCGAGGCAGATGCCGAAGATCGGCACTCCCTGCTCGGCGATCTCGCGGACGGTACGCTGCGCGTATTCGACGGCGGCGGGATCGCCCGGGCCGTTCGAGAGGAAGACACCGCTCGGGTTCCGTTCGAGCACGGCGGCGGCCGGAGTCTCCGCGGGCACGATCGTCACCCGGCACCCCTGATCCTCGAAGAGGCGGAGGATGTTCCGCTTGATCCCGTAGTCGTAGGCGACGATCTCGCACTCGCCGCTTCCCCACTCGTAGGGCACGCGCGTCGACACCACCGACGCGAGGTCGAGCCCTTCCATGGACGGACAGCTGGCGACGAGCGCGCGCAGATCGTCGGTGGCCTCGGTGCCGCCGGCAATCACTCCCTGCATCACGCCGGCGGTGCGGAGGTGCTTCGTGAGGCGACGCGTATCAACGCCTTCGAGGACCGGCACTTGCGCGTCGCGCAGCCAGCCGACGAGATCACCGCTCGCGCGCCAGTTCGAGAATGTCTCCGAGATCTCGCGAACGACGACGCCGGACACCTGCGGCCGCTCGGACTCGGGATCCTCGGTGTTGATCCCGTAGTTCCCGATCATCGGCGCGGTCATCACGACGATCTGGCCGCGGTACGACGGATCGGTGAAGGTCTCCTGGTAGCCGGTCATGCTCGTGGTGAACACGACCTCGGCGACCGAAGGCTCCACGGAATGGCGGAGCTGGCCGTGAAAAAGGGTTCCGTCCTCGAGGAGGAGGAACCCTTCCGTCCCGCGCGCGGCGCCCACCTCGCTTACTGCCGCGGCGCGGGAGAGGTCGTCGCCGGCGCGCTGCCGGCCGGCGCCGTGTTGGCGGGCGCGGGCTGCAGGGGCAGCGTCTGCGACGCCGCAGGCACCGGGGCCGACTGCGTCGTCGCCGGCTGGTCGAGCACCGATGCCGGGAGACGATTCCGCGTCGACATCATCGACAGCGTGAAGGACAGCACGAGGAAGATTCCGCCCGCCCACCAGCTCGCCGCGGTGAGGAAGTTTCCGGCCTGGCGAACGCCGAGCACCGCGTCCGCGGAGCTGCTCGCACCGCCGAAGCTCGCGGCCATCCCGCTCCCCTTCCCGCTCTGCAGGAGGATGGCGGCACCGAGGACGATGCAGTCGAGGACGAGCAGCGTGAAGAGGATGCCGTAGATCATCGCGGCGACTATGCTGGATTGGGATGACGACGAGCGCGACGCGCGCGCGCTAAGCCACGAAACTTAGAAGGTTTAGCGCGCTCGCGTCAAGCTGTTCAGCTGCGGACGATGGTCGCCCAGCCCTCGGCGTCGAGGCTCGCGCCGCCGACGAGAACGCCATCGACTCCGGGCGCGTCGAGCAGCGCGCGCACGTTCTGCGCGTTCACGCTTCCGCCGTAGAGAATCGGTACCTTCGCTCCGTGCTCGCCGGCGATCGACGTCAGCTCGCGGCGAGTCGCGACGTGCACGACGCTCGCGTCGGCGGGGGTCGCGGTTCGACCGGTGCCGATCGCCCAGACCGGTTCGTAGGCGATGAGCACGCTCGCGATCTGCGCGTTGGAGAGCGCCGCGAGCCCGGCGCGCAGCTGTCGGACGACGACTGCCTCGGTCTCGCCGCGCTCACGCTCCTCGAGCTTCTCGCCGACGCAGAGCATCGGCGTGAGCCCGGCGGCGACGGCCGCCGCGACCTTTTTCCCGGTCTGCTCGTCGGTCTCGCCGAAGACGTGCCGTCGCTCGCTGTGCCCGACGAGGACATGCGTCGCGCCCGCGTCCTTCGCGATGGGCGCCGAGTTCTCACCGGTGAACGCGCCCTTCGCCTCCCAGTGGATGTTCTGGACGCCGACGAGGATGTCGGGGCGCTCCCTGAGCGAGTCGCGCACCGCGGCGAGGGACAGCGCGGGGGGGAAGAACATCACCGTGCGATCCGGCCGCCGCGCGTTGCGGGCGAGGAAGGTCCGCAGGAACGCGCGCGACTCCGTCGGCCCGGAGTTCATCTTCCAGTTCGCGGCGAAGATCGGCGTCTTCACCTCGTGCGCCGCGCCGGTCATCGGTCGTCGAGCGCGGCGACGCCGGGGAGCGTCTTCCCCTCGAGGAACTCGAGCGAGGCGCCGCCGCCCGTCGACACGTGCGTCATCTGGGACTCGAGCCCCGCCTCGGCGATCGCCGCCGCGGAGTCGCCGCCGCCGACGATGGTCGTCGCCCCGCTCCGCGTCGCGCTGGCGAGCGACTTGGCGATCGAGTTCGTGCCGGCGTCGAAGGGCGGCTTCTCGAACACGCCCATCGGACCGTTCCAGAGCACCGTCTTCGCACGGAGGATCTCCTGCATGAAGAGACGGATGCTCTCCTGGCCGATGTCGTACATCGCCTCGTCGGCGGGAATCGCATCGCGCTTGACGCTGTGCGCCTTTGCGCCGTCGTCCATCGACGGGGCGACGAGCGCGTCGACGGGCAGGACGAGCTTGTCCTTGCCGCGCGCGAGCAGCTGCTTCGCCATGTCGACGCGATCCTCCTCGACGAGGGACTTCCCCGTCTCGAGCCCCATCGCGCGGAAGAAGGTGCAGGCCATCGCGCCGCCGATGAGCATGCGGTCCACCTTCGGCAGCAGACTGTCGATGACGTCGATCTTGCCGCTGATCTTCGAGCCGCCCATGATCGCGACGAAGGGATGCTCCGGATTGCCTAACGCGCGCCCGAGGTAGTCGAGCTCCTTCTCCATGAGCAGTCCGGCTACGGCGGGCCGCAGCTCGCGCGCGACGCCTTCCGTCGATGCATGGGCCCGGTGCGCGGCGCCGAAGGCGTCGTTCACGTAGACGTCGCCGAGCATCGCCAGCGCCCGCGAGAGCCGCTCGTCGTTCTTCTCCTCGCCGCCGAGGAAGCGGGTGTTCTCGAGGAGCACGATGTCGCCGGGCTTCGCATCCGTGGTCGCCTTGAGCGCCTCGTCGGAATCCGTGGTCTCGACGAAGGTGACGGGCCTTCCGGTCAGCTGGCGGAGCTTCGCGGCAACGGGCGCGAGCGAGTACTTCGCCTCGGGCTTCCCCTTGGGTCGGCCGAGATGGGACATCACGATCACCTTCGCGCCGCGATCGGCGAGCGAGGTCAGCGTCGGGATCGCGGCACGGATGCGCGTGTCGTCGGTGACGCGACCCGCGTCGTCGAGCGGGACGTTGAAGTCGACGCGGACGAGCGCGCGCTTGCCGCGCAGCTGGGCATCGGTGAGATCGCGGACGGTCTTCTTGTTCATGCAGTCGGCGCGTCGGGCGCGGTGGGTGCGGGGCCCGCCTCGGGCGCGCGACGCGCCCGGAAGTAGGAGACGATACCGACGGCGACGCCGGCGGCGACGAGGGCCAAGGCGAGGTTCGAGCTCTCGCGGTAGCCGTTCCAGCGCGCGAAGTTCGGCGAGTCGACGCGCGCGGCGCGGATCTGCGTGGTGATGAGCGACTGCATCCCGGCGTGCGACCAGGCGTAGAGCGCGCCACCTCCCGCGACCAGCGCGAGCGCCGCCGCGTCCCAGACGCGCGCGGCGGCGCCCGGTCGCGCGCTCACAGGCGCGCGCCGACGAAGCGGAGCAGATCGACGCAGCGCGACGAGTAGCCCCACTCGTTGTCGTACCAGCCGGATACCTTCAGCAGCGTCCCGTCGACGACGTTGGTGCTCTTGCCGTCGAGGATGCAGGAGAACGGATTGCCGATGTAGTCGGCGGAGACCAGCTCCTCCTCGGTGTAGTCGAGGATGCCGGCGAGATCGCCCTCCGCCGCCGCCTTCTTGAAGGCGTCGTTCACCTGCTGCACCGTCACCGGCTTGTCGACGACGACGGCGAGATCGGTGAACGAGACGTCGGGCGTCGGGACGCGGATCGCGATCCCGTCGATCTTGCCCTTGAGCTCGGGGATCACGAGCGAGGTCGCCTTCGCGGCGCCGGTGGTCGTCGGGATCATCGAGACGGCAGCGGCGCGCGCGCGGCGGAGGTCTTTGTGCGGAAGGTCGAGGATGTTCTGGTCGTTCGTGTAGCTGTGGATCGTGACCATCGACCCGCGGACGAAGCCGAAGTTGTCGCGCACCACCTTCACCATCGGCACGAGGCAGTTCGTCGTGCACGAGGCGTTGGAGATGATGTTGTGCTTCGCCGGATCGTACTTGTTCGAGTTGACGCCCATGACGACGGTGATGTCCTCGCCCTTGGCGGGGGCGGAGATGATCACCTTCTTCGCGCCCGCGTCGAGGTGCTTCTTCGCGCCGGCGGCGTCCGTGAAGCGCCCGGTCGACTCGAGCACGAGGTCGACCCCGAGATCCTTCCACGGGAGGTTCGCCGGGTCCTTCTCCGCGAAGATGCGGATCTCGTCGCCGTCCACGGTGATCGACTTGTCGGTGTAGCTGACGTCGCCCGGATACGTGCGGTGGACCGAGTCGTACTTGAAGAGGTGCCGCAGCGTCTTCGTGTCGGTGAGATCGTTCACCGCGACGAAGTCGAGGTCGGCGACGCCCGCGAGCTTGGCCGCGCGAAGCACCTGCCGTCCGATGCGGCCGAAGCCGTTAATGCCGACGCGAATTGCCATCGAGAAGTTCTCCTGTCGTTTCGACGCGGTCGCCGATCGCGGGCGCCCGGCCGAAGGTAGCGTAGCTGATGATGCGCGCGCCGCCGTCGAAGAGCGCCGACGCGCAGGCGTTGAGTGTCGCGGCCGTGGTCACGACATCATCAACGATAATCACGTGCGCGCCGCGAAGCCGCGTGCCCGCGCCCGCCGCCACCCGGAAAGCGCCCGAAACGTTGTGCCGCCTCTGTTCCGGTGTCAACCGCGTCTGCGTCTCCGTCCGGCGCGACCGCTGCAGCACGTCGCTCCACATCGGGATCCGCCAGATGGTGGCGAGCGCCTCGCCGAGCAGCGCGCTCTGGTTGTACCCACGCTCGCGCTCGCGATCGCGCGCCAGCGGGACGGGTACGATCGCGGTCCGCTCGCGCTCGACGTCCTCGGGAAAGACCATTCGTCCCATTCGCTTCGCCATCCCGGGCGCCACCGCGGTCCATGCGCCGTACTTGAGCGCGTGAACGATTGCAAGCGCGGTGCCCGACGAGACCCAGCACGATGAGCGCACCGCCCGCACGTACGGCGGCAGCAGCGGACACCAGCGGCATGCGTGACCGTCCGCGGGATGTCCGCAGCGGTCGCAGCGCGGCGCGGCCAGCGGCACCACGCGCGCCCAGCACAGCCGGCAGACGAGCGCATCAGCAGGCGCCGAGAGGAGCCGCTCGCAGGCCACGCACGTCGGCGGGAGGACGAGATCGAGCGCCGCGTCGACGGCGCTTCGCGCCGCCGCGACGACCCGCGCTCGCGCGATCACAGCCGCCGGCCGGTGCACGATGCGATCGCGCGCGCCATCGCTTCACGGTCGGGCGCGAAGCCGAACCAGCGCTCGAAGGAAAGCGCGCCCTGCTCGACGAGCATCCGCAGTCCGTCCGCAGCGGGATGTCCCGCCGCGCGCGCGGCGACAACCCACTGCGTCTCGTCGGGGCCGTAGACCAGATCGAGCACCGGCACATCGGCCGGCAGCCGCTCGATCGCGACGGGGAACGCGTCGTCAGCGCGCAGGCCGAGCGGGGTCGCGTTCACGACGAGCGCGGCGTCCTCGAGCGCGGCGTCGACGGCGGGATAGACGCCGACTACGCGCGGAAACCGGGCGGCGAGCGCCTCCGCGCGTGCCATCGTTCGCGCCGCGATGCGCACCTCGCTCGCGCTGCCCTGCTCGGCCGCCGCGCACACCGCCGCCGCAGCGCCGCCCGCGCCGATCATGGCGATGCGCGAGGGCATCGGCCCGCCGACGAGCGCGCGTACCGCGCGCTGAAAACCGGCGACGTCCGTGTTGTCGCCGTGGAGCGCGCCATCTTCGGTCCAGAAAGTGTTCACCGCACCCACGCGATCGGCGACCTCGGTGCGTGTCGAGCAGTGCTCGAACGCCGCCTCCTTGTGCGGGACGGTGACGTTCCCGGCGGCGCCTTCGCGCGCCAGCTCGCCGAGCACCGCCCCGAGGGCGGAGGGCGCGACGTCGATCGCCTCGTAGCGCAGCGGCAATCCCGCGCTTGCGAGCGCGGCGTTCTGGAACGTGGGTGACAACGAGTGCGCGACAGGCGATCCGAGCAGCACCAGCCGCGCGGGGCGGCTCATCGAAGTGCTCGCGCGCGCATCGCGGCCTCTCGTCTCAGCGGTCGGCCGTCACTCGCTCGACGACGCGGCGGATCTCGCGCTCGAGCTCGTTGAACGTGGTGCGGTACACCGAGAGCTCCGCGCCCACGGGATCGCTGATCGCGCGGTCCGACTTCCCGTGGGAGGCGAAGCCGGTGAGGGTGAACGCCTTGCCCGTGCCGCCGAGCGCCTCGACGCGCTCCAGGTGGTGCGGACCCATCGCGAGGATCACGTCGTTCTCGGCGACGAGCTCACGGGAGAGGAGCTGCGCGCGGTGCTGGCTGAGATCGAGCCCATGCTCCATCCCGACGAGGAGCGCGCCGTCGGAGGCCGGCGCATTCTCCCACGCGCTCGTGCCCGCGCTCGCGAACTCGAGATCGGTGAGCCCGCGCTCGATCGACATCTTGCGCGCGATCGCCTCGGCGAGCGGGCTGCGACAGGTGTTGCCGGTGCAGACGAAGAGAAGCTTCATGGCCACAAGTATCGTTCAGAGAGTCGGCGAGTCGGCCGTCTCAGACGTTGCCGACGAGATCGGGAACGCTCTCCCGAAGTATATCCGCGCTGATCGCGCCCGGCCGGATAACGCGCGGTCGTCGTCCGGTGCAGTCCACGACCGTCGACGCGGGGGACGGATGCAGGCGCCCCCCGTCGAGGACGACGAGACGGCCGCGCGCGACCTCCGTCTGCCAGGCATCGACAATCTCCCCCGCGGACATCGCCGGCGGAACCCCGGGCCTGTTCGCGCTCGTCGAGGTGATCGGCTGGCCGTAGGCGCGGAGGAGCTGCGTCAGTCCGGGGTGCGGCGTCCAGCGCACGGCGATCCCGCCCTCCGGTCCGCGCAGCCGCTCGGGAACCCGGCGCTCCCCGCCGGGAAGCACCATCGTGAGCGGTCCGGGCCAGTGCCGCGCGGCGAGGTGCGCCGCGTACGGCGGCAGGTGGAGTCCGAGCTTCGCGAGCATCTCGCTCCCCGAGATCAGGAGGAGGAACGGCTTCCCCGGCGGACGGCCCTTCATGGCCACGAGCGCTTCGACGCCCGCCTGGTCCGCGGCGCCGCCGAAGCCGTACACGGTCTCGGTGGGATATGCGAGGACGCCCGCGTTCTCGAGATGCGAGATCACGCGACGCATCGAGCCCTGAATCTCCGCGGGCGACCAGAACGGAAGCGGCTTCGTCTCCGTCATGCGCCCGCCTTCTCGAGGAGCGCCTCGGCGCGCGCGAAGTCGCTCTCCTCGGTGACCTTCATCAGGAGCTCGCTCCCGCGGACGACGACGACTTCGTGGCCGTAGTGCTCGCAGAGCGCGGCGTCGTCGGTCGCCGAGACGCCGTCGCGGCGCGCGCGAACGTGCACCTCCTCGAGCAGCCGCCGCGGAAATCCCTGCGGCGTCTGCGCACGCCACAGGCGCTCGCGCGGGACGGTGCGGACGATGCTTCCCCGCTCGTCCGCCTCCTTGATCGTGTCGATGACCGGCAGCGCGGGCACCGCGCCCTTTCCCGCGCGCGCCGCTTCGACGACGCGATCGATGGTCGCATCGTCGACGAAGGGCCGCGCCGCGTCGTGGACGAGGGTCACCGTGCATTCCTCCGGGAGGTCGTCGAGCCCGTTGAACACCGATTCTCCACGCTCCTTCCCGCCGCTGGCGACGAGGAGCCGATCGAGGTCGCTCTGAAAGATCCACGGCGGCGGGTCGCCGGCGAACTGCCGCGGCAGAACGCATACGACCATCGCGACGTCGGCGCGCGCCTGGAAGCGCTGAAGGCTGTGGAGGAGCATCGGCTTGCCGGCGATCCAGCGGAACTGCTTGAGCTCCGCGCCGCCGACGCGCGAACCCGTTCCTGCCGCGACGATGACGACGCCGACGTCTTGCGGTGAGCTCATCGGAACAATGTATCGAACAGCTCACGGATCCCGCGCACCCCCACCGCGCGGATGCCGCGCGTCGCCCGCGACGGGACGCTGCGCTCCGCGACGTACGCGGTGGCGAAGCCCATCTTCGCCGCTTCGGCGAGACGCCGCTCCGTCTGCGAGATCGGTCGCACCTCGCCGCCGAGTCCGACCTCGCCGAGGAAGATCGCATCGTTAGGCAGGGGCCGGTCGTAGACGCTCGACGCGAGCGCGGCGGCGACGGCGAGGTCGCCGGTCGGCTCCTGCAGCCGCAGCCCGCCGACGACGTTGACGAAGACGTCGAGCTGCGCGAAGGAGAGTCCGGCACGCTTGTCGAGCACCGCGAGCAGGAGCGCGAGCCGGCGGCCGTCGAGCCCCGTGGCGACGCGCTGCGGCGTCCCGAAGCCGGCCTTCGCCGCGAGCCCCTGCACCTCGACGAGCACCGGCCGCGTCCCCTCGAGCAGCGCGGTCACGGCGCTCCCCGAGACCATCGCGCCGCGCTCCCCCATGAACAGCTCCGACGGATTCTCGACGGGCACGAGTCCCTGCTGCGTCATCCGGAACACGCCGATCTCGTCGACGCTGCCGAAGCGATTCTTCGTCGCGCGCAGCACGCGGTGGTCGAGCGACGCGTCGCCCTCGAAGTAGAGCACCGTGTCGACGATGTGCTCGAGGGTCTTCGGGCCGGCGATCCCGCCGCCCTTCGTCACGTGCCCGACGACGAAGACGGCGGTGCCGCTCTCCTTGGCGAAGCGCATGAGGCGCGCGGCCGTCTCCCGTACCTGCCCGACGTTGCCGGGCGCCCCCTCGAGGTCCTGCGTGAACACGGTCTGGATGGAGTCCACGACCATGAGCTGCGGACGCGCGGCGTCGGCAGTCGAAAGGATCGTCTCGAGGTTCGTCTCGCCGAGGAAGGAGACCTCGCCCGCGCCGCTCGAGCCGTCGAGGCGGTCGGCGCGCAGCTTCACCTGCAGCGGCGACTCCTCGCCGGAGACGTAGAGCGCGCTGTGCCCCGCCTCCTGGAGCTTCGCCGCCGTCTGCAGGAGCAGCGTCGACTTGCCGATTCCCGGCTCGCCGCCGACGAGCACCATCGACCCAGGGACGAGACCGCCGCCGAGGACGAAGTCGAGCTCCTCGATCCCCGTCTTCCAGCGTCGCGCCTCGGAGCCCTGGACCTCGCGCAACTTCGGCGTCGACGCGACGCTGCCCCCCTCGCCTAACGTTCTGGTACCGCCGGCGCGGCGCGAGGAGGCGCTCGTCGCCGTCTTCGCCGGCGCGACCTCCTCGACGAGGGTGTTCCATTCGCCGCACACCTCGCAGCGGCCGACCCATTTCGGATACGTCGCGCCGCATTCGGTGCAGCGATAGACGGTCTTCGCCTTCGGGCTCAAGTCTGCTCGCGCTGCGTGTAGTTCTCGAAGCGCGTGTACGCCTTGTGGAAGAAGACGTTCACGATCCCGATGGGCCCGTTGCGCTGCTTCCCGACGATGATCTCCGCGCGCCCCTCGAGCGAGTTGCCGTCCTTGTCCGTCGGACCATCGTACACTTCCTGGCGGAAGATGAACATGATGAGGTCCGCGTCCTGCTCGATCGCGCCCGACTCGCGGAGATCGGAGAGCTGCGGGCGGTGGTCGCCGGCGCGCTGGTCAGGGGCGCGGGAGAGCTGCGAGAGCGCGACGACCGGGACGCTGAGCTCCTTGGCGAGCGCCTTCAGTCCGCGTGAGATCTGCGACACTTCCTGCTGCCGACTCTCGATGTTCGGCGGCCCCTGCATCAGCTGCAGGTAGTCGACGATGACCATCCCGATCCCGCTGTCCGCCTTGAGGCGGCGCGCCTTGGAGCGCATCTCGAGCAGGGTGATCCCCGGCGTGTCGTCGATGTAGACCGGCGCCGACGACAGGATGCCGGCCGCCCGCGCGAGGCGCGGGAAGTCGTCGTCGCGGAGCATTCCCTTCCGCAGGCGCTGCGCGTCGATGCGCGCTTCACTCGTCAGCATGCGTTGCACGAGTGATTCCTTACTCATCTCCAGCGAGAAGAACGCAACCGGAACGTTGTGCTCGATGGCCGCGTGTTGCGCGATGTTCAACGTCAGCGCCGTCTTCCCCATCGAGGGGCGCGCGGCGACGATCACGAGATCGGCGGCCTGGAACCCGGAGGTCATCTCGTCGAGATCCTTGAAGCCGCTCGGCACCCCGGTGACCGTCTTGCCGCCGCGCTGCAGCGCCTCGATGCGCTCCATCGTCGGCCAGAGCAGCTCCTTGATGCGCGTGAATCCCTGGGACCCGCGCTGCTGGCTGACCTGGAAGATCTTGTGCTCGGCGTCGTCGAGGAGCTCCGCCGCGGGGAGCCGCCCCTCGAACGCCTCGCTGACGATGGAGGTCGATACCTCGATGAGGCGCCGGTAGAGCGCCTTCTCGCGGACGATGCGCGCGTGATACTCGACGTTCGCGGAGGTGGGGACCGCGTCGACGAGGAAGCCGATGTAGTCCTTCCCGCCCGACGCCTCGAGCTCGCCGCGCCGCTCCAGCTCGTTCGCGAGGGTGAGCGGATCGACGATCTCGCCGCGCTCGCTCAGCGCGGTCATCGCGCGGAAGATCCGGCGGTGCCCCTCCCGGTAGAACATGTCGTCGGTGACCGTCTCGACGACGCGCGCGACCGCGTCCGCGTCCATGAGCATGGCCGCGAGCACCGCCTGCTCGGCGTCCTCCGAGTACGGAGGCCGCCGGTCACGGTACGGATCACGCCCCAGCGGCGGGGCTGCTATCGAGTATTCGACGGGCGAGCTGGACATCGTCCCAGGTTGGGCGCTTCCACGATGGATTGCGGAGGAGCGCCGCGGGGTGATACGTGACGACGAGCGGGATGCCGTGGTAGCGATGGACGCGACCACGGAGCTTGCCGATGGATTCCTTCGTTTCGAGGAGCGTCTGCGCCGCGAAGGTGCCGAGCGCGAGGATGACCGAGGGGCGAATGAGCTCGAGCTGGCGGACCAGGTACGGGCTGCACGCGGCGATCTCGTTCGGCAGCGGATTCCGGTTTCCCGGAGGCCGATGCTTGATCACGTTGCAGATGAAGACATCTTCGCGACGCAGGTTGATCGCCGCAAGGATTTTCGTCAACAGCTGCCCCGCCGCGCCCACGAAGGGACGCCCGGTCTCGTCCTCGGTCGCGCCCGGCGCCTCGCCGACGCAGACGAAGCGCGCGTTCGGGTTTCCCTCGCCGGGCACGCCCTGGATGGCGGTCTGGTGCAGCGGGCAGCGCGTGCACTTCTTCACCATCTCGGCGATCGCGTCCAGCGACGGAAGGCTCTCGATCTCGCTCAGCCCGAGCGCAGCCGGCTTGGGCACCACGATGCCGGGGGGGAGCTCGGACGGGGCGCCAGCCGACGGCGTAGCCGCGCGGGGGTCCTCGACGGGAGTCGGCTGCGCGGCCACGACGGGTTCCGCAGGCGTCGGCGCCTCGGCGCGACGTGGCGGCTCCGGTGCGCTTCCCGCCGCCCGCAGTGCCTCCCGCCAGTCCGCGCTCGCCGGCGCCTCCTCCACCGCCCGCGGCTTCTCGCGCGGGCCCTGCGTGGGCGTGACAGTTGCCGACCCCCGACCCCCGGCCCCGGGCCCCTGGCCGATCACGCGGAGCGCCTCCTCCACCGACATCGAGTCGAGCGCGAACTCGGACTCCCCCATCTCGCGCCGCTGCTCGAGGTAGCGGCGCAGCCTGTCCCTAGCGTCCATCGAGCAGCCTCACCACGCGGTCGAGGATGACGTCGGCGACCTCGCGCTTGTCCATGAGCGGAAGACGCTCCTCGGCGCCCTCGCGTCCGACGAGCGTGACGCGGTTCGTGTCGACGCCGAAGCCCGCGCCCTCCTCGGTGGCGTCGTTGGCGACGACGAGGTCGAGCTCCTTCCGGCCGAGCTTCGCGCGCGCGTTGGCGAGCAGGTCGGTCGTCTCAAGCGCGAAGCCGACGACCACGGCGCCCGGGCGACGCGCCGCGATGGTCGACACGAGGATGTCGGGCGTGGGCGCGAGCTCCAGGGGCGCGGGCGCCCCGTCTCCCTTCTTGATCTTCTGCGACGCCGGTGTCGCGGGGCGGAAGTCCGCGGGCGCGGCCGCCATGATCAGCGCATCGGCGTCGTCGATGGCACGGGCGACGGCGTCGCGCATCTGTTCGGTGGTCTCGACGCGGACGACGCAGGCGCCGGGCGGGGCCACGATGTTTCCGGGACCGGCGATGAGCACGACCTCCGCGCCACGGCGCCACGCCGCCGCGGCGATGGCCGCGCCCATCTTGCCGCTGCTGTGGTTGGAGAGGAAGCGCACCGGGTCGACGGGCTCCCGCGTCGGCCCCGCGGTGACGACGATGCGCTTCCCGCCTAACGCGTGATGGTCCTCGAGCAGCCAGCCGGCATACGCGAAGATCGTCTCCGGCTCGGGCATCCGTCCGGGGCCGCTCCCCTCGCCGGCCGCGAGCATCCCTTCGTCGGGCGGGAGGACGCGGTAGCCGAGCTTGTGGAGGTGCGCGACGTTCTCCTTCGTCTGCGCGTGCGCCCACATCCGGTCGTTCATCGCCGGAACGAGGAGCACCGGGCAGTCGGCGGCGAGGAGGATGGCGCTGAGCAGATCGTTCGCCTGTCCCGTCGCGGCGCGCGCGCAGAAGTCGGCGGTCGCCGGCGCGACCACGATCGCGCGCGCCGCCTTCGCGAGCTTCACGTGGTCGAGCGCGTTCCCCGCGCCGAAGATCTGCGAGTGCACCGGCCGTCCGGTGAGCGCTTCGAAGGTGATCGCGCCGACGAACTCCAGCGCCGCGGGCGTCATCACGACGTCGACCTCGGCGCCGGCGAGCGTGAGGAGGCGCGCCAGCCAGGCCGACTTGTAGCTGGCGATCCCGCCGCTCACGCCGAGCAGGACGCGCTGGCCGGCGTACGGCCGCAGGGGGGCGGGAGCGCCGCTCACCGTTGGGCGCGAGGCGGACGGCCGGGCCGTCCGCCTCTCCGACCGCTGGTTACTCGGCCGCGCCGCGCCGCTTCGGCAGGACGCGGTACTCGACGTTCCCGCCCGAGAGCTCCTCGAGCGCGCGCGTGGTGAGCTTCTTCTCCCGCGACGACGCGCGGTCGCGCGGGAACTCGTTGACGACCCGCGCGAACTTCGCGGCGACGACCACCGCGAGATACTTGTTGGTCGCGTGCTTCGCGACTTCGACCGGCGTGAACACCTGCATGTCTATCCCTCCGAACGTTTCTGGATCTCTCGCGTCAGCTCGTCCACCAGTTCCTGCACCAATCCGTCCAGCTCGGGCACGCGCTCGCGGCGCGCCGTCTCGGCGTCGATGATTCCCGACACCACCGACACCGCCCGGTCCAGGTCGTCGTTGACGACGACGTACTGGTAGGACGATACCGCCTGCAGCTCCTTCAACGCCGAGGCGAGGCGAACCCGCACCGTCTCGTCGTTCTCCGTCTTCCGCGCCATGAGGCGCGTCATCAGCACCTCGACCGACGGCGGCAGCACGAAGATCAGCACCGAATCGGGAAAGGCGCGGGCGAACTGCTCCGCGCCCTGCACGTCGATGTCCATCAGCACGTGCCGCCCCGCTCCCAGCACACGCCGCACCTCGCGGCGCAGCGTGCCGTACATCCTGCCGTGCACCTCGGCCGACTCGGCGAACTCGCCGCGCTCCCGCGCCGCGACGAACTCTCCCGTCGAGAGGAAGTAGTAATCCTTGCCGTCCGTCTCTCCCGCTCGCGGCAGCCGGGTCGTGCACGACACCGAGTATCCGACGTCGCCCCGCTGCTCGAGCAACCGCTTCGCGATCGTCGTCTTCCCTCCTCCCGAGGGTGCCGAGAGGATGACCGGGAACGGCCTCACTCGATGTTCTCCACCTGCTCGCGGATCCGCTCCAGCTCTTCCTTGATCGCCACGACGTCCTGCAGCATCGCCGCGTCGGCGGCCTTGCTGCCCGTCGTGTTCGCCTCGCGCAGCATCTCCTGCAGCAGGAAGCCGAGCCGCTTGCCCACCCCGTCCGGCGCGCCCGTGTCGAGCGCGGCACGGAAGGCGACGATGTGCGACTCGAACCGGTCCAGCTCCTCGCTCACGTCCAGCCGGTCGGCGAGGATCGCGATCTCCTGCGCGATGCGATTCTCGTCGAGCGCCACCCCAGCCGCCAGCTCCTGCACCGCCGCGCGCAGCCGGTCGCGCTGCTCCTGCAATCGTGCCGGCGCGCGGGCCGCGAGCCGCTCCAGCGCCGCCTCGATGACGCCGATGCGGTCGCGGAGGAAACTCGCCAGCCGCGCGCCCTCCTGCTCGCGCATCGCCGCCAGCGCGCGTGCCGCCTCGTCGACGATGGCAACGAGCTCCGGCGCCGACCCATCCTCCTCCTCGCGCTCGGCCGCGGCGAACACCTCGGGCATCCGCAGGACCGTCGCGATGTCCAGCGCGCCGCCCAGCGCGAAACGCTCCTGCAGCGTCCGCAGCTGGGCGACGTATCCGGCGAAGCGGGCCTCGTCGATCGCCGCGCCCTTCGTCTGGTCGCGCTCCGCGCGAGCGTAGAGCGTCACGTGCCCACGAGCGATTCGCTGGCGCAGCGCTTCCCGCACTTCGGCCTCCCAGCGCGAGAACGCACCGGGAAGCTTGACCGTCGGATTGAAGAACCGATGGTTGACGGAGCGAAGCTCCACGGTCACCCGCGAGCTCCCGACGCGCCCTTCCGCCGCCCCGAACCCCGTCATGCTCCGTATCATTTGCAGTCTCTCAAGTTACGGAGTGACAACGACCTTGTCAATTTGGCGCCTCAGTTGAAGAACTCCCACCGGACGCCGTAGAAGTTCGTCTTGTGCGGCATCAGATAGCCCGGGACCAGCGCGTAGTTCACACCGAGGAAGTTCCGGTACTGCCAGGTGATGTACGCGCTCCGGATGTGCAGCTCGATGAGCGACGAGAGCGCCTGCGAGCCGGTGGCATCGGTGAGCCCCATCTGCCCGGCGGGCCCGTAAGTGGGGAAACGCGTGCTCGAGCGGTACTCGTGGATCAGCGTCGCGTTCAGCGCGAACTCGCCCTTCGGAAAGCGGGAGAGCCACCGGGTGCGGAGGAAGATCTCCGACCGCGCTTCGTACTGCGGTCGGAAGAAGTCGGGAGAAGTCCAGCGCGTCACGGTCGCGTCCAGCCCCGCGTCGCGGAACAGCTTTCCGCGAACCGTCACGAAGGCGCCCCGGGCACCGGAGACCGCGACCCGAAGCGGTGGATGCCTGGCGCTGTCCGGGCTGAAGTCGCTGTAGTAGACCCACGGCACCGCGGCCAGAGTCGAGTCGCGATAGAGGCCGCCCACCGATATCCACGCGTCGTGGTGGCGCACACCGACCTCGGCGCGCCCCGAGTTGCCCGAGGGCGTCCCGTCGTTCGCGCCCTGCGTCCGCTCGGCCACCGCGGCGATCGAGATCCACGGCAGGGGAAGCGCGCTCAATCCCGCCTCCACGGAGGTCGCGTGGTTGAAGCCGTTCTGCTCCGCGCGCGCGGCTACCGCGCCGAAGCGCGTGTCGAAGGACGCGCGCGCGACCGGCGAGGTGATGGTGCGGCCGTCGAAGACGCGCGCGCGCGCCGTCGCGCTCAGGCGCGCGCCCCAGCGCGACAGCCCGCCGGCGACGACGTACTCGGCGCGCGACGGAGTGGTGTCCGCGATCGCGAATCCGCGCAGCGTGTCGGCGTGTGTGAGCGGCCGTCCGAGGCGCTCCTTGCTCTGCCCCGTCGATTCGCGAAAGCCGAGGCTCGACGCGATCGCCTGCAGCCAGGGTCCCGACTCCGGGTCGCCGTACGCGCCGCGCAGATAGGCGGCGTTCGTGGTCCCCCGAAGCCCGGGGATCGAATCGGCGACGGGAGCGCCGAGGAACTGCGAGCCATTCAGCGTCCGCGTCGTGTACGCGATCTCCGGATTTCGCGTGCGGCCGTCCTGCATGGCCGTGGCGTCGAAGCTGAGCTTCCCGCGTGCCCAGCCGGTGCGGATCATGAGCGAGAGCGAGCGGCCGCCGGCGTTCGCGCCCTGAAGCCCGGTGCGTGGGTCCGCGGTCGAGTACTGCTGCAGCCCGACCTGGAGACCGGCGCCGTTGTGATAGCGCTTGCCGAAGAAGCCGCGATAGAGGTTCGTCGTCTCGTCGCCGGTGCCGACGTCGAAGCGCGTGAACGGGATCGTCCGGTCGTAGCGCCAGCTGTGGAGGTGGACGCGCAGCTCGCGCGCGCCGCGCTCGACCCGTACCTCCTCGAGGGCCCAGAGCGGGATTCCCTCCAGCTCCTTCACCAGGCCGTTGCGCGGATCGAGCTCGTCGAGCTCCACGCCGTCCAGGAAGACGCGGATCGCACCCGGATCGCCGGCGAAGGACACCGCCTCCGGGGAGTGGATCCAGCTCGGCCGGAAGCGCACCGCGCCGGGCACGCGCTCGAGCAGCTCGCCCAACGTGAGCGCGCCGCTGGAGAGGATCTCGTCGCGCTCCCAGCGCCAGCCGCCGTTCGTCTCGGGGAGCCGCGGCGACTCGGCGCGGGCGAAGGGGGCGCGGAGCGTATCCGCCTTCAGCGAATCCGCATGGACCGAATCGCGACGCTGGCGAGCGGTGGCGGTATCGAGCGTGGCCTGCGAGTCCGGTGGGAGCGGGATCGGCGCGCGCACCACCGGGGGCTTCGTCGTGTCCCGCGGAGTGACCTGTGCCGCCACGACGACTGGAAAAACGGCCCCGGCGAGGATGCCGAGGCCGCCCCATGTCCGAAGAGCGCGGGCGAGCGTCAGCTCACCCTCCCCCGCACGAACTCGAAGAAGGTGCCGACGGGCGTTCCGGTCGGGCCCTTCGGCAGGATCACCAGGTCGCTCTCCGCGTAGGCCGTGCCCGCGATGTCCAGGTGTACCCACGGATAGTCGCCGATGAACTCCTTGAGGAACATCGCCGCGGTGATCGAGCCCGCGGGACGCCCGCCGGAGTTCTTGACGTCGGCGACGTCGGACTTGATGAGATCCTTGTAGTCCTCCCACAGCGGGAGGGGCCAGCCGGGCTCGCCGGAGCGCTTGCCGGCGGCGAGAACTTCGTCGACGAGCGTCTCGTCGCCGAAGACCCCCGTGGCCGTGTGGCCCAACGCGATGACGCAGGCGCCGGTGAGGGTCGCCGCGTCGATCACCGCGGCCGGCTTGAAGCGCGCCGCGTACGAGAGCACGTCGGCGAGGACGAGTCGTCCCTCGGCGTCGGTGTTGATGATCTCGATGTACTTCCCGTTCATCGCCTGCACGACGTCGCCCGGCTTCACCGCGGTGCCGCTCGGCATGTTCGTGGTCGCGCCGACGAACCCGACGACGTTGATCGGCAGCTTCAGCTCCCCGATCGCCTCGAGCGCGCCGAGCACTCCCGCCGCGCCGCACATGTCGAACTTCATCCACTCCATCCCCTGCGCCGGCTTGATGGAGATCCCGCCGCTGTCGAAGCACAATCCCTTGCCGACGAGGGCGACCGGCGCCTCGCCTTCCTTCCCTCCGCGATGCTCGAGCACGATCAGCTTCGGATCCTGCGGCGTGCCCTGCGCGACGGAGAGGAACGATCCCATCTTCTCGCGCTCCATCTCCGCGCGGCCGAGCACCGTGGCCTTCATGCCGTGCCGGCCGGCGATGTCGCGCGCGGTCTCGGCGAGATAGTCCGGCGTGCAGAGGTTGCCGGGCATCATGCCGAGGCGCTTGGCCAGCGCGTAGCCGTTGGCGAGGGCGCGTCCGCTGCGAATGCCCTCGGCCCCGGCCTTCTCGTCGTCGACGAGGATCGTGGCCGAGGCGAGCGGGGCGCGGCGCTCATCCGCCGGCGGCGCGGTCTTCGTCTCGGTGAACTCCCAGCTTCCCGCGGCGAGCCCGATCGCCGCGACCTCGACGCCGCGGGCGTCGAGCGCGGGACTCCAGAAGGCGACGGAGCCGGCGCCCATGCGCCGGGCCGTCCGGCCGCCCAACGTCGCCGCACGGCGGATCGCGTCGAGGGGCGACGCCCCCTTGCCAAGGCCGACGAGGAGCACGCGCTGCGGTCCCGTGGTCCCGCCGGCGAGGTGCAGCGACTCGTCGCGTCCGCCGCGGAAGTCGCGGCGGATGAGCGAGCGGCCGAGCGCGCCGGAGACCGCGGCGTCGAGCCCGCGCAGCGCGCCGTCGACGACCGCGTCGGGGCCTAGCGCGACGATGAGGAGGGGAGCGTCGACCGTGCCGGGATCGGCACGGCGCGCGGAGAGTTCGATTGACATCGGGGAGCCGGGGGTTCGGTCGGTCGAAGCGGTCAGCGCATCCCGGCGATGATCTGGTCGCCGAACGCCGAGGTGGAGATCTCGGTCGCGCCGGGCATCTGCCGCGCGAGATCGTAGGTGACCTTCTTCGACTTGATCGCGTTCTCGAGCCCGCGGACGATCAGCTGCGCGGCCTCGTTCCAGCCCATGTACTCGAGCATCATCACGCCGGAAAGGATGACGCTGCCCGGGTTGATCTTGTCGAGGTTCGCGTACTTCGGCGCGGTGCCGTGCGTCGCCTCGAACACCGCGACGCCGTCGCCGACGTTGCCACCCGGGGCGATCCCGAGCCCGCCGACCTGCGCCGCCGCCGCGTCGGAGAGGTAGTCGCCGTTGAGGTTCGGCGTGGCGATGACCGAGTACTCGTCCGGCCGCAGCAGCAGCTGCTGGAACATGGCGTCGGCGATCGCGTCCTTCACCACGGTGCCGTTAGGCAGCTTCTGCCACGGGCCCTTGTCGATGTCGGTCCCCCCGAACTGCGTCTTCGCGACCTCGTATCCCCAGTCGCGGAAGGCGCCCTCGGTGAACTTCATGATGTTGCCCTTGTGAACCAGCGTGAGCGACGGGAGCCGGTTCTTCACCGCGTAGTCGAGCGCCATCTTCACGAGGCGCTTCGATCCGAACTCCGACATCGGCTTGATCCCGATCGCCGAGTTCTCGCGCATCTCCTTCTTGAGCTCGCGGGCGATGAACTCGCGGAGCTTCGTCGCCTCGGGGCTGCCGGCGTTCCACTCGATCCCCGCGTACACGTCCTCGGTATTCTCGCGGAAGATCGTGACGTTCAGCTTGCCCGGCTCCTTCACCGGGGCGCCCACTCCCTCGAACCAGCGCACCGGGCGGATGCAGGCGTAGAGATCCAGGACCTGGCGGAGCGTCACGTTGAGCGAACGAATCCCGCCGCCGACCGGCGTGGTGAGCGGTCCCTTGATCGACACCCTGAACTCGGCGCAGGCGTCGACCGTCTCCTGCGGAAGCCAGTCGTTGAACTGCTTGAACGCCTTCTCGCCCGCGAAGATCTCCATCCACTGGATCTTCCGCTGCCCGCCGTAGGACTTCTCCACGGCGGCGTCGAAGACGCGGACCGATGCGCGCCAGATGTCGGGGCCGGTTCCATCACCCTCGATGAACGGGACGATCGGTTTGTCGGGGACGTGGAGGGAGCCGGCGCGGTACTCGATCCGCTCGCCGGAGGTGGGGACCTTCGCGAACTTGTAGCTCGCCATTGGACGTGTAGGTGGGGAGTGCTCCGCCGCACCGGAGGCGCGCGATGGCGCGCCGCGGGGCTTCTGGCGTGGGGCGGAAAGCTATCGGGGCCGCCGGAGGGCGGCAAGCGAGGGGGAGCCGGGCTCGCGCGAGCTCAGCGGGCTCCGCCCCGCTCCATCCACCGCTCCGTGGCGTCCAGAACGGCGAGCACCGCCGCCGTCTCCAGGCTGTCGCGGACCTCGCAGCTGCCGGAGAGCACCGTGGTCTCGCGGCCGCTGCGCCCGCTGACGACGACGAAGGCGAAATCGCGGTCGGCGGCGTTCACGGAGGTGCACGACTCGAAGCCGAGCGAGACGCCGTCGGCGAGCAGCGGCGCGAGCGCGCGCACCGCGGCGGTCGCGGCGAGCTCCCCGCGCGCGCGACTCGTCTCCACGCCCGACGCTTCACCCGTGTACGTCTCGCTGCCGGCGCGGACCGTCACGGTGCAGGCTAGCCCCGCGCTGCGCGAGCGCCGGACCTCGACGTCCTCGAAGTAGATCCCGCGAC
>JABFXC010000170.1 GCA_013361935.1 Gemmatimonadaceae bacterium
GGGCGTCTTTCCCGGGATCGTCACGCCGACGTCGCCGTAGATCGCCGCGCGGTTCTCGTCGCTCAAGTCGACGTCGGCGCCGAGCGGCACCCAACGCAGTCCCGCGGCGCGCGCCGAGGTCTCGTAGATGAACGCGTAGTCGAGCGCGCCCGTCTGCAGGAGCGCGACGAGATCGGCGGACTTGGGGCGGACGTTTCGCGCCGGGGAGCGGGCAAGCAGCGCGCGCTCGATGGTCGGGTCGTACGTGCGCGCGGCGAGGCGCAGCACCATGATCGCGCGGTAGCCCGCCGGGTCGAGGGCGGGGTCGGATCGTCCGAGCTCGGCGCTGTCCGCCTGGATCACCTTCCACCAGTTGGTCGAGTCGATCGGCGTCGCGCGGCGGCGCTTCGGCGAGATGGCGAGCACCATGCGGCCGCGCGCGAAGGTCGCCCACCAGCCCACGTGCCCCGGGCGGAGCATCTTCGGAAACACCTCCTCGTCGGCGACGGCGATGACGTCGGGAATCTCCTGCAGGTCGATCAGACGGCGCGCCAGCTCGACGCTCCCCGCGGCGTGGATGGCGACGGGGATGCCGGTGCGCGCGGTGAAGCTGTCGGTGGCGACGTGAAGTGGCGCGGCGAGGCTCCCCGCCGCGGCGACGAGGACGGGCTCCCCGAGCAGCGCCTTCGAGTCGCAGCCGGCGACGACGACGGACGCGGCGCCGAGGACGAGCGCGATCATGGACGTTCGCATGGCGCCAATATCCGGGGCGGCGGGCCGCGCGACAAGCGCCGGCGCAGCGCTGCAGGAGCGTTCGCCGGGTGATAGCTTAGTCCCTGCCCCTCAACCTCGTCCATGTCCGACCCAGCCATCGAGATTCGCGGCGTCGCGAAGCGCTTCGCGTCGCACGTCGCGGTGAAGGACCTGTCCCTCGTCGTGCCGCGCGGCACCGTCTACGGGCTACTCGGCCCTAACGGCGCCGGAAAGACGACGACCATCCGCATGATCCTCGACATCATCGAGCCGGACACCGGCACGATCTCGGTGCTCGGAAGCGCACATCGCGACCGCGGGATCCAGGACCGCGTCGGCTACCTGCCGGAGGAGCGTGGCCTCTACAAGAAGATGCAGGTCAACCGGGTGCTCCGCTTCCTCGGGGAGCTGAAGGGACTGCGCGGCCGCGAGGCAGACGCGCGCATCGGCGAGTGGATGGAGCGCCTCGGCCTGCGCACCGCGGAGAAGGACTGGGGCACGGCGAAGGTGGACGAGCTCTCGCGCGGGATGCAGCAGAAGGTACAGTTCATCGCCGCGCTCCTCCACGATCCGGAGCTCGTCATCCTCGACGAGCCGTTCAGCGGGCTCGATCCGGTGAACGCGCAGGCGCTCAAGGACACCGTCGTCGAGCTGAAGCGGCGCGGGAAGACGGTCATCTTCAGCACGCACGTGATGGACAACGCGGAGCGTCTCTGCGACGCGGTGTGCATCATCGCGGGGGGCGAGAAGGTGCTCGACGGCCCGGTGAGCGCGGTGAAGGCGGCGCACGGGGAGCGATCGATCGCGCTCGCACTCGACGGGGCGGCGAGCCCCGCGGTGCAGTCGATCCTCGACGACCGCGCGCTCGTCGCCGAGGTGGACGATCAGAATCTCTTCTACGAGCTCGAGCTCGCGCCGGGGGCGGATCCGGCGGCGCTGCTGCGTCGCCTCGTCGAGGCGGGCGCGCCGATCCGGCGCTTCGAGCGCGTGCAGCCCTCGCTGCACAGCATCTTCCTGGAACGCGTGGGCGCCGCCGGCGTTGAGATGGGGATGAGCGGACATGGCTAGACTCTGGGCGGTGATCAAGCGCGAGTACCTGGAGCGCGTGCGGACGAAGTGGTTCCTGATCTCGACGCTCTTCGCGCCCTTTCTGCTCGGGCTGCTGACGATCGTCCCGATCTGGCTGATGTCCAAGACGGCGGCGCAGTCGGACATCGCGCACATCGCGATCCTCGACGCGTCGGGGACCGGCGTCGGCCGACGGGTGCGCCTCGCGCTCGGCGGGGGGTCGCTCGCTGGCGACACGTCGCGGACGCAGCTCGTCGTCCTGGACACGACGCAGCTCGCCGCCGCGGAGTCGGCGTTCACGCACGTGGTGATGAAGAAGGAGACCCGCGGCTATCTCGTCCTGGGCCCGCACGTACTCGACGACACCGTCGCCCGCTACGCGGGCCGCAATGGCGCGTCGCTGGCCGACGTCGGACGGATTCAGTCGGCGGTGCGCCAGGGAATCCTCCAAGCGCGGCTCGAGCGCGCGGGGCTGGACGCCGAGCGAGTGGTGAGCCTGACCGCGGCGAAGCAGGTCGAGTTGAACGCCGAGCAAATCGGTGATAAGGGGCGCGAGGGCGGAGGGATCGTGAAGTTCCTCTTCTCCTTCAGCATCGCCTTCCTGCTGTACATGTCGATCGTGCTTTACGGGCAGAACGTCCTGCGCGGGGTGCTGGAGGAGAAGCAGACGCGCGTCGCCGAGGTGGTGGTGTCGAGCGTGTCGACGGACACGCTGCTCGCCGGGAAGGTGCTCGGCGTGGGAGCGGTGGGGATCACGCAGCAGATTCTCTGGGTGATCACCTCGATCGCGGTGATCCACGCGCGCGAGCCGATCATGCGGGCGATGCACGTGCCGTCACCATCGTTTAGCCTCCCGTCGATCAGCGCCGGAGTGCTCGCGTTGCTCTTCGTGTTCTTCGTGCTCGGCTTCATGCTCTACGCGGCGATCTTCGCGTCGGTGGGGGCGATGGTGAACAGCGACACCGAGGCGCAGCAGGCGCAGCAGCCGTTCATGATGCTGCTCGTGGCGACGGCGATCCTGATTCAGCCGGTGCTGGTAAACCCGTCGAGCTCACTGGCGCGGGCGGCGTCGATCGTCCCGTTCAGCTCTCCGGTGATCATGCCGTTGCGGTTGAGCGTGTCGTCCGTGCCGTGGTGGGAGGTGGGGCTCGCGATCGGGATCGGGGCGGTGACGATTGCGCTGTTCATCTGGATCGCGTCGCGGATCTACCGCACGGGGCTGCTGATGTACGGCAAGCGGCCGACGCTGCGCGAGGTGGCGCGATGGGTGCGTCGGAGTGCATGATGAGGCAACGAGAAACGAGCGAGCGACTACAACCCGCGAGGGGTCAAATGAGCGAGCGCAAGGCGACCGGAAAGAGCGCGCAGCGCGAGGAGGAGGCGAAACGCAACCTGGTGGACGAGATGTCGAGGGAGAGCTTCCCGGCGAGCGATCCACCGTCAACGAATCCGGGACGCGTAGGCGCGCCGCGCCGGCCGAAGCAGAGCGAGCCAAGCGAGAAGAGCGAGTAACCGCGTCGCGCGCCCCGTGGTGCATGCTCGCCTCCGGCGGCCTGGTTCGAGAGATGCGTTGGAGGTCGTGAGGATACCACCCGGCGAACGGCGAGGACCGATGCCAGAGAGCGAGACGAAGAAGAAGGACCACCGCGAGGACGACGCGGAACCGCTGAGCGGGAACGGTCTGGTGGACGAGATGTCCGAGGAGAGCTTCCCGGCGAGCGACCCGCCGTCCACGAACCCGCAGCACGCCGGGGATCCACGTCCGGTCGGGAGAGATCGCGCGCCGGGCACGGCGCACGAACCGCGGACTCAGTGATCGGAGCGCCCGATTGACCCGTCGCCGCCGCATGCTCCTCGCGGCGACGACGTGCGTAGCGCTCGGATACATGCTGGCCAACCCCATCGCGATCGCCCTGGAGTCGCGGGCGCCGAGCGTCAGCGTCGGATCGGTCTCACACGGCAGCCTGCGCCACGGCAAGCGGTTGCCGTCGCGCGGCGTGAACTTCGGCGCTTATTCCTTGCTCGGGCTCTTCCTCGGGCGCAACACGGTGAACGGCCGCGTGCGCGACGCGGTCGTCGACGCCTACGCCGAGCTGCGCGACAGCCTGCCCATGGGACGCTTCGTTTACGGGGAGTGTGGGTGGCCGCACGGCGGCCGCTTTCGTCCACACCGCACTCACCAGAACGGGCTCTCGGTGGACTTCTTCCTCCCGGTGCGTGACGAGCGCAACGCGGTGACCACGCTGCCCACGTGGCCGTGGCGCGGCTTCGGGTATGGGTGGGAATTCGATTCCACCGGACGCGCCGGGGGCCTCCACGTCGATTTCGCTGCCGCAGCCCAGCACCTCGCCGCGCTCGATCGCGCCGCGCGACGACACGGTCTCGCGATCCAGCTCGTGATCATCGCCCCAGAATACCGACGCATCCTCGCCCGCTCGCCACGCGGCCGTGACGTGCTCGCGCTGCTCCCGTTCATGCAGGGGAAGCCGTGGATCCGGCACGACGAGCATTATCACGTGGACTTCGTCGAGCGTTAGGCGCGAAGCAGGGACCGGCAGCTGGTGACCAGACATCGCCGGCGGAGGGGAGACGCGACGAGGGGCGCCGCGATGCTTCTCGCGGCGCCCCTTCATTCGACCATCGCTGACGCCTGGAGGCCGGAGGCTGACCCCGCCCCCACCCGCCGCTCAGTCTGCCCGCACCGCCTGCGAGGCGTCCGCGGCGCCCATCGTTCCCGTCGCGGCGGGGCCGGTCGCGTCGAAGCTGCGAGCGCCGCTGTTCCCGCCGATCCCGACGTTGGCGACGCCGGCGCTGGCGAAGCCGGAGCCCGACGCGCCGAGGTTGGCGTTCGAGCGGCTGATGCCGTTGCCGCCGTTCGTCGCCTGCGCGCCGATCGCCGTCTTCAGCTCGTTGACCCAACCCTCGAGGCGACCCTGGAAGGCGTCGTGCGCGCCAGTCACGAGGCTCGAGACCGCGTCGTCGAGCAGGGTGCCGATCCTGTTGCTGGCGCCCTTCGTCGCGCCGACCGTCGCCGCCGCGGCCTTCACGTCGGAGCCCGACCCGGCGAGGAGCGCGCCCGCGGCCACCGCGATCGCGATCGCCGGCCAGGGATGATCGCGCACGATCTGCATGAGGTTCATCTTCTGCTCGAGCTGGGCGAGCGTGTCGGACATCCGCTCGCGCGTCAGTTCGATGTCGCGCCGGACGTCAGCCGTTGTTTCAGCCATTCCTTGTCCTCCTTGAGTGTTGCCACCGTCTGGTCCGGGGCGAGATTTGCCGGCGAGAGCTGCGCGCGTCCCCGTCGGATGAAGAGGAAAGCGATCGCGAAGGCGATCACCGTGACGATGAGCGCGGCGAGCCAGTACCGGTCGTGCGGGAGCCACTGGTCGCCGACGAGCAGCACGAGCCCCGTGAAGAACGAGAGCGTGCCGAGGAGACCGAGCACTCCGCCGCCGGCCACCATCGCCGTTCCGCGACCGATGCCGCCCACCATTCCGCGCAGCTCGAGCTGCGCGAGCGTGACTTCGTTGCGCACGAGAGCGGCGCTCCCCTCCGCGAGCTCGCGGAGGAGAGTGCCCACGCCCCTGCGGCCGTCGTTCTCGTCGACCGCCATGGTGCCCTCCTACTTGCGGAAGGCTTTGCCGAGCAGGTAGCCGATTCCCGCCGCGATGAGGAGCGAGCGGCCCGGGTTCTCGCGCACCTGCTTCTCGACCCCGGCCTTCATGTTGTCGAGATCCGCGTTGCGGAGGAAATCGGCGGTGCTCTGCATCCCCGTGGCGAGCTTGTCGCTCACGTTGCCGAGCGCGCCCGAATCGGTCGCGACGCTGCCCTGACCCGTCGCGCCGGCGTAGCTGCCACCCTGCGACTGCGAGCGGAGCTTCTCCGCGCCCGCCTCGAGCTTGTCGGCGAGGCTCGCCTTGAGCTCCGTCGCCTTGTCCTTCGCGCTCCCGAGGCCGCTCTTCGCCTTGTCGGCGGCGTTGCCGATGCCGCTCTTCGCCTTGTCGGCGAGGGAGTCGGCTTCGCTGCCGAAGGTGCCGGTCGCGGACGAGCCGCCGAAGCTCTGGGTCGAGCTCGCGCTTCCCTCGTGCCCGGAGCCGCCGCTGATCCCGGCGCCGTAGCCCTGGCTCCCGCTGTTGCCCAGACCGGAGCCGCCGCCGAAGCCGCTGCCGCTCTGCGAGCTGCCAGACTCGTAGCCCGACTCGGCACCAGCGCCGCTGCTGCTCGACCCACCGGTCGCGCCGAAGCCCTGCGAATTGAGATTGTCGTTCGAGTTCCGTTCCATCGCTGCATCCTCCGTTAGGTAGCGTTCGCGAGGCGCGTCGCCCCGGCGGGGAGTGCAAGTGCAGACGATGTGCCGGGCGCGTTGCCGGTCGACGGGCGAGGGGTCGGGGGTGCGGCGCCGGGTGCCAGGTGTCAGGTGCCAGGTGTCAGGTGCCAGGTGTCAGGTGCCAGGGGAAAGGAACGGCGGCCGGAGGGAATTCCCCCGGCCGCCGTTCCTCACGCCTGACCCCTGGCACCTAGCGCCTGGCCCATGGCCCCTCGCGGCGACTACCGCCCTGCCGCCGCCCCCTCGCCGCAGTACTTCTCGAACGCTCCCTCGAGATCCTTCGCGATCGCGTCCGCGGAGCGGCTCTCGATCTGATGGCGCTCGAGCATGTAGACGAGCCGTCCGTCCTTGAGGAGCGCGATGGAGGGCGACGACGGAGCGTAGCCGGTGAAGTAGCTGCGCGCCTTCGCCGTCGCCGCGGTGTCCTGGCCGGCGAACACGGTGGTGAGCTGGTCGGGCTTCGCCGCGCCCTGCAGCGCCATCGCGACCGCGGGGCGCGCGTTCCGCGCCGAGCACCCGCAGACGGAATTGACGACGACGAGCGTCGTCCCCTTCGAATCCTTCAGCTTCGCGTCCACGTCGTCCGCGGTGCGCAGCTCCTCGATCCCGAGCCGCGTCAGCTCCTGCCGCATCGGCGCGATCATTCTCTCGTCGTACATCTCGTGTCTCCTGTGCTCTGGTCCTTCAGGGGGCAGCCGCCAGGCGGAAGGAACGGCGTTGACTGCAGTTGACGCAGTTCCTTCCACCTGGCCCCCGACCCCCGACCCCTGCAGTTAGTCGTCGTCTTCCGCGTGACGGACGAGGGCGAGGATCGCCGACTGCGGGATGACGAGGTACTTCTCCCCCTCGAAGCTCATCTCGACCGCGGCCTTCCGGAAGAAGAGCGCGTAGTCGCCGGCGCGGGCCTGCATGGGAATGAATCGTGTCTCGCGCCTCGTGGTTCCCATCCGCCAGGGCTCGTCGCCGTGCTCCGCGAGATCAGGCATTGGAAGACCCGGGCCAGTGGCGACGATCCGCCCGCCCTGCACCGCCTGCGAATCCGCCGCGCCCGCGGGAAGGATGAGACCGACGGAGGTTCGCTCCTCCCCTTCCTCCGCCTTCACCAGCACCCGATCGCCGACGACGATCAACCGCTTGTTGTTGATGCGCATGCTGGAAGCTAAGGGGTGGCGGGCCGGGGGTCAGGGGTCGGCGCTCCCGACTCGGCAAGGACGTTTGACGGGAACTGCCAATGCTCGCTGTGAGCTACCAACGCGGATTGGAGCGGATCCTGTTGTACTATTGCTCGGCTGTGAATAACAGGGAGCCGTGGAGCTACCGGAGGTGCTGTTGCGGTGAGCTACCGCTCCTGCGAACGCCTCCCCCGGCCTCCACGGCTCCCTGTTACATACAGCCGAGGCCATGGATGTTTTGGGGCGCGCCAGGCGAAACCATCTCACCCGGCGCGCCCCAAAAAAACTTCAGCAGCAGTATCCGCGTCGATCCGCGTCAGCGGTTCGCAGCGCCCGCTACGCGCCGCCCTCGTGCGCCGCGACCTGGCGTTCGTGCTCATCGTGGATCGCCTCGATCGTGTGATCGCGATGCTCGTGGCGGAGGAGCAGGTAGCGGACGATCTGCACCACGCCGGCGAGGATGAGCGTGAACACGGCGAGCGGCACCGCGCGCCAGACGAGGAGGTCGCCGGCCATCAGCGGCCAATCCGCGAATGCGGCGCGCCCCGTCCCCCACGGCTCACGGTGCAGCGCGATGAGACCGAGGCTGGCGAGCAGCTCGCCGGCGATCTCGAGCGCGGCGAAGAGCGGCGCGCGCCAGATCCAGTGGCGGATCGTGAAGTTCGCGAGGTGCGCGGTGCTCATCCCGAAGAGGATCACCGCGCCCAGCGCCGCCGTCAGCCCGAAGTAGATCCAGCTGTTCGAGCCGTGGGTGAGGACGAGCGCGCGGTACAGGCGCACCACGATTCCCGTGAGCAGCCCCATCTCGACGACCGAAAGCGTGAGCTTCCGGAACGCCGGCGGCTCCTCGACTTTCCACGAGACGGTGTGCTTCGGGAAGTAGCTGGCCATGACGCTCCCAACATAGGACGGCGCAACACGTTGCGACAGACTTAATCGGACGCGCGCGACGTGCGCTCCGTCACCGGGCGACGTGCGCCGCGAGCCAGACGAGCGATTGCGGCGAGTGCGCGCGCCAGTAGCGCCAGTCGTGCGTCCCCGGCCACTCCTGATACTCCACGCGCGCGCCGAGCGCGCGCGCCTGCTCGACGAAGGCGCGATTCTCCTCGAGAAAGGGATCGCCGGCGCCGACGTCGACGAAGAGCGGCGGCACTGCGCGGCCCGCGCGCTCGGTGCGGGCGAGCATGCGCGCCGGGTCGCGCGCGTACCAGCCGAACATGTCGTGCTGGCCGAAGGCGAGCCGGAGCGAGGGCCAGAGCCACGCCGGCCAGCGCGCGTGCAGCTCGTAGACGTCCGCCGGCTCCCCCGAGGGCGCGGGCAGCCCGTCGTGCGGGATACCGAGCAGCGGGGCGAGCACGCCGGAATGGCTCGCCGCCGCGGAGAAGACGTCGGGGTAGCCTAACGCGAGCGTCACCGCGCCGTAGCCGCCCATGCTCAGCCCCGCGATCCCGCGGTGCCCGCGATCGGCGATCGTGCGATAGCTCGAGTCGACGTGGGCGACGAGATCGCGCGCGACGTAGTCGTCGTACTTCGGCCAGGGGACGCAGTAGGTCGCCGCCTGCTCGCGCCGCGCCGTGTCCCGCGCGCATCCCGGAGCGTTCAGCGCGTTCCACGTCGTCCACCACCCGTCGTCGCCGTCGGGCATGACGACGATCAGCTCCGGCATTCCGGCGCGGACGAGCGAGTCCATGGTCGCGTCGATGTGCCCCTGCGCCACCCAGTCGTTCTCGCTGCCACTCGCGCCGTGCAGGTAGTAGACGACGGGATAGCGCTTCCCGCCCTCAGCATACGATGGCGGCAGGTAGACGCGCGCCACCTTGCGCACCGTCATGATCGGCGACCAGAACGTGTCGCTCACGACGCGGCCGGCGGGTGCGGATCGCTGGGCGAGCGCCGGCGACGCGACGAGCAGAACGAGCGAGGCGGCGAGCGCGCGCGGACGCCAGGTGATCGCGCGCGTCATCACGCGCGTCATCACGCGACGGCCGATCTCAACGCACCCCCGGGGTCGGCGCATAGTCGATCAACTGCCGCACGATCTGCCGCACGTGCTTCCCGTCCTTCTCTGCGGGGCTGAACTCCCATCGGTCGATCACCGTCTTCAGCGCCGCCGCATAGCCGGAGTCCGCCGGATCCACCGCTCCGAAGGTGGACGGATCAATGTGGCCGGTGGTGTCCACCACGTAGCGGATCGCCATGCGATGCGGCTGCCGGGGGACGTTCGCGGGATACGCCGGCATGACCGGCAGCAGTGTCGGCGACGCGGGCGTCGTCACCTCCCGCGCCTCGTAGAAGTCGCGGCGGAGGTCGAAGTTCGGCACCTGGACGCGCGCGCTCGTCGCCGCGAGCGCGGCGGCGTAGGTCGCCGGGTTCATCCGGCTCGCGAAATCGCGCAGCGCCTCGAGCTGCTCGTCGCCCAGCGCGAACTCGAGCGCGCCCGCGCGGACGGTGACGCGCGTCGAGTTCACGATGCGCAGGAAGTCGCGGCGGAGCACCTTGCGGGAGCGCGTCTCGATGCGCCTGCCCGAGGACTGGTCGACGACGACGATGAGGGAGTCGGTCGTCACCTTGCTCCCGTCGTCGAGCAGGAAGACGATGTGCTTCGCCGCGCCGAAGGCGTCCGGTGCGTCCACCGTCTGGAGCGCGAGGCCGACCGCCTCGGGAGCGGCGGCGGGCGCGTGCCCCTTGAAGTTGTAGAGCGCGGCGAGGCGCACCTCGGGCTGCTCCGCGACGACCATCGGACGCAGCTCGACGAAGCCGTAGCCGCTCGCTTCGTGGTAGCCCATCTGGATCGTCTCATGGTGCGCGAAATCACGTCCGGCCGGTATCGTGGCGCGCGATTGCGCGGCGGCCACGAGCGGCGCGAGGGCGAGGGCGAGCGGGATGACGGTTAGGCGCATACGGAAAGAGTCAGCTGAAGGCGGAGAAAACGTACATCCCGGGCCCAACGTGGGGAATACACGACGGCGGCTCCCTCGTCGCTCGTCGCCGTGTCGACGCCGGCCGGGCGCACGGACCTGCTGGCATGTGCGTTGCCCCGGAAGCATCCGCCGCGCGATCGAAGCGCCGGCGAAGCGCCACCCTGTCGGATCATACCCGGAGGCACCCGTGCGTCGCGGAGGAAGTCTCATCGTCGCCATCATCATGGCGGTCATCGGAGCTGTCACCTACTTCTCGTCGCGCTCGACGAACGACGTGACGGGTGAGGTGCAGCACATCAGCATCGCTCCCGATCAGGAGGTCGCCCTCGGGCTGCAGGCGTTCCCCGAGATGGCGCAGCAGTTCGGCGGAGAGATCGACCAGCCCGTCATCAACGACTACGTCGAGCAGGTGGGACAGCGGATCGTCGCCGGGAGCGACGCGGCGAAGGGGCCGTACAAGTACGACTTCCACGTCCTCGCCGATCCGCAGACCGTGAACGCGTTCGCGCTTCCCGGCGGGCAGGTCTCGATCACCGTCGGACTCCTCCGCCGCCTGCACAACGAGGCGGAGCTCGCCGGAGTGCTCGGCCACGAGATCGGCCACGTCGTCGCGCGGCACGGCGCGGAGCAGCTCTCCAAGCAGCAGTTCGCGCAGACGCTCGTCGGCGCGGCGACGATCGCGTCGTACGATCCGAACCGGCCCAGCTCGACGGCGCAGAACGCGGCCATCGCCGCCGCGATCGGCCAGCTGGTGACGATGCGCTTCGGCCGGCAGGACGAGCTCGAGGCCGACGCGCTCGGCGTGCGCCTGATGAAGGAGGCGAACTACGACACGCGCGGGATGCACGACCTGCTCGTGGTCCTCGAGAGCCTCGACCAGGGCGGACGTCCCCCGGAGTTCTTCAGCACCCACCCGAACCCCGAGAATCGCCTCGCCCGCGTCGACCAGCTCATCGCGCAGTCCGGCGGCGCGAGCGGCGGCGACGTCGGCGCGGACCGGTTCCAGGCGAACGTGCTGCGGTACATGAAGTGAGGGGGTACGGGGTACGGGGTACGGGGTACGGGGGTACGGGAGTACGGGAGTACGCAACTGCGACACGGCAGTGCCGTACTCCCGTACTCCCGTACTCCCGTCAGCGTACTCCCGCGACTCGCCTACGCTCCTGCTCTCTGCAGCTCCCCCTTCAGCACGAGGGTGACGACTTCCTCGAGCTTTTCCAGCGAGAAGGGCTTCATCAGCACGGGCTGCCGTGACGCAGTGGCCGAGCGAAGCGCGGTGCCCACCACGTCGCCGGTGATGAAGACGGTGCGCGCCGCCAGCCCCGGGCGGTCGCGGCGCAGGATCTCGTGGAGCGCGATCCCGTCGATCCCCGGCATGCGGAGATCGCAGACCACCGCGTCGACGCTCGTCGTCTCGAGGGCGCGCAGCGCCTCCGCGCCGTCGGCGCGCGCGACGACCTCGAAGCCGCGCAGCGCCCCGAACGCCTCGATCGCCTGGCGCAGCATCTCCTCGTCCTCGACCACGAGCACGCGCAGCCCGGCGAG
>JABFXC010000193.1 GCA_013361935.1 Gemmatimonadaceae bacterium
GGCCGTTAACGTTTGGGGGGCGCGCCGGGCGAGATCCTCCCGCCCCGCGCGCCCCAGACACGAATCGGCAGCGATATCCGCGTCGATCCGCTCGATCCGCGTCAGTGGTTCACAAAAGCGGCGCCTCTCACTTTCTCCCCGCCGCGAGGTCGCGGACGGTCTGGGCGAGCGCCTTCACCCGCGCCGCATCGCGGCCGGTCGCGTCCCTGTCGAGCTGCGCGGCCAGAGTGGTGAGCGTGTTCCGACGCGCGGCGCCGCCCGCCTTCTCGGCGGACGCGAGCTGGCGCATCACGTTCGCGCCCCAGCTCTTCCGGAGGCCGTCGTTGCGCACCAGGCCGTCGACGTAGGCGCGGGCGACCACGAAGCTCGCCGGCCAGACGAGCTTCTGCTGGTCCTGCGGATTGAAGGTCTCGAAGCGCACGAGCTTCGCCGCGTCGATCTCGTTCCGCGTGAGGTACTCGCTCGGCTTCAGCTCGAAGATGTCCAGCCCGCGGCCGATCTCGGAGCCGACGATGTGGCCGTTGTACCAGTACGCCGACCAGTAGCCGCCTAACGTCAGCGTCGAGTCCATCGGGCCGCGGTCGAAGAAGGCGATCTCCTGCGGGTGCGCGGCGTCGGTGAAGTCGAACACCGAGATGCCCCCCTGATACCAGGCCTGCACCATGATGTCGCGGCCGGGAACCGGGATGAGCGTGCCGTTGTGGGCGACGCAGTTCTCCGCCTTCGTCTGCGCGGCGGGGAGCTTGAAGTAGCCCGCGGGGCTGAGCTTGCGATCGGCGAGGGTGAAGATCGCGTCGGCGCCCCACTGCGGCCGGTCGGTGGCGAGGCAGCGCGGCTGCGTGCCGCCGCCCCACTCGTCGGTGAAGAGCACCTTGCCGCCGTCGTTGCTGAAGGTGGCCGAGTGCCAGTAGGCGAAGTTCGGGTCGATCACCTCGGCGATGCGCTTCGGGTTCTTCGGGTCGCTGATGTCGAGGAGGATGCCGTTCCCCGAGCAGGCGCCGGCGGCGAGACCCATCTCCGGGTAGACGGTGATGTCGTGGCACATGTTCGTCTGCGCCGTCGTCTGCGTGCCCTCACCGTGCGCGCCGCCCATCCACAGACCGGCGACGTTGCCCGCCGAATCGGAGAAGATGCGCGGCATGTTCACGATCTTCGCCTGCTCCGGGTGCGCGAGCGGCACCTGGATCACCTCGATGCGGAAGAGCGAGGTGTTCGGGTCCTCGTTCGCCGGCTTGCCCGAGCAGCCGGCGAGCTCGCTGGGCGAGCGGACGCGGCTCGTTCCCTGGACGTAGACGTAGATGTTCTCCGCGTCCTTCGGGTCGGTGACGAGGGTGTGCGTGTGCGACCCGCGGCAGGTCTGGATGTCGGCGACCTGCTTCGGGTGATCGAGATCGGAGATGTCGAAGATGCGCACGCCGCGGAAGCGGTCGGTGCTCACCGTGTCCGCGACGCCCTGCGTCCCGCAGTCGAGGCGGCCGCGCGTCTCCTCGACGGAGATGAAGAGCAGGTTGCGATAGACCGACGGGTCGCCCTGCCCGCCGGGGCAGACGAGCGAGGTACGCAGCTTCGGAGCGGCGGGGTTGGAGATGTCCCAGACCTGGAAGCCGTTGTAGTTCCCCTGGAAGACGAGGTTGCCCTTGAAGGCGAGGTCGGAGTTCGCGAAGCCGAAGTCGCCCATCTTGTTCGGATTGACGAATCCGGTGGGGCGGGTGGTGTGCGAGACGAGGGTGAGGTTCCGGATCGCCTCGCCGGCATTCGTCCAGCCGCTGGCGAGCCCGACGCGCGGGTCGGGACCATTCTGCACCGCGCTCGCCGACGCCTGCGCGTGAAGCGACGCGGCTGAGGCGAGGAGTGCGAGGGAGAGGAGAGAGAAGCGGGTTCGCATGATGGTGTGAGGGGGTTGTGGGTGCTGACGTGAGGCTTGCTGAATCAGTGGCCTGTCTTTGTTGGCGTCGGATCGTTCCGAGCGCGTTTCGGTGCTCCTCGCTCCGGGGCCTCGATCGCTCCGGCAACAGCTATCTGGACACGAAGGACACGAAGGACACGAAGGCGCACGAAGGCCAGCGCTGAAGCAGCTTTCTCGACCTTCGTGTCCTTCGTGTTTGAACACCAAGCCGACAGCCGGCTCGTTGCGATGAGGAGCTCGAGCGCCATACGGAGCGTTCCGATGCCATCCCGGAAAGCGACGAGCTCACTGCGCGCCGCCGACCGTCGCCAGCAGCGCCTGCATGCGCGCGATCTCGGCCCGCTGGTCGGTGTCCACGTCGGAGGCGAAGCTGAAGACCTGCGGGTCCTGCGCGGCGCCGGGCGTCGCGAAGAGATCGCCGACCATGCTCAGCGCGCCCTGGTGGTGACGGATCATTAACTGGAGGAAGAGCCGGTCGAACTCCGCCCCGCGCGCCGCGCCGAGTCTGGCGAGCTCGGCGTCGGTGAGCATGCCGGGCATGAGCGGCATCGCGGCGGAGTCGTGCGCCATCCCCGCCATGTCGTGTCCCATGGCGGCGTGCATCGCGTCCGCGTCGGGAGCGGGGGCCATCTCGCCGTGATCGCGGAGCCACTGCTGCATCGTCGCGATCTCGCTGTGCTGCGAGACGTCGATTCGCTGCGCGAGGAGCTTCATGTCGTCGCGCGCGCTGTGCGTGGGGACGAGCGCGGCCATGACGATGGCCTGGCCGTGGTGGGCGATCATGTCCTGCATGAAGCGGACGTCGGCGGCGTGGCCGGTGACGGCCGGGCGCGCAGTCGCGGCCGGAGCGGGCGCGGGGGCCGGCGCGGGAGTGGC
>JABFXC010000108.1 GCA_013361935.1 Gemmatimonadaceae bacterium
GTCGCCGGGCCGGTTGTTCGTGCAGACGCGCGCGCCGGTGCTCATGGCCAGCGAGGTGCCGGCGAGCCCCGAGCCGCGGCTGCCCGTTGCGTCAGGCGCGGGGGCCGGCGACTCGACGACGGGCGCCGGCGCCGGCTCGGGCGAGGACGCCCGGGTCGGCGTCTCGCGCGCCGGGGCGGGCGCGGTCGCGACGCGAGTCGGGTTCGACTGGCGCGGTTGCGCCGCGGGGCGTGGCGTCGATGTGCGAGTGACGGGCGCCTTCGGCGTCTCCCTGACGCGCGCGTTCGGGTTCAGCGCGGTGTCCGCCGGGGTGAAGCTCGGCTGCACCGACTGCCCCGCCATCGCGAGGTCGCGATTGAGGGTGCTGTCGACGGCGTTGTCGTCGTGGCGCGCGCAGGCGGCGGCGGCCACGAGCGACGCGGCGACGAGGAGGCGGGTGCCCGTGCGGAAGGCGCTGGGACGGAAGGACATGGTCGGTCCGGTGTGTCGCGGGTCGGAGACGCTCCGGCCCGGCGCATCTTCATACCCAGTGCCGCGGCCGTGGTTCGCGGCTGGCGGACGGGGCGTACGCAACGTCGCGACCTTCAGCCATGCACCATCGCCGGATCGCGCCGGCACCCGCCGCGGCGTCCCTCTTGCAACAGCTTCCGCGCACGATCACCGCCGCGCCCGTTCGCCGGGCGCGGCGGTGACCGTCTTGCACCCAGCCCGCGGCGCCCGGCCGCCGCGGCCGCCGCAGCGCACCACCCGTGATTCCGACCGCATGACCGAGCAGATCGCGCCCGTCGCCGATGGCGGGCGCGCCCCGGCCGACGATCGCATCGTCGCGCTCCGTGACCGCTATGTCGCCGCGCAACTCGCCGGCGACCGCCAGGAAGCGTTGAGGCTGATCCGCGAAGACGGGCTGCAGCGGGGCATCGACGCGCCGCGCATCGCCCTCGAGGTGATCATGCCCGCGCAGACGGAGATCGGGCGGCTCTGGCAGCAGAACCGCATCGGCGTCGCCGAGGAGCACCTCGCGACCGCGATCTCCCAGCTCGTCATCTCGACGCTCTACGACCACTTCCCGCGCGAGCAGTCCAACGGCAAGCGCGTGATCGTCGCCTGCGTCGAGGGCGAGCAGCACGAGATCGGCGCGCGGCTCGCGGCCGACTTCCTCGAGATGGCGGGGTTCGTGGTGCACTTCCTCGGCGCCAACGTCCCCACCGACTCGCTCGTCGCGATGGTCCGTACCGAGCTCCCGCACCTCGTCGTGCTCTCCAGCGCGACGACGCTCCATCTCGCCGCCCTGCGAAGCGCGATCTCGCGCGTTCGGCTGGTCGGCGGAGGAGCGCTCCCGATCGCCGTCGGCGGCGGCGTCTGCGCGTGGGTGCAGGATCTCGGCGACGTCGCCGGTGTGAGCTGTACCGGGAGCGACGTGCACGAGCTGGTCGAGACGGCGAAGCGGCTCACCGGCGTCGAGGAGCGATGACCGCGTCCTCCGGTCCGCGCGAGTCGCGCTCGCACGCCGTCCTCGCCGACTATGTCGAGCGCCTCGGCGACACCATCGCCCGCCGCGCGATGGCGATCATGTACGCCAATCCGTTCTGGGACGATCGCTTCGGCCCGCGCGGCCGCCGCTTCGCCGAGGAGGACGGGCGGCACCACGTCGGGTATCTCTGCGAGGCGCTGCGCCAGGGCAGCACCGAGCCGCTCGCGCGCTACGCGCGCTGGCTGCAGAGCGTGCTCACCACGCGCGGTATGTGCAGCGCTCACCTCGACGAGAACCTCGAGCGCATCGGCGGGATCATCCTCTCCGAGGAGCTTCCCGACGCGCCCGTCGCCGTCTCGTATCTCGACCGCGGCCGCCGCGCGCTCTGCTACGACGGCGGACCGGCGCGCGAGGTCCAGGACGAGAGCGAGCGGATCGGCATCGCCGTGCGGCGGACGATGGAGAGCATGAACCCGCGCTGGCGCGACGGCTGGGGCCGCGATAGCGCGACGCGCCTCACGGCGAACGTCGAGTGGCTGATGTCCTATCTCGCCGACGCGATCCACCTCGGTCGCGACGACCAGCTCGCCGGATATCTCGCCTGGCTCGACGACTTCACCGCGCGCCACGAGGTGCCGCCGACGGCGGTCGCGGCGCTCCTCGAGGCGGCGAGCGCAGCCTTCGACCGGCTGACGCCGCCCACGGGGCGCCTCGCGAGCGAGACCTTCGCCCGCGCCCGCGCCCTCGCCGCCACGATCCAGAGCCCGGCCGCGCGATGACGACGTCGACCCTCGCCACGGAGACCCGCGCGATCGACTGGCCCGCGCTCGCCGCCGAGCTGTCGACCACGCTGCGCGATGTGCTCGCACTCGCGGAGATCGAGCTGCCACGCGATCTCGCCCGCGCCGAGGGCGTGTGGAAGGGGACGGCGGCGACGATCGAGACGCGAGCGTGGCGCGGCGATCGGATCGCGTACTGCCGCGTTGCGCGCGTGGAAGGCAGCGGGCTCGCGATCGGGAACCTGCTCTGCGTTCCCGACCCGCGGCTCCGCGCCGACGGCGCACCCCTCCCGATTCTCGGCGTCGACATGGTCGCGATCGGGGAGCGGGAGGCGATCGTCGTCGCCGACCTCTCGCCGTTAGGCAGCGGCAACGCCGCCGCCGCGGCGCGCATGTCCGCCGCGCTCGACGCCGATCCGCGCGTCGCCGGTCTGCCGCCGATCGCCGACCTCCCGGCGTGGGCGCGCGAGAGCTTCTCGGCGCGTGCGATG
>JABFXC010000202.1 GCA_013361935.1 Gemmatimonadaceae bacterium
GGTCACTCCTCCCGCGCCCCCGCGCGGGAGCGGCCAGTCGCCTGCGCCGAGCGCGCCGGAGATCCCCGCCGGCGTCGGCGGCGGATCGGAAGGGAACGTGATCGGGAGTGGCGAGCGCGAGCCGGAGAAGGAGAAGGAGAAGACTCCGGAGCCGGTTCCCGCATTCCTGCGTGACGTTCCGCAGGAGGCCGCGAAGACGCTCCGCTGCCACGACTGCGGGACGATGAATCTCCCCACGGAGTGGTACTGCGAGCGCTGCGGGGGAGAGCTGGCCGCGATGTAGTCGCGCCGGGTCCGGGTTCGACACGGCGACGAGGGACGGGGGAGGCTCCGAAAGGGACGAGGGACGAGAGATGAGAGAGGGGCCCGATGCGCGATGCATCGGGCCCCTCTCTCATCTCCGATCTCTCGGTCGGAGTCTCTCGCCAGCTTTCCTCGTCCTGCGGAAGCGCTACTTGGCGATGCGAGCGATCTGCGCCTTGTGGCGGGCCGCCTTGTTCGCGTGGATCAGTCCCTTCCGGGCGGCGCGATCGAGGAGGCTGACGGCGCTCAGACGCTCATCGGGGGTCGCCGTCGTGGCGAGCGACTTCTTGAGAGCGGTACGGAGCGCGGAGCGCTGCGCGCGATTGCGGATCGCCGCGGCGCGCGACTTCCGCATGTCCTTCTTCGCGGAGCGGATATTCGGCACGATATCTCCAGATTGATTCAGTTGGTCACGCGACGCGCGCGAGTGGCTCGCGTACGCACGCGTGCCTGGAACAAGCGCGAAATATGCCCCGCTCGCCGGGGGATGTCAAGCTGCACCATGGCTTTACACCCTTTCCGGTGGCCACTACCTTACGCCCTCGCGCCACCTCGGCCGCGCCCCGGTCGCGCCCGGCCACCCGCCGCGGCCTCCGCCACCCTCGAACATCACCGATGCTGGACAGCCTCAGCGCTCAGATCTTCCTGCTGTCCCTCCCGGTGCTCGCGTTCTCGATCGTCGCGCACGAGGTCGCCCACGGATACGCCGCGCTCAAGCAGGGCGACGATACCGCGCTCATGCTCGGGCGGCTCACCTTCAATCCGCACACGCACATCGACCCGTTCATGACGATCATCTTCCCGATCGTCATGCTGCTCGTGCACGGGCCGGTGCTCGCCGGCGCGAAGCCGGTCCCGGTGAATCCCCGGAAGTACCGCCGCTTCCGCCGCGGCGACATCATCGTCTCCCTCGCCGGGATCGCGACGAACATCGTCCTCGCCCTCGTCTGCACGGTCCTCGTCGCGGTGCTCGGCCGCATCCCCGTCGTGCCGTCGGCGGAGACGACGCAGACCCTTCTCCAGGCGATGATGGGGTGGGGGGTCGTGATCAACCTGAACCTGGCGATGTTCAACCTGCTTCCCGTCCCGCCGCTCGACGGGTCGCACGTCCTGAAGTATCTGCTGCCTCCCGGGTGGGCGATGGGGTACCAGCGCGTCGGGTTCTACGGGATCTTCGTCCTGCTGCTCTTCCTCAACACGCGGCTGCTCATCTGGTGGATGACCCCCGCGTTCATCGCCGCGGGCGCGCTGCTCACCGGTGCGCACGGCGTGGCTCCCCTCTTCCCGCACGTCCTCGCCCCCTGGGGCGGCGCATGACCGACGGCGCGCTGCCTAACGGCGAGTCCGCCACCCCCGCCTTTCTCGTCGAAGCCGGGAGCTTCGCCGGCCCCCTCGATCTGCTCCTGACGCTCATCCGCGAGGAGCGCGTCGACATCTACGACATCCCCATCGCGCGCATCTGCGAGCAGTTCCTCGCGCGCATCGGCGACCTCCAGCTCAACGATGCCGCCGAATACCTGGAGATGGCCGCGCGGCTGCTGCGGATCAAGGCGCAGATGCTCCTCCCGCGCCGCGAGGGCGACGACCAGTGGGAGGATCCGCGCGCGGAGCTCGTCCGCCGGCTCCTCGAGTACCAGCAGATGCGCGAGGTGGTCGACGTGCTCGAGCGGCGCGGCGAGATCCGGCGCAATCAGTTCGCGCGGTCGTACGTCCAGGCGTCGATCGCGCCCCCGCCGCCCGTCGCGCTCTCCCTCTCGCTCCCCGAGCTGCTCGGCGCGGTGGACCGGATCCTGCGCGCCGTCAGGCAGCCGACGGTGCACGACGTGGTCGCGCGTCCCCTCGACGTCCCCGCGGCGATCACCGTCATCCGGGCGGTGCTCGCGCTGCGCGCGCGCGCGCGCTGGAGCGACGTCGTCGCCGACGACGCCGAACCGTGGCAGGTGCTCTCGACGCTGCTCGGCATCCTCGAGATGGCCAAGCTCGGCGAGCTGCGAGTGTATCAGCCGAAACCCTTTGCATCCGTGGACATAGTCCGTGACGTCGCTGGCGAAGCTGCTTGAGGCCGCGCTCTTCGCGAGCGCACGACCGATCCCCCTGGAGGAGCTCTCCGCGCTCGACCCCGATGCGTCGCCCGCGGCGCTCCAGGCCGCGCTCGACGAGGTGCGCGAGCACTACGACGTCGAGGGTCACGGCGTCGAGCTCGTCGAGATCGGCGAGGGCTGGCAGATCCTCACCCGCGCCGAGTACACGGAAGCGATCGAGCGCGCGCAGCTCGCCGCCCGTCCGCAGCGGCTCTCCGCCGCGGCGCTCGAGTCGCTGGCGATCATCGCCTATCGCCAGCCGATCGGTCGCGCCGAGATCGAGGAGATCCGCGGCGTCGCCGTCGGCGGCGTGCTGAAGTCGCTGCACGAGCGCGGGCTCATCGACGTCGTCGGGCGCGGCGAGGGACTCGGACGGCCGCTGCTCTACGGGACGACTCCCGCCTTCCTCGAGCAGTTCGCGCTCCGCCACCTCGACGAGCTCCCGCGCGCCGACGAGCTCGCGGTCGCCCTCCGCGCCGCGGCGCCGGCGGTCGCGCAGCCGGCCGCGGTCCCCGCGTCGGCGCAGTCCACGGGAGCCGCGTGACCGCCGAGACGATGCGCATCCAGCGGGCGCTCGCCCGCGCCGGAGTCGCCTCGCGCCGCGGGGCGGAGGAGCTCGTCGCCGCCGGCCGCGTCACGATCAACGGCGAGGTCGCGCGCACCGGGCAGAGCGTCGATCCCGCGCACGACGTCATCCTCGTCGACGGGAAGCCGGTCGCCGCGCCGCGCGAGCAGCACGTCTGGATCGTGTTGAACAAGCCGGCCGGCGTGCTCACCTCGCGCCCCGATGGCACCGGGCGGCGAACCGTGTTCGATCTCGTGCGCGACATCCCGGGGCTCACCTACGTCGGGCGCCTCGACTACATGACGGAGGGCGTGCTCCTCCTCACGACGGACGGCGACGCCGCGCACGCGCTCACCCACCCGAGCCGTCAGGTGGAGCGCCGCTACATCGCCACGGTGCGCGGCGACGCCGAGGGCGCGGCGCTCCAGGCGGAGCGCGGCGTGACGCTGGAGGACGGCGTCGTGCGGCCGAAGGACGTGACCGTGCGCAACCTGCGCCGCGGCGTCTGGGAGCTCGCTCTGACCATCCGCGAGGGGAAGACGCACGAGGTCCGCCGCCTCTGCGAGGCGCTCGGGCTCGAGGTGCTCGGCCTGCTGCGCACGCGCTTCGGCCCGGTGGAGCTGGGCGACCTGCCCGGCGGCGGCACGCGTCCCGTGCTCTCGCGCGAGCGGCGCGCGATCGACGCGATCGTTGCATCCGGCCGCGCGGAGCGCGGCGAGGGATCCGGCCGCGCGGAGCGCGGCGAGGGATCCGGCCGCGCGGAGCGCGGCGAGGGAGGCGGACGCGCGGAGCCCGGGGAGGGACCGCCAGTCACGGGTCGGTCCGGAGGACACCCACCCGCTGGACGCTCCCGTCCCCGGCCCCGATCTTGAACTCTGGCGCCCTGATCGGCTAGCGGAGCAAACGATTGGGCCCGCCCGCGGGTACCAATCTGCACTTCAAACGAGAGGAAGAGATCGTGTCGACTCAGGTCGCCCCCGGAGCGGATACTGCTCTCGTGCAGAGCGTGCTGCGCGAGGTCGGGAAGCGCGTCGTCGGCCAGGAATACATGGTCGAGCGCCTGCTCATCAGCCTTCTCACCGGGGGGCACGTGCTGCTCGAGGGCGTTCCCGGGCTCGCGAAGACGCTCACCGTGCGCACCCTCGCCGAGACGATCTCGACGAGCTTCTCGCGCATCCAGTTCACCCCCGATCTGCTCCCCGCGGACGTCGTCGGCACGCAGATCTACGACCAGTCGACGGGCAAGTTCAACGTCAAGCAGGGGCCGATCTTCGCCAACATCATCCTCGCCGACGAGATCAACCGCGCGCCGGCGAAGGTGCAGGCCGCGCTGCTCGAGGCGATGCAGGAGAAGCAGGTGACGATCGGCGGCACGACGTACAAGCTCGAGGAGCCCTTCCTCGTCCTCGCGACGCAGAACCCGATCGAGCAGGAGGGCACCTATCCGCTCCCCGAGGCGCAGGTCGACCGCTTCATGCTCAAGCTGCGGGTCGGCTATCCGACGCGCGACGAGGAGAAGGAGGTCATGCGCCGGATGGCGAGCGGCAACCCGATCGAGGTGCGGCACGTCGCGACGCCGCAGGCGATCATGGACGCCCGCCATCGGATCACGGAGCTGTACATGGACGACCGCATCGTCGACTACATCGTCGACATCGTCCATGCGACGCGCAGCCCGGCGGAGGCGGGGCTGAAGGATCTGGTCCCACTCATCGAGTTCGGAGCGAGCCCGCGCGCGACGATCGCGCTCGCCCAGGCGTCGCGCGCGCACGCCTTCCTCCGCGGCCGCGCCTTCGTCACGCCGGACGACGTGAAGTCCATCGCCCCCGACGTGCTCCGCCACCGCGTGCTCACCACGTACGAGGCCGAGGCGGAGGAGACCACCAGCGACGAGATCGTGCGTCGCGTGCTCGACAAGATCGAGAGTCCGTGAGCACCACCGTCGCACCGTCGCGCGAGGCGCGGGCGGCGCGCGCGCAGGGCGCGCCGGCGAAGCCCGCCGGCGTTCCCCCCGAGATCCTCCGCCAGGTGAAGCTCATCGAGCTTCGCACGCGCGGGCTCGTGAACTCCCTCTTCACCGGCGAATACCACTCCGTCTTCAAGGGACAGGGGATGGAGTTCGCCGAAGTGCGCGAGTACCAGCCCGGCGACGAGGTGCGGTCGATCGACTGGAACGTGACGGCGCGCATGCGGCGTCCCTTCGTCAAGCGCTACGTCGAGGAGCGCGAGCTTACGGTGATGCTCGCCGTCGACCTCTCCGGCTCCGAGCGCTTCGGCACCCAGGGCCGCTTCAAGAGCGAGCTGGCGACGGAGCTCGGCGCCGTGCTCGGCATGTCCGCGGTGCGCAACAACGACCGCGTCGGCGCGGTGCTCTTCACCGACCAGATCGAGCACGTGCTGCCGCCGAAGAAGGGGCGGCGGCACGCGCTGCGACTCATCCGCGATCTGCTCGCCTTCGAGCCGAAGGGATGTCGCACCGACCTCGCCGGGACGCTGCAGTATCTCGAGCGGATGCTCAAGCAGCACACGATCGTGTTCATCATCTCCGACTTTCTCGAGGCGGAGATCGAGAAGCCGCTGAAGCGCCTCGCGCAGCGCCACGACGTCGTCGCGATCACCGTCGAGGATCCGAGCGAGCGCGTGCTCCCCGATGTCGGGCTCGCGCGCTTCGTCGATCCGGAGACCGGCGCGACCATCGACGTCGACACCAGCGACGCCGACGTCCGTTCGCGCTTCGCCCGTGCAACCGAAGCGGAGCGCGAGGCGCGCAAGCACCTGCTCCGGCGGCTGGCGATCGACGAGATCGTGGTGCGCACCGACAGCGGATACGTCGAGCCGCTCCTGCGCTTCTTCCGCAACCGCGCGACGAGGGCGAAGCGGCGGTGAGAGCGCTCCTCGCCGCCGCCATGCTCGCGATCCCCGCCGCGGCGTCCGGACAGGGCTCGCTTGCCGGCGTCCGCTACGGCGTGACGACGCAGCCCGAGAGCGTCACGGTCGGCGATCAGGTGGTGCTCCGCGTCCGCGTCAGCGCGCCGGCGGGTGCGACCATCGTCTTCCCGGCCGGCCCGGACACCAGCGCGCAGGTGCAGGCCGTCGCCTCGCGCACGGTCACGCCTAACGCTTCGGCGGGCGGGGTCGATCAGACCGCCGCGTACACCCTCGTCCCCTGGGACGTCGGCGAGGTCGCGGCGAAGCTCGGCGACGTGATCGTCACCCTCGGCGGCGAGACGCGGCGCATCGCGCTCGCCGACGCGGTGGTGCACGTGAAGAGCGTCCTTCCCGCGGATTCGACGCTCCGCGTGCCGAAGCCCGCGCGGCCGGTGTTCGACGTCGTCATCCCGTGGTGGCAGAAGTGGTGGCCGCTGCTCGTGGCGCTCGCACTCCTCGCGCTGCTCCTCTGGTGGTGGTGGCGCCGCCGGCGCCGCCGCGCCGGCCCCGCCGCCGATGTCGACGCATTCGCCTTCGCCGAGCGCGAGTTCGGCCGCATCGAGTCGCTCGGCCTCGTCGACGCGGGGGAGCGCGGGCGCCACGTCGCGCTGATGGTCGACGTGCTGCGCGACTACCTCGCGATGCGCATCCCCGAGGCGCGCGCCTCGCTCACCTCCTCGGAGCTCGCGCGTGCGATGCGTGCCGACGGTCGGGTTCCGCAGGCGCGGCTGGCCGCGCTGCTCGACGAGACCGATCTCGTGAAGTTCGCGCGGCGTCCTCTCGCGCCCGATCGCGCGCACGCGCTCGGCCGCGACGCGCGGAGCATCGCGCGCGACGTCGAAGCGGCGGTGACGACGCCCGAGACGCCCGCCCCGGCGCGCGAGGCCGCATGACGTCGATCGGCTCGTTGCAGTTCGGGGCGCCGTGGGTGCTCGCGCTGCTTCTGCTGCTCCCCGCGTGGTGGTGGGTGCGTCGGCGCCGTCGTCCGGCCGCGATCGTCTACTCGCGCGTGCCGACCCTCATCCGCGGCCCGCACGCCGGCCGCGGGATCGCGCGGACGATGTTCGTGCTCCGCAACCTCGTCCTCGCTGGCTTCATCGTCGCGCTCGCGCAGCCGCGCAGCGGCGCGACCTCGCGCCAGGTGACGTCGCAGGGGATCGACATCATGATCGCCTTCGACATCTCGAGCTCGATGCTCGCCGAGGACTTCCAGCCGCGCAACCGGATCGAGGTCGCGCGCGATCTCGTGCGCAAGTTCATCGGGCTGCGGAACACCGACCGTCTCGGCCTCGTCGCGTTCTCGGGAGAGGCGCTGACGCAGGTGCCCCTCACGACGGATTATCCGGTGATGATGGCGGCGGTGCAGAACCTCCAGCCCGGCCAGCTCGAGGACGGCACCGCGATCGGGACGGCGATCGCCACCGCGGCGAACCGGCTGCGGCGGTCGCCGGGAAAGTCGCGCGTCATCCTGCTCCTCACCGACGGCGAGAACAACCGCGGGTCCATCGACCCGCGCACCGCGGGACGCGCGGCGCAGGCGTTCGGGATCAAGATCTACGCGATCGGCGTCGGGAGCATGGGGATGGCGCGCGTGCCGGTGGGGCGGGGGATCGGGGGACTGCGCTTCGAGTATCAGCCGGTCCAGATCGACGACCAGCTCCTCACCGAGATCGCGAGCGCGACCGGCGGCCGCTACTTCCGCGCGACGGACGCCGCCGCGCTCGAGCGCATCCTCGAGCAGATCGACCGGCTGGAGCGCAGCCCCGTGCAGACGCGGAGCTACACGCGCTACACCGAGCAGTACGAGTGGCCTCTCGCGCTGGCCCTCATCGCCCTTGCCGCGGAGCTCGCGCTCCTCGCCTGGAAGGCGCCGCTGCCATGAGCACCTTCTCGATCTTCGATCACCCGTGGGCGCTCGCCGTCGCGATCGGGCTCGCCGTGCTCTTCGCCTTCCTCGCCGTGCACGTCCAACGCGCGCGTCGCCGGCGGCTGGCGCGGTTGGGGACGGAGCCCGTCGTCGCGCGGCTCCTGCCGGCGGGGATGCGCTCGTCGAGCGGGGGTTGGCGCGCTGCGCGCCTCGCCGCCGCCGGACTGCTGGCGGGAATCGCCTTCGCCGGGCCGCGCTGGGGGCGGCAGGCGACCCAGGTGCACATGGAAGGCTTCGACATGGTCATCGCCGTCGACGCCTCGCTCTCGATGATGGCCACCGACGTTCGCCCGAACCGGCTTGAGCTCGCCAAGCAGGAGGTCCGCCGGCTCCGCGCGTTAGGCGTCGGCGCCCGCGTGGGGCTCATCGCCTTCGCCGGCCGCAGCTACATCCTCACCCCGATGACGGTCGACGAGGGTGCGGTGGAGCTCTTCCTCGACAACCTCGACCCGTCGATCGTGGGCCAGGCGGGAAGCTCGCTCGCCCGCGCGATCCGGCAGGGCACCGACCTGCTCGCGGCGACCGAGACCGGCTCCGGACGCGCGCTCGTCGTGATCAGCGACGGCGAAGCGTTCGAGCCGCAGCCCGATGTCGAGGAGGCCGGCCGGCGCGCGCGCGAGGCGGGAGTCGCGCTCGTCACCGTGGGCGTGGGCACCCCGCAGGGCTCGACCATCCCGATCACCCTCGACAACGGGGAGCGCGGCCTGAAGACCGACGAGAACGGATCCGTGGTCGTGTCGCATTACACGCCCGATCTCCTCCGCGCCGCGGCGGAAGCGGCGAACGGCACCTTCATTCCCGCCGAGCAGACGGACAAGGCGGCGCGCGTCCGCGCGGCGCTGTCGTCGGTGAAGGCGGCGAAGGTGATCTCCGCCGCCGGGGCGCAGGGCACACCGCGCTTCCAGTGGTTCCTCGCGCCCGCGCTCCTTCTGCTGCTCCTCGACAGCTGGCTCGCCGATCGTCGTCGCCGCCGGCGCGGCGGACAGCCCGCCGCGGCGGTCCCCGCGGCCGCGGCCGCGCTGCTGCTCGCCTGTCTCCTCGCTCCCGCGACCGCGCGCGCCGACGACGCCAGCGACGCGGCCGCCGCGTACAAGGCGAAGCGCTATCCGGAAGCGGTCGAGCTCTATCGCCGCATCGTCGCCGGCGGCGACCGCTCGCCGCGGATGGTCTACAACCTCGCGACCGCGCTGCTCGCGGCCGACTCGACCGCGCGTGCCGCGGATCTGCTCGAGCAGGTGGCGAAGAGTCCGGATCCCGAGCTGCGCTATCGCGCGCTGTTCAACCTCGGCCTCGCGCAGCTCAAGCGCGGGCTCGTCGCGCCGTCGCCGGACAGCGCCGGCCCAGCGCTCGACGCCGCGCTCGAGGCGTACAAGCAGGTGCTCCTGCTCCGGTCCACGGATCTCGACGCGAAGTGGAATTACGAGCTCGCGCTGCGGAAGAAGCAGTCGGGCGGTGGTGGGGGCGGTGGCGGAGGCGGGAACGATCAGAGCCCGCAGCCGAAGCCCGACCCCAACGCCCCGCCGAAACAGCCGCAGCCGCAGCCGGCGGGCTCCGTCGGACAGCAGCGCGCGGAGCAGATCCTGAACAGCGCGGCGCGCGACGAGCGCGACGTGCAGGCGCGCAAGCAGCACGAGGGACAGCCGGTGTCGCCGCCGGGCGGCAAGGACTGGTAGTGATCGGCGCGCTCCTCCTCTTCGCGCAGCTCACCGTCACCGTCAGCGCGCCGGACACGGTGCGCGCCTGCGAGCAGTTCACGGTGAGCATCGTCGGCTCGACGCGCGGCGGCGGGACGCCGCGCTTCACCGCGCCCGACGTCGCGCCATTCACCATCGTCGCTTCGCGCGCGAGCGCGCAGACGTCGAGTGACGTGCTCGGCCGGAGCTGGAGCGTCACGGACATCGAGCTCACCCTGCTCACCGATCGGCCCGGGCGCTTCACGCTGCCCCGCTTCGAGATGCGCGCGGGACGCCTCCGCGCCCGCGGGCCCGGCCGCCTGGTTCGGGTGATCGGCGATCGCGATTCCTCGGCGGTGCCGGCGGTCGTCGCGCGCGGGCAGATCGACAGCAGCGCCGACGTCGCGCTGCGCGCGCTGGTGCTCCCCGACACCGTCTACGTCGGCGAGCAGGCGACATATCAGGTGGGCGTGTTCATCAGCCCCTCGGCCCGCGACAAGCTCCGCAGCAATCCGAGCTTCGTGCCACCGCAGCTCAACGAGCTGATGGCGTACGACTATCCCGGCGATCGCTCGCGACGGCCCATCCGCAGGCGCGTCGGCTCCGAGTGCTACGACGTCCTCGTCTACGAGCGTGCGCTCTTTCCACTCGTCGCCGGACGACATTCGCTCTCTCCCGCCGAGCTCTCGTACTCGCTCGCCGTCGGCGCGGGCTTCTTTGCCGGGTCGGAGCGCCGCGAGGCGCGCAGCGATTCGGTCTCGCTCGTCGCGATCGATCCACCCGACCAAGGCAGGCCCGCTGACTACGCCGGCGCGGTGGGCGACTACGAGGTGCAGACGAGCGTCGATACGACGGGCGGGCGTGTCGGCGACCCGCTCGTGCTCACCCTGCGAATCGCCGGGGAAGGGAACGTGAAGCTCCTGCCGCGGCCTAACGTGTCGCTCCCGTGGGCGTCGCTCGTCACCGGCGACGAGCGAGTGACCGTCGACTCGCTCTCGCGGCGCATCCGCGGCAGCAAGGAGTTCGACTGGATCCTCACTCCGCGCCGCGCCGGAACGCAGACGGTCCCCCCGATCTCCTATCCGTTCTGGAACCCGCGGTCGAAGCGCTACGAGCTGGCCGCCAGCTCGGCCGAGACGCTCTCGATCCGTCCCGGGGCGCTCGCCGCGCTTCCGGGTGACACGGCACGCTCGAGCGGCCTGCGCGCGATGGCCATCCGCCGCGTCATGCGCGCGCCGATCGGTCCTCCGCTGCCGCAGCAGCCGGTGTTCGCCGCGCTGGTCGCGCTCGCGCCGTTCCCCGCGCTCTCCGTGCTCGCGGTGAGGCGGCGTCGGCGTACGCCACGACCGATCACCGCTGCCGCCCGCCTGCGTGCCGCGACCCGCCGCGCCGCGCCGGACGATCCTGCCGTGATCCGTGCCGCGCTCGTCGGAGCGCTCGTCGAGCGCCGGGTGATCACCCCCTTCGATCTCGGGCGCGATGCGGACGTCGTCCGCGCGCTCCGCCGATGCGGCGTCTCCCTGGAGACCGCGAGCGCGGCGGGTGCGCTGCTCGCCGAGCTGAATGCCGCGAGCTACTCGCCATCGCGCCGTCTCCCCGCCGACGCGGCCCGCCGCGCGCGCACGATCTTCCGCGCGGTGGACGCGGAGGCGCGCGACCGCGCGATGCTCGGCACCCTCGGAGCGCTGGTCGTCGCGCTGTCGCTCTCCCTCGCCGCCGCCGGTGCGCTCCGGGCGGCTGGCGCGCCCAGCGCCGAGCGCCACTTCGCGAACGGCGTCCGCGCATACGACCAGGGTCGCTTCGCCAGCGCCGCCGCCGCGTTCGACTCCGCCGCGCTCGCGTCGCCTCGCGCCGTCGATGCGTGGGCGAACTCGGGCACCGCGCACTGGGCCGCGCGCGACACCGCCGAAGCCGTCGTCGGCTGGCAGAAGGCGCTGCGACTCGACCCGCTCGATGGCGAGGCGCGTGCCCGGCTCGACGACACCCCGGGTCCGGCGCGCGGCGCGCT
>JABFXC010000009.1 GCA_013361935.1 Gemmatimonadaceae bacterium
GTGGATAGCCTCTCCACGCGGCGCGTCATCATCGCCCTGCCGATCGACGAGCGATCAGAAGGTAATGCCGAAGCTCACCGGGATGTAGTTCAGCGATGCGCCTTCGGTGTTGATCGTGACGTAGCGCGCCTCGAGGAACGTCGCGAGGTCGCCGAGCCCGAACTTGAGGCCGACGCCGGCGTTGAAGCCGACCTTGGTGTCGGACTGCGAGCTGCCGAGCAGCGCGTTCACCGTGCTGCCCGAGACCTTGACGTTGTACGCGCCGACGCCGCCGATGATGTACGGCTTCGCGGGCATCATCGTCGACGGCTGGATCACGATGTTCGCGGTGCCGTTGAGGACGCGCGTCTTGTCGTTGCCGCCGCCCTTGAAGTCGAAGCTGTTCCACCCGACCTCGCCGCGGAACCCGATCGGCGACATCGGCATCGAGACGCCGATGATGCCGTTGACGTTGTAGCCGCTGCTGACCGCGTCGCCGAAGTCACCGGTGGGGAAGCTGGCTCCGGCGGAGACGCCGATGTGCGCCTGCGCGTGAGCCGGTGCCGCAACGGCGAGAGAGAGCGCGGCAGCCGCGACGCCCAACATGATTCGCTTCGTCATGATGTGATCCTCTGGTGATGTGGTGATTGCCGACACCCGCCGAACGGTGAGCGGTGCGCGGACGGCTTAAAACAATAGACGGCGCACCACTGTTCAGGAACTGGACGATCGACGATGTCGCCGGGTACACGTGGCCCGATTCTTCCTCGACGCCCGGGGACTGCAAATGGTTCCCGTGAACCGTTAGTCACAGCGCACGGAGGTCATGATGGCAACACTTCTCGACATGGTGCAGCAGCACCTCGGGCAGAACGAGATCGCGCAGATCAGCCAGCAGCTCGGCGCCGATCCGGCGACGACGCAGAACGCGATCTCGGCCGCGCTGCCGATGATCGTCGGCGGGATGGCGAACACCGCCGCGCAGCCCGGCGGCGCGGACTCGATCCAGCAGTCGCTCACCTCGCACGGCGGCGTGCTCGGCAACCTCGGTGCGCTGCTCGGTGCCGGCGCGCCGGCCGACGGGGGCGGGATCCTCGGCCGGATCCTCGGTCAGCACCAGCAGCCCGTACAGCAGGGCGTGTCACAGGCCAGCGGGCTCGACCCGGACCAGACGCGCAAGCTGCTCATGATCCTCGCGCCGATCGTGCTCGGAGTGCTCGCCCGGAGGCACGCGCAGACGCAGCAGCAGGGGAGCGCGCAACCGGTGGGCGCCGTGCTGCAGGACGAAGCGCAGCACGCGCAGCAGCAGGCCCAGCGTCAGGCGCCGCAGCTGGGCGGGCTGCTGGGTCAGATCTTCGGGGGGATCGGAGGCGCTTGAACGACGGCGGCCAGGGGCCAGGCGCGAGGAACGGCGTCGGCCGGGTTGCCGCCGTTCCTTCCGCCTGGCCCCTGGCCCCTACCCCCTGATGAGCCCCAGCGACTGCCGCACCATCACCTCGCGGGAGAGCATCGCGCTGCAGGCCGAGGCCGGGCGCGGCTGGCAGAAGAGATAGCCCTGCCAGTAGTCGCACTGGTGGTCGCGGAGGAACTCGAGCTGTTCGCGCGTCTCGACGCCCTCGGCGATGACCTGGAGCTTGAGGGAGCGGGCGAGCGCGATCACCGCCTCGGCGATCGCCGCGTCGTCCGGGTCGGTGACGATGTCGCCGACGAAGGAGCGGTCGATCTTCAGCGAGTCGGCGGGGAAGAGGCGCAGCGCGCTGAGCGACGAATAGCCGGTGCCGAAGTCGTCGATCGAGATGCGGACGCCGAGGCGCTTCAGCTCGCGCAGCTTGCCTAACGTGTCGCCGTCGCTCTGCATCGCCATGCTCTCCGTGAGCTCGAGCTCGAGCGTCTCGGAGGTGATCCCCGTCTCGGCGAGGATCTCGGAGACGAGGGGGACGAAATCCGGCTGCTGGAGCTGGCGCACGGAGAGGTTCACCGCGGCGCGGAGCTCGGGGAGCCCGGCCTCCTGCCACTGGCGGAGCTGGCGGCAGGCGGTGCGCAGCACCCACTCGCCGATCGGGACGATCAGCCCCGTCGTCTCGGCGAGGGCGATGAAGGAGTCCGGGGAGAGGAGGCCGAGCTCGGGGTGGCGCCAGCGGAGCACCGTCTCCATCGCGGCGACGCGGCGCGTCTGCATCGCCACGATCGGCTGGTAGAACAGCTCGAGCTCGCCGTTAGGCAGCGCGCGCCGCAGGCGGTTCTCGAGGGTCAGCTGCTCGAGGGCGCGCGCGTTCATCGCCGGCGCGTAGAGCTGGATCGTGTCGCGCCCCTGGTTCTTGGCGCGGTACATCGCCGTGTCGGCGTTGCGGAGCAGGGTGTCCGCGTCGTCGCCGTCGTTGGGGTAGAGGCTGATCCCGATGCTCGCCGAAACGAACAGCTCGCGCCCGTCGATGACGATGGGGAGCTTGAGCGCCTCGCGCACGCGGCGAGCGACGGCGGTCGCGTCGTCGACGTGCTCGACGGTCGGCACGAGGATCGTGAACTCGTCGCCGCCCAGCCGCGTGACGGTGTCGTCGTCGCGGAGGAGCGTCCGCATCCGTCGCGAGACGACCTGCAGCAGCTTGTCGCCCACCGAGTGGCCGAGCGAGTCGTTGATCAGCTTGAAGCGATCGAGGTCGAGGAAGAAGACACCGAGCTGCCCACCGCTCCGGTGCGCGCTGGCGATGGCGACGTCGAGCCGGTCGAGGAAGAGCTGCCGGTTGGGGAGCCCGGTGAGGGCGTCATGGTAGGCGAGGTGCTCGATCTGCGTCGCCGCGTCGACCGCCGACCGCCGCTCGTCCTCGAGGAGCCAGATCACCATGCCTAACGCCATGAAGAACTGGAGCAGGAAGTCGAGGATGTTGAGCAGCGGCTGGTAGCCGATGGTGTGCCCGGTGGCCCACGTCCAGAGGGCGATGCCGACGTAGTGGACCTGCTCCGCGCCGTAGGCGAAGAACGAGATGCCGACCAGGCGGTGGCCGAGCCCCGCATGCCAGGGTCGGGCGCGAAGGACGAGCACCGCGGCGGCGGCGAAGGCGAACCCGCCCAGCCCTGCCCGGATCATCGTGCGAACGAGCGCGGGGGCCCCGCTGCCGTCGTCGACCGTCCCCTGTCCGAAGAGCAGGGGGAGGAGCGCGCTCGCCGCGCCAAGAACGATCGCGGCGCCGACGAGCTGCCGAGCCCGGGCGCGCGGGACTGTCCGGTCAGCGGTCAGCTCCCAGGCCCCGAAGAGGAGCCAGACGATGCGGAGGAGCGCGGCGACCGCGGTGACGACGCCGAGGGCGAAGTAGACGACCCCGGCAGGCTCGCCGGTCTCGCGGATGATGTTCCGGATGGCGGCCATGGCCAGCATCGCGGCAGCAGCGAACCACGAATGCGTCCAGTGCCGAAGATATCCGTGATGGAACGCGCGCTGGAAGTGCGCGAACACGGCGCCGATGAACAGCGCGCCGATAGCCTGCACGAGCAGGGTCGAAACGTTCGACGACATGATCATTACAGACGAGTACGCCGTGAAAGCGTAAGTGTTTCCTCGCCTGTACTGCAGCGACCAGGGGCCAGGCGCAAGGAACTGCGATTGACGCTGTTCCTTACACCTGGCCCCTGGAGGCTGTAGTTCAAGCGCGCGCTTCGCTCGACGCGCGGCTCGACGACTTGCCCTTGCCCTTCGAACGCGAGGAGACCTCGGGCTCGACCGCCGCCTCCATCTCCGACTCCTGCTCGACGGTCTGGATCTTCGAGAGAGCGCCGGCGGCGTTCGACTCGAGGAACTTCGCCATCGCCTCCTCCTGCGCGAGGTTCTGCGCGAGGAGCGACGCGGACTCCTCGAAGCCGAGGGTGTTCGCGAGGACGATCGCGCTGCGATAGCCGGCGATCTCGTAGTGCTCGACACGGAGCCCGGAGCCGAGGTTGAACGCCTCGAGCATCTCGGGGGTCGGGTCCTCCTCTTCCTTGAAGGAGTCGTGCTCCTCCTTCAGCCCGAGCGCGGCGTCGCACTTGGTCGCCTTGGCCTTGAGCCCCGCCGCCTCGAAGGCGCGCCCGAGGGTCTCGATGTGCCCCTCGGTCTCGTCGGCGTGCTGGAGGATCCGCTGCTTGATCGTCGGATCGCTCGTCTCCTTCGCCATCGCCTTCAGCCCCTTCAGGAAGGTCTTCTCGGCGAAGAGCAGGTCTCCGAGCTCGTGCTTGAACAGCTTCGTCATGTCGTCGACTGCCATGGTGCGACTCCGGGTTCACGGTGACGGACGCGCGGCGCGATGCGCCGGGGAATGGTCCCGTGAAAGGGCAGAGTCCGTGCCTGACGACAGGCGCCAGGGGCCAGGCGGAAGGAACGGCGCCAAGTGCAGTCAACGCCGTTCCTGACACCTGGCCCCTGGCGCCCGAATGGAGCCCGCTAGTCGACGAGCCTTCGCGCCGTCTCGACGAGCTTGTCGACGGTCAGTCCGAGCTCGTTATAGATGGTCTGGTACGGAGCCGAGGCGCCGAAGCGGTCGATGCCGATGATCTCGCCGTCGCCACCCACCCAGCGGTACCACGACATCGGATGCGCAGCCTCGATCGCGACCTTCTTCGTCCCCGGCAGGAGCACGCCGTCGCGGTAGCCCTGCGGCTGGCGTCCGAAGAGCTCGTGGCTCGGCATGCTCACCACGCGCGCCGCGATTCCCTGGGCGGCGAGCTTCTCGTACGCGGCGAGCGCGAGGGCGACCTCGCTTCCGCTGGACATCAGCACCACCTTCGGCTTGCCGTCGGGCGCGTCGGCGAGGACGTAGGCGCCCTTGAGCACTCCGCTCGCCGCGCCGTACTTCGTCCGGTCAATGAAGCCGAGCTTCTGCCGCGTGAGGACGAGCGCCGTCGGACCCTCCTCGTTCAGCAGCGCCGCGCGCCATGCCTCGACGGTCTCGGTGGCGTCGGCCGGGCGGATGGTGGTCATCCGCGGGATGCAGCGCAGCGCCGCGAGCTGCTCGATGGGCTGATGCGTCGGACCGTCCTCGCCGAGCCCGATGGAGTCGTGGGTGTAGACGTAGATGACGCGGCGGTGCATGAACGCGGCGAGCCGGATCGGCGGCCGCATGTAGTCGCTGAAGATCAGGAACGTCCCGCCGTACGGGATGACGCCGCCGTGAAGCGACATCCCGTTCATGATGGCCCCCATCCCGTGCTCGCGGATGCCGAAGTGCATGTTGCGGCCTTCGGGCGTCTCCGGCGTGAACGTGTCGACGTTCTTGAGCAGGGTGTTGTTCGAGGGCGCGAGGTCGGCCGAGCCCCCCATCAGCTCGGGGATGACCGCGGCCAGCGCGTTGAGCACGGTCCCCGACGCCGCGCGGCTGGCGACCGCGCCGTTCTCGGCGGTGAAGCTCGGCAGGGACTTCTCCCATCCTTCGGGGAGCTTGCCGGCGAGCCGGCGATCGAGCTCCGCGGCCTCCTTCGGGAACGCCGCGCGGTAGGCGGCGAAGGACTTCTCCCAGGTGGCCTGGAGCGCCTTCCCCTTCTCGCGCGTCTGGCGCGTGTGCTCGAGCACTCCGTCGGGAACGAAGAAGGGCTCGAGGGAAGGCCAGCCGAGGTTCTGCTTGGCAAGCTTCACCTCCTCGACGCCTAACGGTTCGCCGTGCGCCTTCGCGGTGTCGACGCGATTCGGGCTGCCGTAGCCGATGTGCGTGCGCGTGACGACGAGCGTCGGGCGATCGGTGACCGCCTTCGCCTCGGCGATGACGGTGTCGATGGCCTGGAGGTCGTTGACGTCGTCGAGGTGCAGCACGTGCCAGCCGTAGGCCTCGAAGCGCTTGCCCGTGTCGTCGGTGAAGGTGAGGTCGGTCGAGCCGTCGATGGTGATCTTGTTGTCGTCGTAGAAGCCGATGAGCTTCCCGAGCCGGAAGTGGCCGGCGAAGGAGCAGGCCTCGTGCGAGACGCCCTCCATCAGGTCGCCGTCGCTGCAGATGAAGTACGTGTAGTGGTCGACGACGTCGTGTCCCTCGCGGTTGAAGCGCGCCGCGAGGTGCGCTTCGGCGACCGCCATCCCCACCGCGTTGCCGACGCCCTGGCCGAGGGGGCCGGTGGTCGTCTCGACGCCGGGGGTGTAGCCGTACTCGGGGTGACCCGGGGTGCGGCTCTCCCACTGCCTGAACTGCTTGAGGTCGTCGAGGGTGAGGTCGTAGCCGGTGAGATAGAGGCTGCTGTAGAGCAGCATCGACGCATGGCCGCAGGAGAGCACGAAGCGGTCGCGATTCGCCCAGCGCGGATCGGCCGGATTGTGGCGCATGTGCTTCGTGAAGAGCGCATACGCGAGCGGGGCGAGGGCCATCGGCGTGCCCGGGTGCCCCGAGTCCGCCTTCTGCACCGCGTCCATCGCCAGGGTGCGAATGGTGTCGATGCAGAGCTGATCGATGGACGACGTCGAGGACGTCATCCGGATGCGGGGCGAGACGGTCGTGGCCATGGGGCGATGCGTGAGGAGTGAGGCGTGAAACTTAACTACGGGCGGTGAGGTGTGTGGACCCGTGACTCGTGCTTCGTGAAACGGAAGGGCGGGCGGTGAGGTGTGAGGTTTCGCGGTCAGTGACTCGTGACCGGCGTTTACCGGGGTTGCCGCCGGTCACGAGTCACGGCGCACTCGTCCTCACACCTCACCGCCCGTAGTGCCGTGTCACTCGTCACTCCCCACGCATCGCCGTACCGGGTAGTATCCGGGGTCGTCTCACGGAGCAACCCATGAAGTGCCCGAAGTGCTCGTCGAACATGGAGAAGGTGCGGACGCCGGAAGCGACGGTGGACCGCTGCACGTTCTGTCGCGGCCTGTGGTTCGATCTGCTCGAGCACCAGGACGTCGCCGCGAAGTCGGCGAAGGCAATCGACATCGGGAGCTCCGGGGTCGGGCGGAAGTACGACAAGCACGAGCCGGTGCTCTGTCCGCTCGACGGGCAGCGGATGACGCGGATGACCGCGCTCGGGCAGCCGCACATCCACTACGACCAGTGTCCCATCTGCGGCGGGGCATTCTTCGACGCGGGGGAGTTCCGCGACTACAAGACGACCACGATCGCCGACGTCTTCCGCGATCTCTTCGGCCGCGACAAATGATGCCCTGGCGCCGTCTCGCCGCCGTCGCCGTCGTGCTCGTACTTCTGCTCGGCGCGACGATGATCGCGGTGCGGCGCCAGACCGATGCGCTGAAGGCGCAGCTCGGACCGCACGAGCGGACGACGATCACGCAGTCGGTGGTGGTCGAGCGGATGCGCGCGGTGGCGCGGCTGGTGACGAGCGAGACGATGGTGCGCGACGTCGTCACGTACGAGAACACCTGGTACGGCTCGACAAAGCGGTCGATCGTCGTCGTCACCGGGCGCATCGACGCCGGGGTGAACCTCGAGCGCGGCACGCAGATCGACATCGACGAGGCGACGAAGACGATCGCGCTGACGCTGCCGAAGGCGGAGATCCTGTCAGTCGACGTGACTGACATGAAGACCTACGACGAGCGCGGCGGCCTCTGGAACCCCTTCACCCCCGCCGACCGCGACGCGATCATCCGGATCGCCCGCAACCAGCTCGGCCGCGCGGCGTACGAGATGAAGGTGATCGAGCACGCCGAGCAGAACGCGTCGACGCTGCTGGCGGGGCTGTTTCGAGCCGACGGCTACACGACGACGGTCACGTTCGCGCCGAGGCTGGAGACGACTGGCCCGCGGTGAGGGGTTCCACGTTCCACGTTCCACGTTCCACGGCGACATGGAAGTGGACATGGGGACGGGGGATTCCAGTTCGACGTGGAAGTGAACGTGGCGACGGGGGAGCGAGTAGGGGATGCGGCGACGACATGGGACGTGGGGCCGCGGAACTCCGCCCTCCCGAGTCCCCCGTCGTCCCAGCCCCACCCTCGCTCCCCCGTCCCCATGTCCACTTCCACGTCGCCGTGGAACGTGGGATCACCCCACGATCGCCGGCTCCCCCGAAGAGAGCATCCTTCGCAGCTCGGCGATTCGTGACTCGACGAGCTCCACCAGCTCGCGCATCGTCGGCGCGTCGAAGACGAGCTTCACGCCGGCGGTGCGGTACATCTCGGGGAGCGAGACCGTGCCGCCCAGCGCGAGCGCCTGCTTGTAGCGGCGGACCGCGGCGGGATGATCGCGCAGCGAGTCGCGCCAGACCTGCAGCGCGCCGAGCTGCGCGAGGCCGTACTCGATGTAATAGAACGGGCTCGTGAAGATGTGCGACTGGCGCAGCCAGCGCGCGACGCGCTCGTCGCGCAGCCCGCTCCAGTCGACGCTCGGCTCGAAGCGCGCGCGGATGCGGAGCCAGGCGGCGTCGCGCGCGTCGCGGTCCCCGCCCTCGCCGCTCGTGTAGATCCAGTGCTGGAAGGCGTCGACGCAGGCGATGTGCGGGAGGGCGTAGAGCACGTCCTCGAGATGCTCGATCTGCGCGTTCGCGGCGTCGGCGGGGGAGTAGTAGCCCTCGGGGCGCGCGAGGTAGCGGCCGGCGAGCAGCTCCATCGACATCGACGCGAGCTCGGCGGCCTCGTGGCCACTGCCGCGCTGCCAGACGAAGGCGTGCTTGTGCGCGGCGAAGGCGTGGAAGGCGTGCCCCGCCTCGTGCACGAGCGTGCTGACGTCGTCGTGCACGCCGACCGCGTTCATGTAGATGAAGGGACGGCCGCGCCAGTGCAGCGTCGTGCAGTATCCCCCGGGCGCCTTTCCCGGCCGGCTCTCGAGGTCGAGCAGGCGCTCCGCCTCGAGGGTGCGGAAGTTCTCGCCAAGCTCACCGTCGACGCGCTCGAAGATCCGCTCCGCCGGCGCGAGGAACCCCGCGACGTCCTCGAAGGGCTCGAGGCGGCGGTCGGTGTCCGGGTTCACCGCGAGATCCCAGGGGCGCAGGGTCTCGACGCCGAGGCGCTGGCGCCGATACTCGTGCTGCCGCGCGGCGATCGGGACGATCGCCTTCTCGACCGCGTCGTGGAAGCGGACGCAGTCCTCGGGGGCGTAGTCGAAGCGATACTTCGCCGCGAAGGCGTAGCGCATGTAGTCGGGGAAGCCAGCCGCGCGCGCGACCTCCTGCCGCAGGACGTACATCCGGTCGAAGATGTCCTCGAGCTCGTCGCGCTTCGCGACGTACGCGCGGGCGCCGAGCAGGAAGGCGCGCTCGCGCTCCGCGCGATCGCGCGACTGCATGTAGGGCTGCAGCTGCGGGATCGTCTTGCGCTCACCCTCCCACTCCACGGAGAGGCCGCCGACGATCTTGTCGTAGCCCGCCTCGAGCTCCTCGAGCTTCGCGAAGCGCGCGACGTTCTCCTCGCGGAAGATCGCCGCGTCGGTGCGGAACTTCTTCAGCGTCGTCTCGAGCGCGGGCTCGCTGTAGCCCAGCGCGAGGAGCCGCTTCGCGAGTCGTACCTGGAGCTCGTCGACCCGCGGGTAGATCTCCATCGCGAAGCGGAGGTGCGCCGCTTCGGCCTTCTCGTCGGCGGTGTTCGCCGTGTAGGCGATCATCGCGAGCGAGCCGGCTTCGCCGAGCAGCTCGTCGAGGCGCGACCAGGTGGCGAGCCATTCGCGCTCGCGGCCCGGCGTGATCTCGGCGGAGGCGAGCGCGTCATAATAGGGCGCGATGTCGTCCCAGGTCGCCTCGATGAACGCGTCGGGAGACTCGGGAAGCGTCGGCAGACCGCCGCGCGCGTCGTGCATCGCGCCTGTCGTCATTGGAGTGCTCGTCATGAAGAAAGAACCGGACTTCGATCCCGCATTTCCTGAATTAGCATCGCGCCCGGCGCCCCGCCATCCGGGCCGCTGGCGCAAGGCTGCCGCGCTGGTCCTGCTGCTGGTCGTCGTCGCGGGCGTCGCCGGCTGGAAGATGCTCGGCCGGGGGCCCTCGGCGGCAGGGGTCGATCGCGGCCGCGACATCATGCGCGCCGAGCTGATGGGCCTCTCGTCGGCCGAGTCCGCGTTCGTGCGGACGAACGCCCGGTACGCGGCCAGCGTTTCCGAGCTGGGCGTCCCGATCACCTCGCGCGTCGTGGTGTTCGCGACGGCGAAGGACGGCTACCACGTACGTCTCGCGCATGCGGAAACGCCGCAGCTCTGCGAGCTCTCGGTTGGCCGATTCGCCGCGGGGCACACGGGCTGGCAGCTCCTCTGCGGCGTTCCGGCCGCGGACAACTCTCTGGTCGAGCCGCCGGAGGTGAAGCCCTCGCTCCTCGAACGCATCCGCGCGACGCTCCGCGAGGACTGCGACGCCGAGTGCCGGGTGAAGAAGCTGCGCGAGGGGATGAAGGCGCGGGGGGAGATGGAGCTCCAGGAGGAGCCGTAGGCTTCACGCGCTTCGGGTACGGGAGTACGGGAGTACGGGAGTACGGGAGTACGGGAGTACGGGAGTACGGGAGTACGGGAGTACGGGAGTACGGCACTGCCATGTCGCAGTTGCGTACCCCCGTACCCCGTACTCCCGTGTACTCCCGTGTACTCCCGTGTACTCCCGTACTCCCGTACTCCCGTGTACTCCCCCTACTTGCCGTCCGCTTCCCGCGGGATCTCCCGCTGGTCGGAGCTCTTGACGGGCTGGCCCTGGCTGCCGCCGTAGCCGCTGCGGTGCTCATGCTCGCGCTCGGGGTCGAGGGGCTCGGAGCCCTTCTGCCCGCGCTCGCCCTGGCCCGGGGTCTCACCGACGCTGCTGTCGGCGCTCCGGTCGCGCCCGTCCGTCTTGGCGCCGTGGATCCCTTCGGCCGCCTCGCCCCCCGCGCCGAGCGATCCCGTGCCCGCGGAATTTCGTTCCTGACCAGCCATGGCTCTCTCCTCTGGTGATGCGGCCCACGGCCGCCCGATGGGGAGGGGCAACGCACATGCCACGAATCGCCGCCCCGGTCGTCCGATTAAAGCCGCTCCCGCCGGAAACCCCTCTCAGGTCTCCAGGATCGTGTCCTCCGAGAGCCATCGAGTCCCCCCAGAACGCGGAGCGCTGTCGCGCGAGCTGATCGATTTTCTGATCGAGCTCTCGATCGCGCTGCAGAAGTTCGCGATCTATCCGGCGGGACATCCGATGCTCTCGACCACCGTCCAGCGGCTCGAGCAGCGGCTCGCCCCCCTGCTCGACCAGAGCGACACCGTCTCGCTCGGCGTCGCCCGCAATCAGCTCGTGATCGAGGGGATCGCGACCGATGAGGGGCACGCCGTCCTCCGCGACCTCGCGCAGCGGCTGCACGATCATCACCTCGGCGCGGTGAAGATCATCCGCGGCGTGCAGTCCGAGGAGCTGCGCGAATTCCTCGTGACGCTCGGCGTCGAGCACGGCAAGGATGCGACGCCGGTGGGACTGCTCGGCGAGGAGGCGCTCCCGACCTGGGCGCACGTGCGTCTCTATCCGCTCGCGTACGAGCACCTCGAGCTGCTCGACGAGGAAGGTGAGGCGCCGGCGCCGGAGGGGGC
>JABFXC010000034.1 GCA_013361935.1 Gemmatimonadaceae bacterium
AGCATCGGCCGGGCGGGCGAGCCGGTCGCCGCGCGCACCGCGCTGGCGATGCGCGCCACGTCGACGTGCGGGGAGCGGCGCAGCGCGAGCCGTGCCGCATGGATCAGCGCGAGCTCCTCCGCGCACAGCAGACACGACGCGAGATGTGCGTCCACGCGCGCCAGATCGGCGGCGGAGATCGCGCCGCTCGCCCGCTCGGGGAGCAGCTCGCGAATGTCGACGTTCGAGCAATCAGCCATCGAGAAGCTCCTTCACAGCGCGCATCGCGTTGTGGTAATGCACCCTCGCCGCTCCCTCGGTGGTTTCGGCGACCTCGGCGATCTCCTTGTAGGACAACCCTTCGGCGACGCGGAGCGTGAACACCTCGCGCTGCGTCGGCGTCAGCGATGCCATCGCCTCCCCGACCCGCCGCTCCGTCTCTCCCGCCACCATCCCGTCCAGCGCGTCGAACTCCGTGATCGCATCCGATTCTTCCACCGGCACGGCGATCGGCCGCCGCGCACGCGCCCGTCGCCGATCGAGAACCAGCCGCCGCAGGATCGTGAAGAGCCAGGTGCGCAGCGAGCTCTCGCCACGAAAGCTCTCGAGCGACGCGAAGGCCCTGACGAAGGTGTCCTGGACGATTTCCTCCACGTCCTCATGGACGCCGAGGCTCGCCGCGAACCGCGCGAGCGGCCCCCCATGGCGTTCGACGATCTCCGTCGCCGCGCGCTCGTCTCCACCTCGCCAGCGCGTCAGAAGTGCCGCGTCGGATTCGAGGTCATCCGTTGGGGCCGTCATGCGTTCGCCCTGTGAGACGCCGCCGGGGGCTCGATGTTAATGACCCGCGCGTGTTCCCGGCGGTGCGCAGTACGGATACCTTCCGGGGCACCATGACCGACACAGGCCGCGCCGCCCGGCGCACGGAGCTGGTCGCCCACCGCGGCGCGAAGAGGGAGCGCCCCGAGAACACGCTCGCCGCTTTCGCTCGCGCCCTCGAGCTCGGGGCGGACGCGCTGGAGCTCGACGTCCACGCGACGCGCGATGGAGTCGTCGTGGTGCACCACGATCCCACTCTCGGCGGAACTCGAGCCGAAGCTGCCGTTCCGATCGCCGAATGCACGGCGCCCCAGCTCGAGGGCTTTCGCGTCGGCGGCGAGCGCATCCCCACGCTGGCCTCGGTGCTTGCCCTCGCGGCGGGCCGCGCGACGGTGTACGTCGAGATCAAGGGCGCGGGTATCGAGCGGGAGGTCGTCGACGTCGTCCGCGGCTCGCGCGCGACGTGCGCCATCCACTCCTTCGATCACGCGGCGATCGGGCGCGTGCGCGCCCTTGCGCCGGAGATCCCCCGCGGGCTGCTCTTCGAGCACGCGGGCGACGACATGCTCGCTGCGCTCGCCGAGCACGACGCGCGCGACCTCTGGCCGCATCTCTCCCTCGTGGACGCCGCGCTCGTCGAGGCGGTGCACCGGGCCGGCAGGCGAATCGTGGTCTGGACCGTCAATCTCGTCGAGGACGCCGCACGGCTGGCCGCGCTCGACGTCGACGCGCTCTGCGGCGACGACGTGCCGCTCCTTCGCGCGGCGCTCGCCACGCGGCGGTGAGGGCGGTCGAAGGTCCGGAAGCTGTCGCGGCATGCTGCGCGGAAGGCTGGACACGGCGCGTGCCTCGCGCAATCCCGGCGCCGCTACTGGCCTCGCCCAACGCCGCGGAGTAGCTTCGCCCCACCGCGCGGGCGATGGCCCGCTTCCATCCACCAGGGAGGAACACCGCCGCGATGCGCAAAGCCGCACTCGCCGCGTTGCTCGTCACCGTCGCCTGCACCGCCGCTTCGGCCAGGCAGACGCCCGCGCCGCAGCGCGTGGCGACGGACAGCACCGCGAAGTCGACCAACGGTCCCGGAATGGGCGCGACCTCGACGCCTAACGCCGACCCGTTCCCGAGCACGTATCACGCGTTCCCGTCGAAGGCGACGGTGATCCGCAACGTCACGATCATGACCGCGGCGGGTCCGACGATCCGCAACGGCGCCGTGCTGCTCCGCGACGGCAGGATCGCCGCGGTCGGCGCCAGCGTCGACGCGCCGTCCGACGCGACCGTGATCGACGGGACGGGCAAGTATCTCACTCCCGGGATCATCGACATCCACTCGCACGTGGGTGCCGGCGCGTCACCCGGTGATCGCGGCGCGCAGACCAACGACGTCAACGAGGCGACCAATCCCTCCACGCCGTACGTCTGGGTCGAGCACTCGGTGTGGCCGCAGGATCCGCAGCTTCCGCGCGTGCTCGCCGGCGGCGTCACGACCATCCAGGTTCTCCCCGGCTCGGCGAACCTCATCGGCGGACGGAGCGTGGTGCTCAAGATGGTGCCCTCGCGGAGCGTGCAGGGGATGAAGTTCCCCGGCGCGAAGTACGGGCTGAAGATGGCCTGCGGCGAGAACCCGAAGCGCGTCTACCAGCAGCGGGGGCCGTCGACGCGGATGGGAAACGTCGCGGGCTATCGCGCACAGTGGATCCAGGCGGAGACGTATCGCCGCCGCTGGGACAAGTGGAACGCCACGCATCAGGGAGATCCGCCGCAGCGCGATCTCGGCATGGAGACGCTCGCCGAGGTGCTGCGCGGGAACATCCTCGTCCACAACCACTGCTACCGGGCCGACGAGATGATGCAGATGATCGACATCTCTCACGAGTTCGGCTACAAGATTCGCGCGTTCCACCACGGCATCGAAGCGTACAAGGTCGCCGACGTCCTCGCGCGCGAGGGCATCGGCGCGGCGCTCTGGGCCGACTGGGGCGGGTTCAAGCTCGAAGCGAACGACGCGGTGCGTGCCAACCTTCCCCTCGTCATGAAGGCCGGCGCCCGCGCGATCGTGCACTCCGACGACGAGTCGGGCATCCAGCGCCTCAACCAGGAGGCGGCGAAGGCGATGGCCGCCGGCAACAGGATCGGCGTCCCCGTCAGCGAGGACGATGCGATCAAGTGGCTCACCATCAACCCCGCGTGGGCACTCGATCTCGACTCGAAGATCGGCTCCATCGAAGTAGGCAAGAATGCCGACGTCGTCCTCTGGTCCGGCGATCCGTTCAGCGTGTACTCGCGCACCGAGAAGATCTGGATCGACGGCGCGATGATGTTCGACCGCGCCGATCCGAGCGAGCGCTGGCGCACCGATTTCGAGCTCGGCTACGTGCCTGCCGCGCAGCAGACGGGAGGATCCAAGTGATGCGGAACTCGATCATGCGCGTCGCGCTCGCCGCGACCGCCCTGCTTCCTGCGTCGCTCGCCGCGCAGACCATCGCCATCACCGGCGGAAAGGTCTACACGGTGAGCGGCCAGACCATCGACAACGGCACGGTCGTCATCCGTGACGGGAAGATCAGCGCCGTCGGCGCGAACGTCGCGATCCCCGATGGCGCCCAGCGCGTCGACGCGACGGGCAAGTGGGTCACGCCGGGGCTTGTCGACGCGGCAACGCTGCTCGGCTTCAGCGAGATCGGCGCCGTCGGCTCGACGAACGATGCCGCCGCCGCCGGGAAAGATCACGTCGCCGCGGCGTTCACCGTCTGGGAGGGTCTCAACCCGACCTCGGTGCTTCTCAGCCCGACCCGCGAGGACGGCGTCACGAGCGTCGTCGTCCACCCGACCGACGGCCTCTTCGCCGGACAGAGCGCGGTCGTCGAGCTGGTGGACGGCAGCGTCGGCGACATGGTCATCCGCCAGTCGGCCGCGATGGTGGCATACCTCAACAGCGCGCGCGAGATCGGCGCGGAGTCGCGCGGCGAGATGCTGCAGCGCGTGCGCGAGATCCTCGACGACGCGCGCGTATACGCTCGTCGCCGCGCCGACTTCGAGCGGGCGGAGACGCGTCCATTCGCGGCGGGGCGACTCGACCTCGAGGCGCTGCAGCCCGTCCTCGCGGGCCGGCTGCCGCTCCTCGTCTCCGTGGACAAGGCGAGCGACATCCAGGCCGCGTTGCGCATCGCGAAGGACTACAACATCCGCATGGCGATCGCGGGCGGGGCGGAGGCATGGCTCGTCGCGAGCGACCTCGCCGCGGCGAAGGTGCCGGTGCTCACGGGCGCGATGAACAACATCCCGGAGAGCTTCGCCACGCTCGGCACGCGGCAGGAGAACGCCGCGCTGCTGCGGAACGCCGGAGTGACGGTGGCGCTGATCGGCAACGCGGGGGGCGGCGACGAGGCCACCTTCAACGTCCGCAACATCCGCTACGAGGCGGGGAACGCCGTCGCCTACGGGATGAAGTGGGACGACGCGCTGCGATCCATCACGCTCGCGCCCGCGGAGATCTTCGGCGTGGCGGATCGCATCGGCTCACTGCAGGCGGGGAAGGACGCGAACGTCGTCGTGTGGAGCGGCGATCCGTTCGAGTTCGCGACGCGGGCCGAGCACGTGTTCGTGCGCGGGAAGGAATACCACGACGTGTCGCGTCAGGACCTGCTGATGGAGCGGTACAAGAACCTGCCGCCGAACTACCAGGCGCCCGTCGGCGCGCCATGAGCTGATCGGCGCGCGAGGCCCGCGGCCAGGGGCCAGGTGTCAGGAACTGCGGTCGACGCCGTTCCTTCCGCCTGGCCCCTGGTCGCTTCAGGAAGGATTGACCGGCGCATCCGGCGCCGGCGGATTCTCGACGGAGCCACCCCGCTGCGCGCGCGCCAGGCGCAGGTCGTCCTCGAGCTTCGTGTGCTCGGCTTCCGCCGCGGCCATCTCGCCGGAGAGGCGGGCGTAGGAGTCCGCGTCGAGATCGGTGTTCGCGGCGCGCGCGCGGTAGTACGCGTAGCCGAGCGCCTGCGCGGCCTTGTCCATCCGCTGCTTCGCGCGAAAAGCCTCGAGCTGGATGCGTCCCTCGTCGAGTGCGCCCTGCGCGGCGCGGCCGGCGCGATCGAGCTCGGACTTCAGTCGGTCCCAGAGTGCCATCCGTTCCTCGCTGCTTGGGTTCGCGGACCTCGGCGAGGCCGCTGCTTTCCGGTACGTCCCGTTCGCTGAAGCTGTTTCAGAAGCGGCGCCCTGTCAAAGCAGAACGGCCCCGCTATCGCGGGGCCGTTCGATCACAACTGCGTGCGGATCGCGCTTACGCGACCGCGGTCTCGCCCGCGGAGGTCGCTGCGGCGGGATACACGCTGACCTTCTGGCGCTTCTTGTTCTTGTGCTCGAAGGTGACCACGCCGTCGATGAGGGCGTAGATCGTGTAGTCCGTGCCGAGGCCGACGTTGTTGCCGGGGTGCCACTTCGTGCCGCACTGCCGGATGATGATGTTCCCGGCGACGACGCTCTCGCCGCCGAACTTCTTCACGCCACGGTACTTCGGATTCGAGTCGCGACCGTTGCGCGAGGAGCCTACGCCTTTCTTATGAGCCATTGTGCCCTCCTCGCTCAGCCGAGGGTGATGTCGTTGATGCGGACTTCGGTGAAGCCCTGCCGATGCCCCTGCTTGCGCGCGTAGTTCTTCCGGCGCTTGAACTTGAAGACGACGATCTTGTCGCCGAGGCCGTGCTTGACGATGGTGCCGGTGACCTTCGCGCCCTGGACCATCGGAACGCCGGTCTTGGCGTTCTTCCCGTCCGACCCGAAGAGCACTTCGTTGAACTCGACGGTGCTCCCCTGCTCGCCGACAAGCGTGGGAATCCGGAGCGTCTTGCCCGGCTCGGCGCGGTACTGCTTGCCGCCGGTGCGAATGATTGCGTAAGCCATGGAAATCAGACGGGTAAAAGCTGTGAGCCTCTAAACATAGGCCGCCCCCGGGCTCCTGTAAAGGCCCGGGGGCGGCGGTAAGTCATGAGGCGCAAGCGGTTAGCCGCCAGCCTGGACGGCGGCCCGAAACGGTCAGTCGGTCAGGTGCGCCGCCTCGCAGGCGTCCCGCGTCGGAAGCTTCCCCAACCTGTCGTCCAGCGCCCGCAGCCGGATGAGGAGGTACTCCCTCGGGCTGGTGTACGCGGTCTGTGCCATGTAGACGGGATTGGCGCTCGCTGGGTTGCCGCGCGCGACCGGCGCTCCGCGAACGATCCCCTGGACGGCGCCGAGCGAGGTCGAGGCCAGCGAGCTTGCCGAGGCGCCATTCCGGGGCATCGGCTGGCTGCTATGAATACGCGACATCTCGAACCGCGCGCGTTCGCGCGGTGAAAGATGCATGTCGTCGAGCAGCCCCTCACGCTGGTCGAGGAGCTCGGCCGTCTTCGCGCACGACTGTGCCGATACGGCCGCGGGCTGGGAGGCGTGGTGCGTGGCCCACGGAGCACAGGCGACGCACAGCCCGACAGCGGACACGATTGTGATGGTCTTTCGCATTCGTTACCTCCTCGTTGAGGCGCGACCCACCCCGACGGAAGATGTTACCGCATCTCCCGGGCCGCCACCAGCCGCCTCACGGCGTCACGCCACCGCGTACTGCTGCGTCACATCGCGCCCCGCCGACTTCACGACCAGCTTGAACTCGTCGGGCCGAAGGAGCGGATCGTCGCGGACTTCGAGCCGGAACGGGACCGCTTTCTCCAGCTTCTTCACGAAGTCGCGCTCCTCCTGGAGCACGTACATCGCGACCTCGGGATGCAGGCGGACGACGAGGTTGTCCTTCTTTCCCTCGACCGCGATGCGCTTCACCGACCGCTCGACCCGGCGGATGATCGTCTCCGGGGTGAAGACGCGGCCGGTGCCGTGGCAGGTCGGGCACGCCTCGGTCATGCTCTGCAGGTGGCTCTGCCTCACGCGTTGCCGCGTCATCTCGATCAGCCCGAGATCGCTGACGGCGAACGCCTTCGTGCGTGCGCGATCGCGTCCGAGATGCGTCCGCAGCTCCTGGAGGACCTTGTCCCGGTTCTGCTTGGACTCCATGTCGATGAAGTCGCAGACGATGATCCCGCCGACGTCGCGCAGCCGAAGCTGCCGGGCGACCTCGCGGGCCGCCTCCACGTTCGTCTTGAGGATCGTCTTCTCGGGATCCTTCTTCCCCGTGTAGCGTCCGGAGTTGACGTCGATCGAGACCAGCGCCTCGGTTGGCTCGATGATCAGGTAGCCGCCGCTCGGCAGATCGCAGCGGCGCTTGAAGAGATCGCGGATCTCCGTCTCGATCTCGAACTTGTCGAAGATCGGGATCGGCTCCTCGTAGAGCTTCACGCGCTCTAGCAGCTCGGGACCGACGCCCTTCAGGTATTCCGTGATCTCGTTGTAGAGCTGCTTCGAGTCGACGGTGAGCGAGTCCACCTTGGCGCTGAAGACGTCGCGGATGATTCCGCGGGTCAGACTCGTCTCGCGGTGGAGCAGCGTGGGGGCGCGGGTGAAGTTCGTCTTCTTCTTGATCCGCTTCCACTGGCTGATGAGCGTGTTCAGCTCGCGCTGGAAGGTCTCCTGCGTGACGTCCTCGCTCACCGTGCGGACGATGACGCCGCCGCTGTTCGGCGGCAGGATGGCCTGCACCTGCTCGCGGAGACGCTTGCGCTCCTCGCGGTCGCCGATCTTGCGGCTGACGCCCACGCGCGACGCGAAGGGCATGTAGACGAGGAAACGGCCGGCGAGGGACACCTGCGCGGTGACGCGCGGACCCTTCGTCGAGATGGGTTCCTTGGAGACCTGGACGATGATGTCCTGGCCTTTCTTGAGCAGCTCCTCGATGGCCTGATCGGGGCGCTCGTCGCCGCGTCCGTTGCGCTTGCGCGCCGCCGGCTCGTCGTCGTCCTCGTCCTCGGCCTCGTCGGCGTCGTCGGGTGCCTCCGCCTCGGGGTAGACGAGGTCGGAGCCGTGGAGGAACGCGGCCTTCTCGGTGCCGATGTCGACGAACGCGGCCTGGAGGCCGGGCTTTACCGCTTCGACGCGTCCGAGATAGATGTCGCCGACCATGCGCCGGTTCTCCGGCCGGTCGACGAGGAGCTCAACGAGCTGGTCGTCCTCGATGATGGCCACCCGCGTCTCGCGCGCGTGGCCGTTGATCAGAATCTCGCGTTTCATCTGGGTCCGCCGGGCCGCGAGCGCCCGGCGACTCGGCGGGGCTCGGGTGGCGGAGTGGATTGATGAGGTGGCGGATCGATGTCGTCGCGCCGCGCGGCGCGAGCATCGTCTCAGTCATGGTCTTCTCCAGCCGACGCGGGATCGTGCGTGCCACGACCGGCCGACGCTCGCCGCGATTGGCGAGTGCCGGGATGATTCCGGTGGACGTACGATCTGGTGTTGAAGCGGTCACCGAGCGCGTGGCGAAGAAGTCGCGTGCGAGCGCTGCCGATGGTGCTTCGGCCGCCCGCGTTCGCGAGAAGCCTGCCGGCGCGCCGAGTCGCGAGGCGCCGAGCAGGCGGGAAAGAATCCGAACGTCACTGCTGCATAACTAACGATCACTGAACCTTCGCGCAACGTACGCAACGACTTACGCGTGTCGCGCGACCCAGTAGGCGAGGTACGCCACCGCGGCCACGTAGCCGAGCGCGGCCTTCCACTCGCCGTGCTTCATGTAGAGCGGGAAGCTGAAGCCGACACCCTCCGCCGGCATACCCTCACCGCCCCACGGAAGCGGACGCGGGAAGAATGCCGGAACGTTTCGCTCGTACTGGGCGTACGCGTCGGGGAAGCGGCCGCGGATGTTCGCCTTCTCGCGAGCCATCGTCGGAGCGTAGATCACGAGGAAGAACGCGGCGACGAGGAGGACGAGGAGCCAGTGCGCGGCGATCGCGAACCCGACGGCGATGAGGAAGCTGCCGAAATACAGCGGGTTCCGCGTGAACGCGTAGGGACCGCTGGTCGCGAGCCGGTCGTTCTTCATGATGTGACCGGACGCCCAGGCACGGACGAAGACGCCGATGAGGGCGACGATCGCGCCGATGAGGAGCGACTGCCGGGTGACATATCGCGGCGCGAGCCAGAGGTACAGCGCGGCGAGGACGAAGCCGAGGGGAAGCCGCAGCTTCTTGGCGATGAGTGACGCGCTCAATCCGCGAGCTCCTTCAGGATGTGACGGGCGATGACCATGCGCTGAATCTCCGAAGTGCCCTCGCCGATCTCGCAGATCTTCGCGTCGCGCATCATGCGCTCGACGGGGTATTCCTTGGTGTAGCCGTAGCCGCCGTGGACCTGGATGGCCTTGATCGTGTTGCGCATGGCGAGCTCGGAGCAGTAGAGCTTCGCCTGCGCGGCCTGCTTCGCGAACGGGCGGCCGTTCATCGCGAGCCAGGCCGCGTGGAAGGTGAGGTGCTTCCCGGCTTCGATCTCCGTGGCCATGTCGGCGAGCTGGAAGCCGATGCCCTGGAAGTCGGCGATGCGCTGCCCGAACTGCCGGCGGGTGCTCGCGTACTTCACGGCCTCCTCATAGGCGCCCTCGGCGATCCCGAGCGAGAGCGCGGCGATCCCCACGCGGCCGGAGTCGAGGGTGCGCATGAAGTTGACGAAGCCCATCCCTTCCTCGCCGAGCAGGTTCTCGGCGGGGACTTCGACGTCCTCGAAGACGAGCTCGCGCGTGTCCGAAGCACGCCAGCCGAGCTTGTCCTCCTTCTTTCCCGAGCGGAAACCGGGCATCGGCGCGAGGGAGTCGTCGTGGCCGACGCCCAGCTCGCGGGCGATGGGCAGGTCGCTCGTCTCCTTGGTGAGGATGAAGGAGCTGATCCCCTTCGTGCCTTTCGACGGGTCGGTCACGGCGGTGACGACGAAGATCTCGCCGACGCCGCCGTGGGTGATGAAGATCTTGCTCCCGTTCAGGACGTAGCGGCCACCTTCGCGGCGCGCGGTGGTGCGGGTTCCGCCAGCGTCGCTGCCCGCGTTAGGCTCGGTGAGACCGAAGCCGCCGAGCACCTTCCCCGTCGCGAGCAGGGGGACGTAGCGCCGCTTCTGCTCTTCGCTGCCGAAGTTGACGATCGGCGAGGTGCCGAGGGTGGTATGCGCGGAGATCGTGATGGCGTGGGAGGCATCGACCTTCGCCATCTCGTTGATGGCGATCATGTAGCTGATCAGGTCGAGACCGGCGCCGCCGAGCTCCTCGGGCCACGGGATCCCGAGCAGCCCGAGCTCGCCCATGCGCTTCACGTTCTCCCAGGGAAACTTCGCGGAGGCGTCGAGCTCGCGGGCGACGGGAAGCACTTCGGTGCGCGCGAACTCGCGAACCATGTCGCGAACGGCGAGATGCTGCTCGGTGAAATACAGCGAATCGTCCAAGAGTCCTCGTCAGGCGGCTTCGGTGGTCTCGTCGCGCAGGACGGCGAGGAAGCGCTCGCCGTACTTCTCGAGTTTCATCGGTCCGACCCCGCGAACCTCGGCCATCGCGTGCGTGGTGCGAGGGCGTCGTACCGCGAGCTCGGCCAGCGTCCTGTCCGGAAAGACGACGTACGGAGGCACCTTGTCCTCGCGGGCGATCGTCGTTCGCAACGTCTTGAGACGGGCGAGCATCTCGCTCGACTCGGTATCGAGGGCTGGCGCGTCGGTCGACTCGTCGAACCTGACGAGCACGTCGTCCGTTCCGACGACGCGGCCGCGCGGCCGCTGACGGTCGCGCGGCGGCTCGGCGCGCTTCCGCGTCTTCGCCCGCGGCTCGTCCGACGCGGGCACGTGGATGCCCATGCAGTTGTCGCAGGCACCGCACGTCTGGCGCGCCGCAGGATCGCCGAAATATCGAAGCACGAACCCGCGCCGGCAACCGCGCGTGTAGGCGTACTGCTGCATCGCGTCGAGCTTCGCGAGGTCGCCGCGCCGGCGCCGGTCGAGGGTCTCCCAATCGATGCGCACCGAGGAGAGCGGCGCACCGGGGTTCGCGAGCCGGGCGCCTCCGCCGTCGCGCTCGAAGGTGAGGAACTGCCGGCGCTGCAGCGACTCGAGGAGGGGAAAGGATCCCGGCGCGCCGCCCAGTCCCGGGGGAAGCGCCTCCAGGTCGAGCGCGGCGCCGTCGTAGACGCGCTCTCCCCCCGCCGACTTCCACAGCGCGCGAAGGAGAGCGAGCTCGAGGCCGTTCTCGGAGCCGAGCTCGCGCTTGATGCGATCGGGGCGCGCGAGCAGGCGGACGAACACGCGGCTCGCCGACTCGCTCTCCCGCAGCACGGCGCCCGCCTGGACGAGCACGCGCAGCACCGACTCCACTTCGCGCGCCGAGGTCTTGCCGCCGGCGCGCAGGGCGAGGCGCTCCGCGTCCAGATCGTCGAGCTTCCCCGAGCGGTCGGCGTCGCGAAGGATCGCGTTGTAGACGCGTTCGATCACCGCGCGCTCGGGGTACGCGCCCTTGATGAAGAACTCGTGCGTGAAGCGGTCGGGGAAGCTGTGGAGCAGCACGCAGTCCGAGGGCAGCCCATCGCGGCCCGCGCGGCCGGCTTCCTGGTAGTACGCCTCGAGAGTGCCGGGCATCGCGTGGTGGACGACGAGCCGCACGTTGGGCTTGTCGATCCCCATCCCGAATGCGTTCGTCGCGACGATCGCACGGACGTCCTCGCGCATGAAGGCGTCCTGCACCTCATGGCGGTGCTTGTCGTCGAGGCCCGCGTGATAGGCGACCGAGGGGATGCGCGCGCGCTCGAGGACGCGGGCGACGCGCTCCACCGCGCGCCGCGTCGAGGCGTAGACGACGGCGAGCCCCTCGGCATCGCGGATCGCGCGGACGAGCTCCGCGTCCTTGTCGTCGTCCGTGCGCGTCGGGACGACGTGATAGCGGAGATTGATCCGGTCGAAGCCGGTGATGACCGTCTCGGGATCGCGGAGCGAGAGCTGCCGCGCGATGTCGCGGCGCACCTCCGGCGTCGCCGTCGCGGTGAGCGCGACGACCGGCGGATTGCCGAGCCGCTCGCGCACCTGCGCCATGCGCAGATAGCTCGGCCGGAAATCGTGCCCCCACTCGCTGATGCAGTGGGCCTCGTCGAGCGCGAGCAGCGACACGCCCATGCGCGCGATCCGCTCGGCGGTGTTCGCGAAGTCGAAGCGCTCGGGGGCGACGTAGAGGAGCTTGATCTCGCCGCGCTGCGCCGCCGCGAGGCGGTTCGAGACTTCCGCGCTCGACAGCGTGCTGTTCACGAACGCCGCGGGAAGGCCACGCGCGGTGAGCGCGTCCACCTGATCCTTCATCAGCGAGATCAGGGGGGAGACGACGACGGTGAGCCCGGGCAGAAGCAGCGCCGGGATCTGGTAGCAGATCGACTTGCCGCCGCCGGTGGGCAGAATCACCAGCGTGTCGCGAGCGTCGAGCACGGAGGCCACCGCGCGCGCCTGTCCGGGCCGGAAGTCGTCGTAGCCGAAATGCGTCCGCAGCGCGGAGCGCGCCTCTTCGATGGTCGGTCGGGTCATGCGGCCAGGCTCGCCCGGTGTGACCCGCGTCGCGACATCGAACCGTCGCCGCGCGTGCCGCTAGACCGCACGCGCGAAATGCCCTCGCGTGAACCCCGAGCCGACGAGCTCGCGCACGGTGCCACGCGCGTCGCGGTCGCCCGCGGCGAGCGCGTCGAGCTGCGCGCGATAGCGTCGCACGATCTCGCCGACCGGCTCGCCGGCGATGTTGAACACGAGCTGGAAGCCGCGCACCCCGCTCTCCCAGAGGCGCGGCAGATACTCGCTCCCCTCGACGGGCCGCGAGTGGAGGAGACGATTGCGGCACGCCGAGTCCGTTGCGACGGGAAAGGTATAGCCCGCCGGGTCGGTGATCGTGACGTTGGTGTGCTTCTGCACGCAGAGATCGCGGCAGGTCGTCGCTACGCGGTCGAACGCAGCGGAGAGCACGCAGTGCTCGATCGTCATCCCCTCGGGCCTGCCGTAGAGGAAGACGTCGAATCCCCTGCCGCGCCACGGCTCGACCACCTGCGCCATCTCGTCGGTCGTGAGCTCGAGGGAGACCGTGACGCGGCTCGCGCCCAACGCGAAGAGCTCGGCGGCGGTGTGCTGGTTGAAGCAGTTCACCGCGTAGTCGGCGGCCACGTCGCGTCCCGCGCCACCCAGCTCGGCGACGAGGCCGAGGTGGCCGCTGAGGATCGGCGTGCCAAGGTCGAGCCACTTCTGCAGCGCGGCACGCTCCTCGGGACGCACGATGCTCGGCGTTCGCAGGCGGAATGCGACGCCGCGGGCCGCGAGCTCGTCGCGGAGCGCGGTGACGCGCGCGCGCGGCGGCGCCGGATGGCGAAGGAAGGGATCGAAGACGATCTCGGTGGCCCCGGCGTCGGCGGCGGCGCGCGCGTCGTCGAGGGTGAACACGCTGGCGCGGAGCGCGAAGGGCTCCGCGTGCGTGGCGGGCGCGGGCGCACGCGACGTATCGAGCAGCGCGATGGATGCGTCGATGTTCTCGTCGCGCTCCGCGAGGCGCGCGTCGCGCGCCCAGTCGCGCCGGAGCATGAGCTGCTCGATCGCCTGCTGCCGCAGGTGGTTCACGGCGCTGATGGGAAGGAACAGCCCCGGAGCCAGCGCCGCGTCGTCGAGGGCGCCGAGGACGAAGGGCGTGTCCCCCATGCGGCCGAGCTGCTCGCGCAGCGTCTCCCGCGTGAGGGCACGCGCGGTCGCCGGCGCGAGCGTCGGCTCGGAGCGCGTGGTGATCGTCTCGCCGTCCGCGGAGAAGACCGCCTTGAGCGGCGAGCCCGCCGACCCGAACACACGCACGTCGACGCGCGTCTTGCGCTGGCGGATGGTCGTCGGAAGCGAGGCATAGCTCGCGCGTGCGCGCTCGAGGAGCGCGGCCTCGCTCGAGCGGACCACCTTCCAGCCCGTCGCGATGGGAACGCGAGTCGCGATGGCCTGGCGATATACGCCGTCGCGGGCGGAGAGCGTGCGGATCTGCGCGACCTGGAAGCCGGTCGACGCGGCGGTGTTTCCCTCGGGCGGCTCGAAGCCGAGCCCGTCGCGCTCGCGGATCTCGTCGCGGACCTCGACGATCAGCTCTCCGCGCTCGCAGCCGACGACCACGCCGAGCTCGCGGCCCCGGTTGTCCGGCTGGTTGCGGGTGATGTACGCGCGCCCCGCGCGGCCGCCGTACATCCCGCCGGTGAAGCCGCGCGAGTAGATCTGCACGAGCGGCGCGACCTCACTTCCCGGAGCCGGGAGCGGCTCGCCCCGCGAGACCGCCTCGAGGAACTGCTTGTACTCGCGCGTGACGGTCGCGACGTACTCGGGCTTCTTCTTGCGGCCTTCGACCTTGAGACAGCCGACGCCCGCGTCGGCGATCTCGGCGAGGTGCTCGTACGCGGCGAGATCCTTCGCCGAGATGAGATAGCCGCGATCGAGCTCCGCGCCGGTCGCGCTATCGGTGAGCACGTAGTCCTTGCGGCAGGACTGCGCGCACGATCCGCGATTCGCGCTGCGCTCGGAGATCATCCCGGACATGTAGCACTGCCCGGAGTACGAGATGCACAGCGCGCCGTGGACGAACGTCTCGAGGCCGAGATCGGGGACGGCGGCGCGGATCGCGCGGATGTCGTCGAGGGTGTTCTCGCGCGCGAGCACGACGCGCTCGATGCCGAGGTGCTTCATGACGGCCGCTCCGCTCGCGTCATGCACCGTCATCTGCGTCGAGCCGTGGATCTCGAGCTCGGGGTACACGCGCTGGATGAGCCGGACGATGCCTACGTCCTGGACGATCGCCGCGTCGATCCCGCGGTCGACGGCGCCGCCGAGGAATCGGAGCGCGTCCCGAAGCTCGGCGGGCTTGAAGAGGATGTTGAAGGTCAGGTAGATGCGCCGGCCGCGCTCGTGCGCGATCCGGCAGGCTTCCTCGACCTCATCCAGGGAGAGCTGTGCCCCCTCGTCGCGCGCGTTGAAGCGTTCGGCGCCGAGATAGACGGCGTCCGCGCCATTGGCGACGGCGGCGCGAACGGCCTCGAGCGAGCCGGCCGGCGCGAGCAGTTCGGGTACACGCTTCAGCTGCATAAGTCCTGAAATCTAGCAGCTTTGCGTGCGCTTTTGCAGGTGAGACCGGAGCGGGGACGGCTATGGGCTCGGCGGGGGTTGCATCGGATCGCTCCGTGCGCGTTTCCGGGGGCCTCGCGGCGGCCCTTCGGCTCTGGCAAGGGCTATCAAAACACGAAGGTCACGAAGGGACACGAAGGGTGCTCGAGCACGGCCTTCGTGTCCCTTCGTGACCTTCGTGTTTCAATGACAAGGGCAACGTCGGCTCGTTGCAGTGAGGAGTTCCTCCGCCCCCGGGGGGCGATCCGATGCCAACACCAGCCGAGCAACGAAGCGCCCGGCGGCTCCCACCAGATCAGTCCTGCGTCGGCGGGCGGCGACCCGGACGCGGCCCGAACCAGCGGGCGAGCACGGCGACGCCCATGATCGCGATGCCCACCCACATCGCGGTGCGGTTGTCGGCGCGCGCCCCCCAGGCCCAGATGACGAAGCCCGCGAGGGAGAGCGCGAGGCGGAGTCGAAGCAGGGCGCTGGCGTTCATCGCCCCTCCTTTCCGCGGGCGACGAAGCTGCGCACGCCTTCGCGAAAGTCCTCGGTGAGACGCGCTTCGACGTTGGTCACGATCCCCGCGGCGATGCCGTCGGCGAAGGAGAGCTCGTCAAGCTTGTGGAAGAGCCACTTCGTGAGCGCCATCGCCGTCTTCGGCGAGCGCGCCATCTCCTCGACGATGCGCTCGACGTCGGCGTCAAAGGTGCGGCCGGGGAGAATGCGGCTGACCAGGCCGATGCGCGCGCCTTCCTCCGCGCCGATGATCCGGCCGGTGAGCACGAGGTCCGCCGCGTGCTTCTCGCCGACGCAGCGGCGGAGCATCGTCATGACCATCGCGGGAACGAAGCCGACCCGGACCTCGGGAAAGCCGAAGTTCGCTTCCTCCTGCGCGAGCACGAGGTCGCAGGCGATGGCGAGCCCCGCTCCGCCGGCGAGGGCGCGGCCGTGGACGGCGGCGACGATCGGCTTCACGATCGTGCGGATCGCGAGGAAGACGCGACCGAGCGACTCGGCGTCCTCGCGATGCACCTCGTTCGGCTCGCCGATCATCGCGGCGAGCGCCTCGAGGTCGGCGCCCGCGCAGAAGTCCTTCCCTTCTCCGCGCAGCACGATGACGCGCACCGTCGGGTCGGCCTCGAGGGTGCTGAGCGCCGCGAAGAGCTCCTCGGCGGTCTGGCGGTCGAGCGCGTTGCGCTTCTCCGGACGCGTCAGGCGGATGTAGCCGACGCCGTTCCGCCGCTCCGTGGCGACGCGCGTTCCCTCGCTCATGGCGCCGCCGGAAGCTGGAGGCGCTTCGCCTCGTCGTCGGGGACGTCGATCACCATCCGCAGCATCGCCGTGGAGAAGACCTTCCCCTGCGCGTCGGTCTTGAGGGAGAGCGTTCCCCCGCCGCCGAGCGCGCCGTGCAGGAGAAAGTTCAGCGCCGAGAGGTTGGGGAGCTCGTAGCGCTCGACGTCCCCGGTGATCACCCCGCGAAAATGCTGCGCGACCCGCTCACGGGTCAGCGCACGGTCGATCACGGGATACCATTCGGGGCGCATCGCGATGACGCCGACGTTCGCCGTGTCGCCCTTGTCGCCCGATCGGGCGTGCGCGACATCGAGGAGACGAACTTTCACGCGAGCACCTCCACCTTCGTGGTGACGACGGTCTTGTCGACGAGCGCGGGCCAGTAGGCGACGACCTCCTCGACCTTCGGGCGACCCCCGGCGAAGCCGGTGACGCTCGGCGGGCCATTGAGCACGAGCGGGGCGAGCTCGCGCGTGAAGCGCTCCACCGATGCGCGGTCGGGGCCGCGCACGCCGACGCGGAGCTGCACCTCGGGCAGATCGCCCGGCGTGCCGGCGAGCGGCCCGTGCGCCGCCGACGCGCCGACGAACTCGGTGAGCACTTCGTCGAAGCGAAGGCCGAGGTTCTTCAGGCGCTCGCGCAGCACGCGGTCGGCGAGCTTCGCCTTGTCGAGCGCGTCGGGCCAGGAGTAGACCAGAGTGCCGACCGCCTTGAAGCCGGCGCGATAGGCGATGGAGACTTTCAGCTTGTCCGTCGGCGCGCGGCCGCGGATCCCGAAGACGCGCACGCGGTCGGAACCCGCGTCCTCGATGCGGATGGTCGTGAAGTCGGCGACGACGTCGGGGGTGATGTACGAATGCGGGTCGCCCATCTCGTAGACGAGCTGCTCGGCGACGGTGTGCACGGAGACGCGCCCGCCGGTGCCGGCGTGCTTCGTGACGACGAAGGTCCCGTCGGCCGACGCCTCGACGATCGGGTAGCCGACGTTCGCGAGGTCGGGGATGTCGCGCCAGTCGTAGAGGCAGTTGCCTCCCGAGCACTGTGCTCCGCACTCGATGATGTGGCCGGCGACGATCCCCGCGGCGAGGCGGTCCCAGTCGGTGGCCGCCCAGCCGAACTCGTGACGGAGCGGGGCCATGGTGAGCGCGGTGTCGGTCGAGCGCCCCGTGACGACGACGTTCGCGCCGCGCGCCAGCGCCTCGACGATCGGCTCGGAGCCGATGTAGGCGTTGGCCGAGAGAACGCGGTCGCGGACGCTGCCTAACGGCGCGCCGGTCTCCATGTTCGCGAAGGGGTGTCCGGCGGCGATGAGCTCGTCGAGCCGCGGGAGCAGGTCGTCGCCGGTGACGACGCCGATGCGCACCTTCGACGCGGCGTCGCGGGCGCGGGCGACCTCGCGTACCGCCTCCGCGCACGCGGGCGGATTCACGCCGCCGGCATTGGCGATGACCTTGACGCCGCGATCGGCGACCGCTGGCATCACGCTCTCCATCGCGCCGATGAAGTCGCGCGCGTATCCCATCTTCGGATCGCGCTCCTTCTGCTTCTGAAGGATCGACATCGTGACCTCGGCCAGATAGTCGAGCATCAGGTAGTCGACCTGACCGCCTTCGACCTGGCGGCGCGGGGCCTCGAGCCAATCGCCCCAGAACCCCTGTCCGGCGGCGACACGAACGGTCCGACTCATACGTCGTCCAGATGTGCGGGTAGGACGAAGGGACCGAGATGCGGCCCTTCGTTGTGCAGCGACGCGCGCAGCGCCATCGCGAGCACGGCGCGGGTATCCTCGGGATACACGATCGCGTCGACGAAGCCGCGCGCGGCGGCGTAGCGGGCGTCGAGCTGGCGCTCGTAGTCGGCGCGCATCTCCTCCAGCTGCGACTGCAGCTCGGCGGTGATTGGCTTTCCCGATTTCTTCGCCTTCTCGATGGCGGGTCCGTGGACCGCCTGCACCGCGGATTCTCCTTCCATCACCGCCATGCGGCCCGTGGGCCAGCTGAAGATGAAGTCCGGGTCGAATCCCTGCGCGGCCATGGCATAATAGCCGGCGCCGGAGGCATGGTTGACGGTGAGCACGAGCTTCGGGACGCGCGCGGTCGCCATCGCCTCGACGAAGCGCGCGCCGGCGCGGATGATCCCTTCGTGCTCCGCGGCGGCGCCGACCATGAAGCCGGAGACGTCCTGCACGAAGAGGATCGGGATGCGCTGGCGATCGCAGCGGTCGATGAAGTAGGCGACCTTCTCGGCGCTCTCGGCGTAGACGATGCCGCCGAAGCGCGGCTGCTCTCCCGGGCGTCCCTTGATCAACCCGCGCGCGTTGGCGATGAGGCCGACCGGGATCCCGTCGATGCGCGCGTCGGCGCAGATCATCTCCTTCGCGAGATTCTCCTGGAACTCGTCGAGCCTGCCGTCGTCGACGAGCGAGCGGAGGAGCGCGTGCGCGTCGTACGACATGCGATGATCGCCGGGGAGCAGATCGTAGAGCGCATCCGCGTCGGTCGACGGCTCCGCGGGCGATTCGTCGCCGCGGTCGAGCAGCGCGCGCCGAGGAAGACGCGCGACGCTCTCGCGCAGCTTGCGCAGGCAGTCGTCGTCGTCCTCGGCGATGTAGTGCGCGACGCCGCTGATCTCGGTATGCGTGACCGCGCCGCCCAGGGTCTCGCCGTCGATGGTCTGGCCGGTGGCGCCCTTCACGAGGTTCGGGCCGCCGAGCCCCATGAACGAGGTGCCGCGCACCATGATGATCGTGTCGGAGAGCGCGGGCAGGTACGCGCCCCCGGCGATGCACGGCCCCATGACCGCGGCGAGCTGCGGGATCCGCAGGTAGCGCCGCATGATGGAGTTGTAGTAGAAGATCCGCGACGCACCGTACTGACCGGGAAAGACTCCGCCCTGATAGGGGAGGTTCACGCCGGAGGAGTCGACGAGATAGATGATCGGGATGCGGCAGCGCATCGCGATCTCCTGCGCGCGGAGGATCTTCGTGATCGTCTCCGGCCACCAGGAGCCCGCCTTCACGGTCGCGTCGTTGGCGACGACGACCACGTGACGACCGTCCACGAGTCCGACGCCGGTGACGACTCCCGCCGCGGGGGCCTGCCCGTCATAACGGTCCCAGGCGACGAGGAGCCCGACCTCGATGAAGCGGGCGCCGGTATCGCAGAGCTTCGCGATGCGCTCGCGCGCGGTGAGCTTTCCCTGCGAGTGCTGGCGCTCGATCTTGTCGGCGCCTCCGCCCTCGCGGAGGCGAGCCTCGAGCTCGCGGACCTCCCCCGCGAGCTGCCGCAGACGCGAGCTCACGTCAGGCTTCCTGACGCTCGCGCTCGACGAACCACTCCTTGATGTAGTCGATCAGATCCGTCGTCGGCGTGCCGGGGCCGAAGAGCTTGCCGACGCCGAGGCGCTGGAGCTCGTCGATGTCCTCCTTGGGGAGGATTCCGCCGCCGGTGAGGAGGATGTCGTCGCGGCCGTGCTCGCGGAGCAGCTCGAGGACGCGGGGGAAGAGGGTCATGTGCGCCCCGCTGAGGATCGAGAGGCCGACCACGTCCACGTCCTCCTGGATCGCGGCGGTCGCGATCATCTCGGGCGTCTGGTGCAGCCCGGTATAGATCACCTCCATCCCCGCGTCGCGGAGCGCCGCGGCGACGACCTTCGCGCCGCGGTCATGGCCGTCGAGGCCGGGCTTGGCGATCAATACCCGAATCGGTCGTGTCACGTTTGCGGCAGGAGGCAGGAGGCTGGAGGCTGGGCGTCGAACGACGATATAAAGCTACCGACTGCCGCGGCGGCGCGGCAACGGCTCCTTGCGCGCGACGAGCAGCATCTCGCTCGAGCGGCGGCGGAGCGGCCGGTCGTCGAAGCCGTCGAACGCCTGCTCGACGACGAGGCCCGCGTCCGCGCACAGCTCCGCGAGCCGCGTCGGCGTGTAGAGGCGGATGCGGTGCTCGCGCTCGCCGGAGCGGCGCTTGCCGCGGAAGACGCTTCGAATGTGCAGCGTTCCGGAGAGCGGATCGAAGGTGCGTTCGTGCGCGACGATGGTCCCGTCGGCGGTCTGCCACCAGTCGCGGCCGAGGAACTTCGCCATGACGCCGTCGCGGCTTCCCCCGTGCCAGACGAGTACCCCGCCCGGCTTCAGCACCCGCGCGAACTCCTGGATGACGCGCGCGTCGTCGTTGGGATCGATGAAGAACCCGAACGAGGTGAAGAGGTTGAGCACGGCGTCGAAGCGCCGCGTCCACCGCGCGGGCAGGCGGCGCATGTCGCCGCGCGTGTAGCGCAGACGGGGCCCGGTGCCGCGCCGCTTCGCCCGCTCGAGCAGGTCGACCGAGTAATCGAGCCCGTCGACGTCGAAGCCGGCTTCGGCGAGGAGGTGGGCGTGCCGTCCCTGGCCGCAGGGGACGTCGAGCACGCGCGAGCCCGCGGGTAGTTCGAGCAGCTCGATGAGGCGGGCGACCTCGTGGCGGTCGCGCTCGAGGGTGAAGAGGGGCTCGTACTCGAGGAGATACTGGTCGTCGAAGTACGATCCCCACCACTCGGTGGCTGGCCCCGCCTTGCGTCGCGTCGTCGTGCGTGCGCTCAGAAGAAGACCGGCTCCCGATACGCGCCGAAGACGTCCTCCATCGCGGCGCGGATCTCGTAGAGCGTGCCGTAGGCGCGCGCGCAGTCGAGCAGCGCGGGCATGACGTTCGTGCCCGAGCGAGCCGCGGCGCGCAGGGTGTCGAGCCGCTGCTTCACCAGCGCGTCGTCGCGGCGGGCGCGCAGCGCGGCCATCTTCGCCTTCTGATCGCGCTCCGCGTCCGCGCCGACCTTGAGCAGGGGGATGCCGAGCTCCGGCTCGTCGGTGACGAACTCGTTGACGCCGACGATGACGTGGCGGTGCTGCTCGATCTCCCACTGCTGGCGAGCCGCGGACTCGGCGATCTTCCGCTGGAACCACCCGTTCTCGATCCCGCGCACGACCCCGCCCTGCTCCTCGATGTCCGCGAAGATCCGCTCGGCGTCGGCCTCCATCTGGTCGGTGAGCGCCTCGACGTAGTACGAGCCGCCGAGCGGGTCGATCACGTTAGGCACGCCGGTCTCGTAGGCGAGGATCTGCTGCGTGCGAAGGGCGACCTGGACCGCGTACTCGGTGGGGAGCGCGAGGGTCTCGTCCATCGAGTTGGTGTGCAGCGACTGGGTGCCGCCGAGGACGGCGGCCATCGCCTGGTAGGCGACGCGGACGACGTTGTTCACCGGCTGCTGCGCGGTGAGCGTGACGCCGGCCGTCTGCGAGTGGAAGCGGAGGATCATCGAGCGCGGATCCTTCGCGCCGTACTTCTCCTTCAGCCGCCGCGCCCAGATGCGCCGCGCCGCGCGCATCTTCGCGATCTCCTCGAAGAAGTCGTTGTGGACGTCCCAGAAGAAGGAGAGGCGCCCGGCGAACTCGTCGACGTCGAGCCCGCGCTCGATGCCGTGCTCCACGTAGGTGAAGCCGTTGGCGAGCGTGAAGGCCAGCTCCTGCGCCGCGGTGGCGCCCGCCTCGCGGATGTGGTAGCCGGAGATCGAGATCGTGTTCCAGAGCGGCGCGTGCGTCGCTCCCCATTCGAAGCAGTCCACGATCAGGCGCAGCGCGGGCTCGATGGGATAGACCCACGCGTGCTGCGCCATGTACTCCTTGAGGATGTCGTTCTGGATCGTGCCGCGGAGCTTCTCCGACGACACCCCCTGCTTCTCGGCGGCGGCGATGTAGAAGGCCCAGAGGATGATCGCCGGGCCGTTGATCGTCATCGAGGTCGAGACCTTGTCGAGCGGGATCCCGTCGAACAGGGTCTCCATGTCCTCGAGGCTCGAGATCGCGACACCGCACTTCCCGACCTCGCCCTCGGAGCGCGGATGGTCGCTGTCGTAGCCCATCAGCGTCGGGAAGTCGAAGGCGACGGAGAGTCCCGTCTGGCCCTGCGAGAGCAGGAACTTGTAGCGCGCGTTGGTCTCGGCCGCGGTGCCGAAGCCGGCGAACTGGCGCATCGTCCACAGCTTGCCGCGGTAGCCCGTGGGGTGGATGCCGCGCGTATAAGGGAACGCGCCGGGCAGCCCCTCGTCGGCGGTCGCGTGGGCGACGTCGAGCTGGGTGTAGAGCGGCGCGACCTCGCGCGCCGAGTTCGTGAACGCAATGTCCCGGAGCTGACCGCGCTCGTACCGCGCGCGCCACGCGGCGACCTCGGCGCGCAGGCGTTCGAGCTCGGCGCGTTCCGAGTTGGTGGTGCCCGGCGGATTCGAGATGGAGGTCATGCGCTCTCCTCGATGAAGCGAGTCAGGTGCTGATCTGCGAAAATTAGCGGTCGGTCGTTCCCGCGACCACCGTGGCGGCGTTGGCGAGCAGCGTTTCGGCGACCGCGAAGGGACTCGTCGCTCCTGTCTCGAGCCCGGGAAGCGCGGCGTCGAGCGACCGCATCGTCGCCGCGTCTCCCCATAACCGACCGCGCAGCAATCGTTCCGCGACCTCGATCACGCGTTCGCGGAGGCGCCGCGCACGTCGCTCGCGAAGCTCGCCGCTCCGCTCGAGAAAGCGCATGTGCCGATCGACGGCGTCGAGCAGCTCGGCGATGCCTTCACCCTGCGCGGCGACGGTGCGCAGCACCGGGGGCGTCCATCGCGCGGCGTCATCGCTGCGCGCCGCCTCACGCGCGGCGCGCGCCGGGTTGAGCGCGCGCTTCTCCTCGGTGGTGGCGAGTGAGCGCAGGTCGACCCCATGATGCGCGGGAACATCGCGCATCGAGCTCCCGGCGCGGAGGCCGAGCATCAGCTCGAGCTCGTTGCGGAGACGGTCGGCGCCCGGGCGGTCGGCCTTGTTCACGACGTAGATGTCGGCGATCTCCATGAGGCCGGCCTTGAGCGTCTGGATCGAGTCGCCCGATTCGGGCACCAGCACGACGATCGAGGTGTCCGCCGTGCGTGCGATGTCGAGCTCCGTCTGGCCGACGCCCACCGTCTCGATGAGGATCACGTCGATGCCGAAGGCGTCGAGGACGTCGGCGACCTCGCGGGTTGCCGAGGCGAGGCCGCCCAGCGACCCGCGCGTGGCCATCGACCGGATGAAGACGCCCGGGTCGAGCGCCACCGACTCCATGCGAATGCGGTCGCCGAGGAGCGCTCCGCCGGTGAAGGGCGAGGTCGGGTCCACGGCGACGACGCCGACGCGCTTCCCCGCCTCGCGGTAGGCGCTCGTCAGGCGCATCGTCAGCGTGCTCTTCCCCGCCCCCGGGGGGCCGGTGAGCCCCACGCGCCAGGCGCGGCCGAGCTTCGGGTGCAGCGTCGCGAGGATCGCCTCGAAGCCCGCGCGCCGGTTCTCGACGATGCTCACCACGCGGGCAAGCGCCGCCGGCTTGCCCGCGGCGAAATCGCCGAGCAGCCGCTCGTGCGCGGGGGTGAGGACCGCGGGCGAAACGGGAGACGTCACGAAGTCATGGCGGTGCGGGTGGCGGGGCCGGCGTCGTCGTGCTCGTCCCGGATGTCGCCGACGAGCTCCTCGAGCAGATCCTCGAGGGTCACGATGCCGGCGGTGCGGCCGTCGGCTTCCCGCACGACGGCGAGATGCGCGCTCGCCCGGAGCATCCGGTAGAGCAGCTCGTCGCAGCGTCTGTCGGCGGTGGCGTCGGGGACGGGGCGCAGCGCGGGGCGCTCGCCGTCCGCTCGCAGGATGTCGAAGGCGTGCACCATCCCGACGATCTCATCGAGCGACGAGTTCCTCGTGATCGGAACGCGGCTGTACTCGGAGTCGGCGATCCGCCGCGCGAGCTCGGGCGGCGTCAGCGACTCGTCGAGCGCGAAGATCTGCGCGCGCGGCGTCATGACGTCGCGCAGCGTCTTCTCCCCGAAGCGGACGACGCCGGTGATGATCGCGATCTCGTCGCGCGCGCCGACGCCCTCGAGCTCGCCCTCGCGCAGCAGATCCTCGATCCCGTCGCGGGCGTCGTGCGTCTCGTCGACCGCGCGCTTGTCGCGCGCGGCGAAGCGCTCGACCCAGCGGCTGAGCGCGATGAGTGGCCAGAGCGCGATCTCGAGCACGCGCAGCGGAGGCAGGAGCACGGGGACGAGCCGCGCCGGCCAGCGCCGCGCGACGGCGCGCGGAATGATCTTCCCGACGATGAGCAGGAAGAGCGCGGCGACGATCAGATAGATCGCCGTCGCCGTGCCGCGCGGTGCCCACGCGGTGACGATCGCTCCGGCGAGCACGGTGAGCAGTGCGCTCGCCGCCGCGGCGGCGAGGATCAGCCGCGTGGGCCGCTCGAGATACTGCTCGGCGACGTCGAAGCCCGCCGGCCGGTGCTCGATCCAGTGGCGCAGCCAGATGCGGCTCGCCGAGCGCACCGCGATCGACGCGGCGGTGAGCCACGCGACGACGACGGCCGTGACGACGAGGACGAGTCCCGCGGAGGGCGTCGTCATTCGCCGGCGACCTCCCGCGTCGGCGCGGAGATCCGCGGCGGCGCCGACATGCGCTCGAAGTAGACGCGCACGATCCGCCGCCTGACGACGCGCTCGACGACGACCTTGAAGCCGTCCATCAGGAAGGTCTCGCCGGAGCGCGGCACGCGCCCGAGCCGCGCGTAGACCAGCCCGCCGACCGTCGTCACGTCGTCCTCGCGGAACTCGTGACGCGTCGCCTCCGAGAGCTCGTCGAGCGTCAGGCGGCCCGATGCCCAGAAGCGATCGTTGCCTTCGCGCTCGAGCTCCGCGTCCTCCTCGTCGTGCTCGTCGCGGATCTCGCCGACGATCTCCTCGAGGATGTCCTCGATCGTGACGATGCCCGCGGTGCCTCCGTACTCGTCGGTCACGATCGCGATGTGCGTCCCGCTCGACTTGAAGTCGCGCAGCTGGGCGTCGAGCGTCTTCGTCGCGGGGATGAAGTGCGCGGGGCGGACGCGTGTCGCCCAGCCGTCCGCGGGCTCCTCGTCGGCGACGATCGCCGGAAGGAGATCCTTCGCGTAGAGGATCCCGGCGATCTCGTCGATCGCCTGGGTGAACACCGGCATGCGTGCGTGCCCGGTGCTCCGCAGCCGGTCGACCACCTCCGACCACGGCGTGTCGCGCTCGATCGCGACGACCTCGACGCGCGGCACCATCACCTCGCGCACCTCGGTCTCGCGCAGGGTGAACACGCCGTCGAGCAGCACGCGCTCGTCGCGCGTCACCTCCGCGTCGGCGGCGACGACCTCGCGGAACTGCTCCGCGGTGGCGGCGGTATCGTCCTCGCTCGCGACTCGCGGGGGAAGGATGCGGTCGAGCGCGGACTCGAGCCACCCGCCGAACGCGGCGGCCGGCGCGACGGGAAAGCGGAGCAGTCGCTCCACCGGCTTCAGCGCGCGCAGCGCTTTCCCCCCCACCGCGTCGCCGATGGAGCGGGCGATGCACTCCACGAGCACCACGACGAGCACGGACAGCGCCAGTCCCGCTCCGACCCGGCTACCGTGGCTTGCCAGCCCGTGCACGGTCATCCAGATCGCGGCGCCCGCCAGGAGCAGGGAGACGAGCCGCGCAAGGGAAAAGGAGCGATGGACCTGGTCGCGCTCGACGCGCGCGGACGGGGGCTCTTCGAGGTCGCTGGTCGAGTCGGTGATGAGCGCCGCGTCGGCGGCGGCGAGCAGGGCTGCCGCGGCGGTGGCCAGCGTGAGCAGGAGGATTCCGCCGATCATGCGCGCCACGCGCCCTGGTGGCGGCGGAGCAGCGCTTCCTGGCGACGCCACATCGGCGACGTGGTGCGCGCTTCACCTTCGGGGTGATCGTGGCCGAGCACGTGGAGGACGGCGTGCACGACGAGCCGGGCGATCTCCTCGCGGACGCCCGCGCCGTGCCGCCGCGCGTTCGTGCGCGCGACCTCCGGGGCGATGTAGATGTCGCCGCCCCGCGGCCCGCCGGCCACCGCGGCGATCGGGAAGGAGATCACGTCGGTCGGCCCGCGGTGGCCGAGGTGGCGCGCGTTGATGCGCGCGATCGCGGCGGCCGGGACGAACGCGATGGAAAGCGTCGCATCACGAACGCCCTCCGCGCGCAGCGCCGCCCGCGCGAGCTCGGCGACGCGCTCGCGCGAGAGCGGCACGCGCACTCCGTCCGCCGCGACCTCAACGTCGAGGCTCATACGCGTTGAATTCGGCCGTCACGCCGCCGCTCGACGCCGGATAGTCGGTGCGGTGGTGGTGCTGGCCGATGAGCGAGCGCGCGAACTGCTCCTTCACCAGCTCGATCTGCCGGAGCGTCAGCGGCGCGTTGCGAAGCTGGCCTCCGTCGATGCGCTGCCTGACGATGTGGTCGATGACGCCGCGGAGCTTCTCCGGCGTAGGGTCGGCGATGACGCGCGTCGACGCCTCGACGCCGTCGGCGAGCATGACGATCGCCGTCTCGGCGCTCTGCGGCGTCGGGCCGGGATAGGTGAACTCCGCCGGGTTCACCGAGCCGGGGTCGCGCTCCTTCGCCTTCTCCAGGAAGTAGGCGATGGAGCCCGTGCCGTGGTGCTCGGTGATGAAGGAGCGGAGCGCCTGCGGGAGCTTCTCCTTGTCGGCGAGCTCGAGCCCCGCGTCGATGTGATTGCGGATGATGCCGGCGCTCGTCTGCGGCTTCAGCTTCTCGTGCGGGTTCTTGCCCTGCTGGTTCTCGATGAAGTACTGGGGCTTCTTGAGCTTGCCGATGTCGTGGTAGTACGCGCCGACGCGGGCGAGCAGCCCGTTCGCGCCGATCGCGTTCGCCGCGGCCTCCGCGAGGTCGGCGATGCGCATGGTGTGCGAGTACGTTCCCGGCGCCTCGAGGCTGAGCCGGCGCATCAGCGGACGGTTGAGATCCGACCACTCCAGCAGCCGCAGGTACGTGTCGATCCCGGTGAAGTCTTCGGCCAGCGGCAGGAGCGCCATCGCCAGGGGAACGCAGATGAGCGCGTTGAGCGCGCCCCACCCGGCGCTCTTCAGGATCTCGATGCCCGTCCAGTCGAGCATCAACCCGAGCGCGACGGCGATGCAGAGATAGGACGCCGAGATCGTGACGATGGGCGCGAGCGCCTCGTTGCGGCGGTGCAGCGCGCGCACGCTGAACGCCGCCGCGGCGCCGGCGACGACGCCTATGAAGAGAGCGTTCGTCCCGCGGAACGGCGCCTGGCTGCCGACGAGCACCGCCAGCACCGTCGACGCGATCATCGCGATCCGCGAGTCGAAGATCACCGCGAGCAGCACCGACGCGAGGGCGATCGGCACCAGCTCCGCGCGGAGATACGCGCCGCGGCTCACCACCGAGGCGCCGGTGAGCACCACGAGAAAGACGACCGCGACGAGGATCAGCGCGCGGATGCTGCGATAGAGCTGCGGGCGGTAGAGCATCAGCGTCAGCCCGACGACGATCAGCAGCATGAAGTTGAAGAGCATCGATCCGACGACGCGGCCGATCGCGTTCTCCCCGCCGCGGTGCTCCTGGAGCGCGAGCTGGAGCCCGCGCAGCTTCTCGTACTCGGCGCGGCCGACGACCTCGTGCGCGCCGACGATCTTCTCGCCCTCGCGCACCGAATAGCGCTCGGCGGGGACGGAGGCGCGCAGGTCCGCCTGTGCCTTCGCGGTCGCCGCGCGATCGAGGGCGAGCGTCGGATGGAAGAAGGTGCCGAGCAGCTTCGTGTAGACCGCGTCGCCGACCGCCGAACGCGGGTCGGGGTGGAGGAGCCGTGCGCGCGATACGAAGATCGAGAAGGTCGCGATGCTGTCCGGGGCCGCGCGTTGCTCCTCCTCGCCGCGCCGGATGATGACCTCGCCGCGAATCGTGTCGAGCGCGCCGCTCGGGACCACGCCGCGCGAGAGCCAGCGCGAGAAGTCGCGCTCGAGCGCCGATCGCATCGCCGCGCGTCTCGACGGCTGCGCGAGGTAGCTCGCTTCCTGCGGGGTGAGCACGACCCCCGACTCGCGCGCGACTCGCTGCACCAGGGCGCTGTTCGCGGAGGGCAGGCTGTCGATCCCCTTCATGAGGAGCGCGAGCTGGCGGTTCGCGGAATCCAGTGCCGCGGGCACGTACACGAGCACCGGCTCGGCGGTCTTCGCCAGCTCATCCCGCTCGCGCCGCAGCGCGTCGCGGTCCTTGTTCACCGCGAACGCGAATGGCGCGATGACGTTCTCGGACGCGACGGAGCCGACCTCGTAGAGCGGGACCTCCGACGCCGGCGCGGACGGGAACAGGAAATACGTGACGACGGCGAGCGCCGCGGCGAGCGCGATGCGCGTGCCGTGGTAGCGGAGCGGCGACACCGATTGGCCGTCGCCGCCCGCACCCGCCATCCCCTCGAGTTGCCGCCAGAGGTGCATGCGCTCGCTCAGGAGTCCTCGGCGTACGCCTTGATGATCTCGCGCACGAGCCGATGCCGAACGACGTCGGCCTCGGTGAAGTAATGAAACGCGATTCCCTCGATTCCCGGAAGGATCCGCTCCACCTGGAGCAGCCCGCTCTCCTCGCGCTTCGGCAGGTCGATCTGCGTCCGGTCGCCGGTGATGACGATCTTCGAGTTCACCCCGAGCCGGGTGAGGAACATCTTCATCTGCAGGTTCGTCGCGTTCTGCGCCTCGTCGAGGATGACGAACGCGTCGCCTAACGTGCGGCCGCGCATGAACGCCAGCGGCGCGATCTCGATTATGCGCGTCTCCAGCGCGCGGGCGACGCGCTCGGGCGGCATCATGTCGTCGAGCGCGTCGTAGAGCGGGCGGAGGTACGGGTCGACCTTGGCCTGCATGTCCCCGGGGAGGAAGCCGAGGCTCTCGCCCGCCTCGACGGCCGGTCGGGCGAGCACGATCCGGCGCACGCGCTTGCGGGCCAGCGCGTCGACCGCGGCGGCGACCGCGAGGTAGGTCTTTCCCGTTCCCGCGGGGCCGATGCCGACGACGATGTCGTGCTCGGCGATCTTCGCCATGTACTCCGCCTGCCCGCTCGTCTTGGGCTGGATGATGCGCCGAACGCCCGGGAGCGCGATGCGCGTGCCGTCGCCGTTTCCCGCGCCGTCCGGCGGCACCTCGTCGCCCATGCGCATGACGTCGTCGGGGTCGAGATCGCCGCGCTGCCGCGCCGTGTCGACCATGCGCTGCGCGATCGGCACCGCCTTCGCGACCGCTTCCGGCGTCCCCTGGAGCGTCATCGTGTCGCCGCGCAGCGACACCTTCACCCCCGCGACTCGCGCGAGCTCGACGAGGTTCGAATCGTTCACCCCGGCGAGGATGAGCATGTCCGCTCCCTCGACGGGAAGGCGGCGCGTCTCCGTGCCGTCGCTCATGCCTGGGCCTCTGCAACCTTCACGTGTAGCTCCTCGAGATCCTGTGCGGGAACCTGCGTCGGCGCTCCCTCGAAGAGCGCGCGGGCGGCGGTGGTCTTCGGGAAGGCGATGACGTCACGCAGCGAGCCCGCGTCGGCGAGCAGCATCGCGATGCGATCGAAGCCGAAGGCGATCCCCCCGTGCGGGGGCGCGCCAGCGCGAAGCCCCTCGAGCAGAAAGCCGAAGCGCTTCGTGGCCGTCGCTTCGTCGATCCCGAGCAGGCCGAAGATCTTTCCCTGCGTCTCGGGGTTCGAGATGCGGATGCTCCCTCCGCCGAGCTCCGTTCCGTTCAGCACGACATCGTACGCCCGCGCGCGCGCCCGCTGCGGTGCGCTCGCGAGGAGCGAAACGTCTTCCGGAAGCGGCGACGTGAAGGGGTGATGCACCGCGCCGAGCGCGCCGGTCGAGGGATCCTTCTCGAACATCGGGAAATCCACGACCCAGACGAATCGCCGCTCACCGGCGGGAATGAGATCGAGCATCCGCGCCAGCTCCTGACGGATGCGGTCGAGCGCCGGGCTCGTCACGTGATCGGGGCCGGCGACGAAGAGCGCGAGGTCGCCGTCGGCGATCCCGAGCTTCCCCGCCCCCTCGACGCCCAGCAGCTCCGCCGCCTTGCTCGCGCTCATCGTGTCGCCCGTGCGCTTCACGCGCAGCACTCCCCGCGCCCCCGCCGACTTGGCGACGACGTCGAGCTCGTCCAGCTGCTTGCGCGACAGCTTCCCGCCGCCGGGAACGACGATCCCGCGCACGCGGCCGCCTTCGTCGAGGGCAGCCTTCGTCGGCGCGAAGTCGAGCGTCGCGAACAACTTGCTCGCGTCGCCGATCTCGAGCCCGAAGCGAAGGTCGGGACGGTCGATGCCGTAGCGCTCCATGGCGTCGGCGTAGGTGATGCGCGGAAAGCGCTCGGGGATCTCGTACCCGGCTTCCGCCCACAGCGCGCCAATGAGCCCCTCGGCGAGCGCCATCACGTCCTCCTGATCGACGAAGGATGCCTCGATGTCGATCTGGGTGAACTCCGGCTGGCGGTCGGCGCGGAGATCCTCGTCGCGGAAGCAGCGCGCGATCTGGAAGTACCGGTCGAAGCCGGAGACCATCAGCAGCTGCTTGTAGAGCTGCGGCGACTGCGGCAGCGCGTAGAACTCCCCCGCGTGCACGCGGCTCGGCACGAGATAATCCCGTGCGCCCTCGGGCGTCGGCTTCGTCAGGATGGGCGTCTCGATCTCGAGGAACCCCTGCTCGCTGAGGAAGCGCCGCGCGCGCTGCATCAGCCGGTGGCGCATGACGATGTTCTTCTGCAGCTCCGGCCGCCGAAGATCGAGGTAGCGGTGGCGCAGGCGCAGCTCCTCGGCAGCGAGGTTCTCGTTGCGCGAGCGCGCCACCGGGATCGCCGCGGGCACCGCGGGGCCCACGATCTCGAGCCCCGTCGCGCGCACCTCGATGTCCCCCGTCGCGACGTCCGCGTTGCGCATCTCCTGCGGACGCGCCATCACAGTCCCTTCGACGAGCACGACGGTCTCGTTCCCGAGCGACGCGGCTCGCTCGAGCACCTCGGCCGGCGTGTACGCCGGGTCGAAGGACACCTGAACGATCCCGGCGCGATCGCGCAGATCGACGAAGACGAGCCCCCCGAGATTGCGGGCACGATGCACCCAGCCGCCGAGGCGCACCTTCGCGCCGGCGTGAGATGCTCTGAGCTCGCCGCCAAGGTGCGTGCGGAGCGAAGTCGCGAACGGGTCCGTGCGTGTCACCAGCGTTCCTGTGATGTGATCAGAGTGCGCGCGCCGGGCGACGGCGCGCGCTGAAAAGCCCGGCGACGACGCCGGCGACACTTCCCGCGGAATCGGCCACCCAATCTTTCGGGTCGGCGGTGCGCCCGGGAATCCAGCGTTGATGCAGCTCGTCGAGCCCACCGAACGCGACGAGCACGAGGAGCAGCACCAGCAGCTGCCAGACCCGCGCCGTTCGCTCGGATATCAGCGCCCGCGCGGCCAGGATCCCGAGCACGAGGTAGAGAAAGGCGTGGATCCCCTTGTCCGTGCCCGGCGGCGTCTGCACCGCGGGCATCGGCAGCGAGCTCACGACGACGATCACTGCCGCCCAGCGGAGCGGCGCACCCCATCGTCGAACGTTCACGCCGCCTCCGCCTGGCGGATGACGCGGACGAACTCCGCCCGGCTTGGCGCCCGCAGCAGCGCGCCGCGAACCTCCTCGCGGCGCACGAGGCGGGCGATGCGCGCGAGCGTCCGCACGTGCTCCCCCGCCGCCGTCTCCGGACCCACGAGCAGGAACACGAGCCGCACCGGCTCGCCGTCGATCGCGCCATAGTCGATCGGATCGCGCGTGACGCCGGCGGCGATCGCCAGCTCGTCGACCACTGGAGTCCGGCCGTGCGGGATCGCGACGCCGGCGCCGAAGCCCGTGGTCATCTCGCGCTCACGGTCGCGGACGGCGGCGAGGATCGGAGCCTCCGATCCCGGCGCCAGCTTCGCGGCGACGAGCTCGACAAGCTCCTTGAAGACCTCGTCCTTCGTTCCAGCGGCGAGCGGCACCTTGACGCGACCCTCCACCAACAGGTCAGCGAGCAGCACCGAAGTGACTGAAGCACATGGGAATGCAAAACTTAACGCACGTAGCGCCACCCGGGAAGCGGCGACGACCGACGCGCTTGACCCTCGCAGCGGGCTGGTGTAAGGTCCGCCGATGCGCCCCTCCGCCCACACCGCCGTGCTGCTCGCGCTGGCCGTCGCCGCGCCGGTGGGTGCACAGCGGGTTCCGGGGCGCGATCTCCTCGATCTCCCCCTCGGGACGCTGGCGGACGCGCCCACCCTGGCGGCCTCCGATGTCGTCCTCTGGAACCCGGCGATGATCATGGTGCCTGCGCCGCACCTGGGCCGCGTGGGATTCGCGGCGGTGCAGACGCCCCCCGACCTCGGCGCGAGCGCCGTGGGGATCATGGTGTCCGGGGCGCTCCCGCGGGACCTGGCGGCCGCCCTGTCCGTCGTGCGCGCCGGCGTGACCGGGCTCGCGCGGACCGAGAGCACCCCCGAGACGGCGCTCGGCGACATCCCGTACAACACCACCATGGCCTCCCTCGCCCTCGCGCGCCGCAACGAGCGCGTCACGGTCGGGCTCGCGGTGCGCTTCCGGCAGGGCACCGTCGACGTCGAGCGACGCGGAGCGGTGGGGATCGACGGAGGAGTGCTCGGTGATTCCCTCTTCGGCCTGCCGATCCGCGGCGCGATGTCCACCTTTCTCTGGCGGCCGGCGAACGGCGACGACGAGGAGACCGCGTATTCCGGCGCGCTCGACGGTACGGTCTACCGGCTCGACTCGCTCGTGGAGGTCCGCACCGGGTATTCGCTGCTGATGGTCGAGCGCCGCACTACCGAGCACTACGCGTTCGTCGGCGCGACCGGGCGGCGCTGGGAGGCGCGCATCGGCCTCGCGCGGCACGAATCGTCCGGTGAATCGGAATGGTTTCTCCGCCTCGGAACCGGATTGCAGTATGGCCGGTATCACATCGGGGTCGCGCGCGAGGGTGGTCGCGACGAGCTCGGCGGCATCTACCAGTTCACCCTCGGCACGCTCATCCGTTAGGCAATGACCGACGCGACCTCGCAGCGCGAAAATCTGCTCGACCTCGTTCCAGCCGCGGCCGAGGAACGCCTCCGCGCGTTCTTCGCCGCGCGCGGCGAGCCGCCGTTTCGCGCCAAGCAGGTGGTGCGGCGGTTGTGGACCGCGCCGGCGCCAAGCTTCGCGGCGATGACCGAGCTGCCGCTCGCGTTGCGCGACGCGCTCGACGCCGCGTTCGTGATCCCGCGACTGGAGCTTGCCGCGCGACAGAAGTCCGTGGACGGGACGGAGAAGTTTCTCTTCCGGATGGCCGACGGCCAGGGGATCGAGACCGTCGCGATCCCCGAGGGCAACCGCGTCACGCTCTGCATCTCCTCGCAGGCGGGATGCGCGCTCCAGTGCGCGTTCTGCGCGACCGGGGCGATGGGGTTCCAGCGCAACCTCCGGCTGCACGAGATCGCCGGCCAGGTGCGCGAGATGAAGCTGCTCGATCCTCCCATCGAGATCACGAACATCGTGTTCATGGGGATGGGCGAGCCGCTGATGAACTGGAAGTCGGTCGATGCCACGCTCACCGTGCTGAACGCGCCCGAGGGATTCGGGATCGGCGCGCGACACATCACCGTGTCCACCGTGGGCATTCTGCCGGGCATCGTCGCGCTCGGCGAGCGTCCGGAGCAGTTCCGCCTCGCGATCTCGGTGCACGCGCCGACCGATGACCTGCGCCAGTCGCTGATGCCGGTGAACACCAAGTATCCGCTCGCCGACGTGATCGACGCGGCGAAGGCCTTCGACCGGCGTGTGACGTTCGAGTACGTGATGCTCGGCGGCGTGAACGACCGGCTGGAGGACGCGCTGAACCTCGCGCGGCTCGCGAAGGAGTGCCGCGCCTTCGTGAACCTCATCCCGCTTCATCCGGGCGGCTCGATGGGTTTCAAGCCGACGCCAGCCGACGCGATCGTCCGCTTCGCGCGCGAGCTGCGGAAGGCGGGTGTCGAGGTCGCGATCCGGAAGAGCCGCGGGAAGGACATCGCCGCGGCGTGCGGCCAGCTACGGGTAGAACGGCTCGGCCGGCGGGCGCCACGCGTCGCCGAGCAGAACGGTCACGTCGAGGTAGCGTGACGTGTCGGGGCGCGACTCGACGCGAGTCGCGCCGAGCGCCTTCGCGACGAGCGCGGCCCATTCCGGATGGTTCGACCGGTCGAGCACGAGCGTGCTGTCGCGCGCGGGCTGCGTAGTCCCGACGTCGACGACGTCGAATCCGCGGTCTCGCAGATGGAGCGTGGCGCGGCGGGCGAGTCCGCGGACGCGCGTCGCGTTGAGCACCTGCACGCGGACCCGCACTCCCTCCGGCGCGCGAACGTCCGTGGCGTGATAGCGGCCGCCCGAGGAGGCGGCTCGGCCGCGCAGCGCCCACGTCGCCACCGCCGCAATCGCCACGATCGCGACTCCGGCGGCGATCGCGCGCTTCAGCGCACGAGGTTCCACAGCGACACCGTCTCCGGAAAAAGCGTGTGTCCCTCGCGCAGCGCGTGCTCGATGCGCATGCGGACCACCTGACGGAAGGTGCCGTTGAAGTCGGTCGCGACCTTGTCGGCCAGATACGCGCGATCGGCGGGCATGAAGCGGCGGCCGGGCTCGAGGAAGTCGGCCATGAACAGCGCGCGCCCGAGCCGCTTCCACGCTGCGCTCCCCACGGTGTGCCAGCGGATCGCGTCGAGCATCTCGGCGCGGCGGTCTCCCTCGCGCTCCAGGTAGGCGGCTGTGGCTGGACCGTGCAGCATCTCGGAGGTGAAGTCGGCGCGAGGGACGAGCGCCCGCAGCTCGCTCTCCGGGGAGTCGCGCAGGGCGTCGTGCAGCACCGCCGCGTCGCGCCAGGCGCGCGCCTCCTCGGGCGGGACGCCGAGCTGGAACGCCCAGCGCTCCATGAGCTCCGTGACGCGCTCGATATGCGCGCGGCGCTTCTCGCTGACGCAGGCCCACGAGGGAAGCTGGATCATGCGCCGAGCACGAGGTTGTCGATGAGCCGCGTCCTGCCCACTCGGGCCGCGATCATCGCCACGGTCCCGGGCTCGGCCGTCTCCACAGGCTCCAGCGACGTGCCGTTGGCGAGCGCGAGATAGTCGATGCGGACCGAGGGCTCGCCGTCCAGGACTCGGCGGCCCGCCGTGAGCAGCGCGTCGGCGCGGCGCTCGCCGCGATCGAAGGCATCGCGCATCGCGAAGAGCGCGCGCGAGAGGGCGAGGGCCCGGCCACGCTCGGCGTCGGAGAGGTAGCTGTTCAGGCTGGACATCGCGAGCACGTCCGGCTCGCGGGTCGTCGGCGCGACGACGATCTCCGTCGGGATCGCGAGATCGTCGACCATCGCGCGAACGAGCGTCGCCTGCTGCACGTCCTTCTGCCCGAAGACGGCGACGTCCGGCTGGACGATGTTCAGCAGCTTCGCCACCACGGTGAGCACGCCGGCGAAATGCCCCGGCCGAACCTCACCCTCCCACCGGCGGTGCAGCGCGCAAGGGATCACCTCCGCGCGCATCTCCCGCGGATACATCTCCTTCGCGTCGGGCATGAAGAGCAGATCGACGCCCCGCGCGCTCGCCTTCGCCGCGTCGCCGTCGCGGTCGCGCGGGTAGCTCGCGAGATCTTCCGTCGGCGCGAACTGCAGCGGATTCACGAAGATGCTCATCACGACGAACGCGGCGCGACGGCGGGCCTCGTCGACGAGCGTGAGGTGTCCCTCGTGCAGGAACCCCATCGTCGGCACGAAGGCGATCCGCTTCCCTTCCGCGCGCGCCGCCCCGACCGCCGCGCGCACCTCGGCGATCCGTTCGACGGTGCGCATCAGAAGCTGTGGGCCTCGTCGGGGTAGCGGCCGCTGCGCGTCTCGTCGGCGAATCCGCGGATGGCGGCGCGCGCCGCGTCGCCGAGTTCGGCGTAGCGCTTGAGGAACTTCGGGGCGAAGCCGGCGTTCAGGCCGAGGAGGTCGGGGAGCACGAGCACCTGTCCGTCGCATCCCGGTCCCGCGCCGATCCCTATCGTCGGGATGCGGACCGACTCGGTCACGCGGCGCGCGACCGCCGCGGGCATGAGCTCGAGGACGATCGAGAACGCGCCGGCGTCCTCGAGCCGCTTCGCCTCGTCGAGGAGACGCCGCTCGCCGGCCTCGTCGCGCCCCTGCACGCGCGCGCCGCCTAACGCGTGAATCGACTGCGGGGTGAAGCCGAGGTGGCCCATCACCGGCACGCCCATCTCCACGACCCGGCGCACCGTCTCGGCGCGCGACGGGCTCCCCCCCTCGAGCTTCACCGCCTGCGCGGCGGTCTCCTGCATCACCCGTCCGGCGTTGCGCATCGCGTCCTCGGCGCTCACCTGATAGGTCATGAACGGGAGATCGATGACGAGGAGCGCGCGGCGGCACCCGCGGCGCACCATGGTCGCGTGGTAGATCATCTGGTCGAGCGTAACGCCGAGCGTCGAGTCGAGCCCGGCGACGACGTTGCCCAGCGAGTCGCCGACGAGGATCGCGTCGACGCCGGATTCGTCGACGATCCGCGCGAAGAGCGCGTCGTACGCGGTGACCATCACGAGCTTCTCGCCGCCCTTGCGCGCCGCGAAGTCGCGGATCGTGACTGCCTTCTCGTCGGTCATCGGATGTCGTGGGCGCCGAGCTCGTCGAGCTCGCGGCGCCAGAAGTCGCGGTTGGACAGCTCGGGGTGCGGCACGCGGCAATCGGGAGAATCGGAGCGCTGCGCGCGCATGGCGACGATGTCGAGGTCGAGAGTGCGCGCGCCCCAGCGCTCGCCGCGGACGCGGCCGGCGCGCGTCTCGATGGCGAGCAGCGCTTCGAGAAGCGCTCGCGGCGACAGCTCCGTCTCGATCGCCGCCATCTGGTTGAGGTATGTGCCCTGCCCCGCCGGACCGATGGGCGCGGTCTCCTCGACGCGCGTCACGGCGAGCACGCGCGAGCGCGGCAGCGCGGCGAGCCCGGCGCGCCCCAGCGCGAGGTTCGCGTCACGATCGCCGAGGTTGGACCCGAGCGCGACATAGGCGACGTCACGCACGCGCGCGATCGACGACCACTTCGGCGAAGGCGAGCGGACCGGGGAGCGCGACGTTCGGCTTCCGGACGGCGACGCGGACGCGAGCCACCGCGTGCTCGCGGAGGACCATCGTTCCCAGCTCGTCGGCGATCGACTCCAGCAGCAGCGCGTCGCGGCCGACGACCGTCGCGGCGGCGTCGTAGAGCGCGCGGTAGTCGACGATGCTCGCCGTGGTCGCCGGGCCGTGGCGCTCGTGCCAGACGGTGAGATCGACCTCGATCGGCTGCGGATGCTCGCGCTCGTGCGGGAGGACGCCGACCCGCGCGTGAAAGCGCATCGCGCGGAGGGTGATCGCTTCTCTGACTGGCACGAGGTCAACGTATCGGAGCGCCGGGACACTGTCAAACGCGCGAGGCGCGCTCAGGCCACGCTCGTCAGGCGCCGCGTGAGCTCGGTGAGATAGGCGGCGACGTCGCGCAGCTCGTGGGTGGCACCCTCGAGCTCGCGGAGCGCCGTCGCCTGCTGCGTCGCCGAGTCGGAGACGGCCATCGCGCCCTCGCGGTTGCGCGAGGAGATCTCGGTGACCCGCTCGACGCGGTCGCGCAGCCGCTCGAACTCCGCCTCCTGCTCGCGCGACACCGTGGCGATGCGGCCGGCGCGCTCCGATCCGGCGGCGGTGGTCGTCACGATCTGGTCGAGCGCGGCCAGCGCCGCCTCCGACAGCGTCTCGACGTCGGCGACGATCGTCTCGCCGTCCTTCACCTTCGCCGCGACACGCTTCATCCGGTCGTGGAACCCCTCGAGCATGTCGCTCACCTCGTTCGCCGCGCGCGCGCTCTGCTCGGCGAGCTTGCGCACCTCGTCGGCGACCACGGCGAAGCCCAGGCCGCGATCCCCGGCGCGGGCCGCCTCGATCGCCGCGTTCACGGCGAGCAGGTTGGTCTGGTCGGCGATCTCGCGGATGACGGTGATGAACTCGAACAGCTCCCGCGTCGAGCTGGCGAGCACGCTGATCTGCGCGGCGCTCTCGCTGACCACCCCCTTCGCGCCGACCAGCCGCTCGATCGCGGTCCCGATCGTGCCGCGATGCTCGGTCGCGATCTGGGTGGCGCGGGCGCTCGCGTCCGCCGCCGCGCCGCCGTCGGCCGCCACGGCCGCCGTCGCGCGGTGCAGCGACTGCGTCATCTCCAGCGACCGGCCGAGCTGGTCGCTCTCCTCGGCGATCGCGCGCGTGATCTCACCGACGGTCTTCGCGACCGCCTCTCCACCGCTTCGCAGCGCCTTCGCCGACTGGTTCAGCGTCGCCACCTGGGCGCCGACGCGATCGACCGCGGCCAGCAGCGGCGTGCGCAGGTCGTGGATGTGCAGCGTCGTCGCGAGCTGGTTCGCGGAACGCTGCAGCAGCTGCAGCTCCTTGTCGCCGTAGCTCGAGCGCTTGTGGTGTTCCAGCTCGAGGATCCCGACCATGCGGTCGCCGAAGCGCAGCGGAATGACGACGGCGCTCCGTGCGGACGCACGCGGGTTCGCCACGCGCCCGTCGCGCGGCGCGTCGCTGATGACGATCGGCTCGCCGGTCTCGAGCGCCTTCGCGCGCAGCTCGCCCCCCTCGACGGTGGGCGACTGCGTCTCGTCGAGCATGCCCGGGCCGGCGCGGAACACCATGCGCAGCTGACCGGCATGGAAGCGCCAGATGCGGAAGTCCTGCCAGTCCACGAGGCGATGCGCGAGACTCTGGATCCGGTTGAACGCCTCGCCGAGCGACACGTCGCTCGAGACGACCTGCTCCATCGCGTGGATCTTGTTCAGCTCCTCCGCGGCGATCGATTCCTCGAGGATCTTCTTCACGAGCAGCCCGGCCGCCATCAGCACCGTGAGGACGACGAGCCAGCCGACGATCTTGAACGTCGCCAGCGTCGCGACCACGATCGCGATCGCGGTCGTGCTCACCCCGAAAGCGATCACCTCGTAGCGGAGGATGAGGGACTTCTCCTCCGGGCGCAGCTTGTCGCGGAAGAGCAGCGTGAAGTAGAGCAGCGCGCGGCTGAGCAGGAAGTAGCTGAAGACGAAGACCGACGCCGCCGGGATGATGTCCGCCGACAGCAGGCTGCCGTGCGTCGCGTCGCCCATCACCGCGAGCGCGGAGAAGAAGCCATACGACGACGCGAGCGCGATCACCTCGCGGCCGGCGTTGATCCAGCCGACTTCCGCCGGCTTGCGCAGCAGCAGCCAGTCCGCGAAGAAGACGCCCGCGTACATGCCGAGCGCGGTCGCCGGTGCGCCGAGCACGATCGCGCCGCCCACCGCGATCATCCCGAGGAGGTTGAGCGCGGAGTACTTCGTCAGCGAGATCTGGAAGCGGCGCAGCGCGACGGTCGCCATGCCGACCATCGTGATGCCCCACACGCGCGTGACCCACGCCTCTCCGTGGAGAAGCGTGAGCAGCAGGATCGCCGACCCGGCGACCGCGAGCGCGCGGGCGTAGTACTTCAGGAAGAGACGCACGCGTCGCTCAGCCGGCGTCGATGGCGGAGCGCATCGCGCGGGCGAGCGAGAGCGCGCTCTCCACGCTCTCCTCGGCGGCACGGACGATGGCGCTGCCGACGACCACGCCATCGGCCATCTCCGCCACCGTCCGCGCCTGATCCGGCTGCGAGATGCCGAAGCCGACGCAGACCGGGAGCGTGGTCACCGCGCGCAGCCGCCGCATCGTGTCGCCGAGCTCGGGCGGGAGCGACTGCTGGACGCCGGTCACGCCGAGTCGGCTGATGAGGTACACGAAGCCGCGCCCGTGCTTCGCGATCTCGCGCATCCGCGACGCGGGCGTCGTCGGCGCGACGAGCCGCACGAAGGCCAGCGGCCCTTCGCCGAACCAGCTCTCCAGATCGGGATCGGCGCCGACCGGGAGATCGGTGACGAGCACTCCGGCGACGCCCGCGTCGCGCGCGCGAACGAGGACGTCGCGGCCGGCGGCGAGGAGCGGGTTGAGATAGCTGAACAGGACGACGGGGATCGGCGATTTCGCTCGCGCGATGAGCTCGAGCGTGCGCTCGAGGTTCATCCCGTGGCCGAGGGCGCGCTGCGAGCTTCCCTGGATCACTGGTCCGTCGGCCATCGGGTCGGAGAACGGGACGCCGACCTCGATCGCGTCGGCGCCGACGTCGGCGAGGCCCTGCACGAGATCGAGCGAGCGCTCGATGTCCGGGTGGCCCGCGGTCACGTACGGGACGAGCGCCCGCCGCCCTTTGGCGCGGAGCGTCTCGAAGCGCTGCGACAGCTGGTCAGGCGAAGTAGTCGCTGACGCGGATCCCATAGCGGTCCGGATTCTCCGTCTTGATGATGGTGCGGGCATAGCGCTCGCCCGAGGCGTCGCGTAGCGCGAGGTCGACGAGCTCGCCCGGATAGACGATGTTGCCGCGCGCGTCGCTGACGATGCGCACGATCGGGCGCGAAATGAGCTCGGCGATCGGGTTGGCGGCGTGCACGATCGCGAGCTCGAAGGTGTCGAGCACGACGAGCGTCCCCACGGGGTAGACGCCGAGGAGGTTCACGAACGCCTTGACGACGACAGGGTCCATCCCGCGCCTCGGGTTGTCGCGCATCTCCTCGAGCACCGCCGCCGGCGACAGCGGATCCGTCTGGTACGCCCGCCGCGACGTCGCCGCATCGAAGCCGTCCGCGACCGCGACGATCTTGCTGTAGATGCTCATGTCCCGCTTCCGGATCGGCCGCGGGTAGCCCGTCTGGTCCGTCTTCATGTGGTGCTCGTACGCCACGACCATCGAGCGGTACGGCAGCTCCTGCTGCCCGCGCATGTGGAAGAGCGCGAGGACGCCGAGCCACGGATGCGCCGCGATCTGCCGCCACTCGTCGTCCGTCAGGCCGGTCGACTTGTTCAGCACGTCGATCGCGACGCGCGACTTGCCGATGTCGTGGAAGAGCGCGGCGAGCCCGAGATCGTAGAGCTGGATCTTCGACAGCCCGAGCCGGCGGCCGAGGGCGACCGAGAAGATGCAGACGTTCACGCTGTGCGTGAACGTGTACTCGTCGTAGTCGCGGATCGTCGTCAGCCCCATGAGCGAGGTTTCCTCGTTCAGGATCTGGTCGACAATGGTCTGCACGACGCGCTTGATCTTCTTGATGTTCGGGCTGCGGCCGACGCGCACCGAGTGCACGAGGTCCTTCGTGACGGCGACCGACTGCGAGTAGGTGCGCTTCGCGGCCTCCTTCGCCTTTTCGCGGAACTCCTCTTCCTCGCCCTCGTTGGCCGGTCCGAGCTCGAACCAGGTGATCTTCGCCGCCTCGAGCTTGCCGAGCAGTTGCATCAGCCGCTGCGACGAGGCCTCCTTGCTCGGCGCCTGGAGGAGCGAGAGGAAGGTGAGCCAGTCGCGCGGCGTGGGCGCGCCATGGATGCGCAGCGTTCCGACGCCGGCCGCGCGGAAGAGCGAGAGGAGGTGGCTGAAGCTCGCGTAGTTGTCGAGGTCGAGGCGAAGCCGCGTCGCGTTCACGAAGATGAACTCGCCGGAGACCTTCACCTCCAGCTCGTGCTCGCGCTTCACGATCTCTCCGGTGACGTTCGCCAGCTCCTGCAGCGCCTTCTGCACGGCGGCGTTCTCGACGGGGTAGAGCTTGATCGAGCGCAGCGCGCCGTAGAGCGCGAGCACGTACGTCTTACCGGCGCGGCGGACGTAGGAGTCCCCTCCCGGCTCGACGAAGCTCTCCGCGCCGGGGGCGCGCGAGCTCCGGGTAGGCGCGGTCATGGCTGGCCTCCGCGGATCGCGCGGTTGATCGCGTTGCGCACGAGCACTTCCTTCTCGTTCTCCGACGATGCCTTGCGCAGCGACGCCGTCGCCGCCTGGGTGCCGATCCTGCCTAACGCCATCGCCGCGCAGGCCCGGAGCTCCGGGTCCTCGCGCCGGCCGAGGAATCCCTTCCCGTTGAGCAGCTCGTCGAGCACGTTGACCCCCGGGTCGCCGGCGAGCGCGCCGAAGGCCTCGAAGAGCGCCATCTTCTCCGTGAGATCCACCTCGCGCGCCCGCTTTCCCTTCACCGCGGCGTCGATGCGCGGAAGCGCCGGACGATAGACACGCGCGGCGATCGCGCGCAGCGTCGCGACGCGGACGTCGCGCTCCGGATCGTCCACCGACTTCTCGAGCACCTGCAGGGCACCCGGCGAGGCGATCTCGTTCAGCGCCTGCACCGCGAGGAGCCGGAGCGCGACCGCGCCGTCGTTCATCACCGCGGCGAGGGGCGCGACCGCGGCGGCGGTCTTCAGCGCGCCGGCACGGCGGATCGCCTCGCCCGCGACCACCTCGTTGGGCGCGGCGATGAGCTTCACCAGCTCCGCGGTGTTCTGCCCGGCGAGCCGCGCTGCCGCCGCCTCGAGGAGCGGCTTGAGCTGCGCGTGCTGGAGCCGCGCGAGCCAGGCGAATACCGTCGAGAGTGCGGTCGGGCGCAGCTGCTCGAACAGCTCGCTCAGGTCGGCCTGGGGCGGAAGGTCCGACGCCTCCTCCAGCGACTGCAGGAGCTGCGAGAGCGCCTCGGGTGCGCTGAGCCGCGCGGGAAGCGACTCGAGCTTCTGGCGCTGCTCGGGCTTCACCTCCTTCGCCCGGCCGAGGGTCGCCGTCACCTCGCGGAGCAGATAGGCGACGGCGCGGAACTGCCCCGCCGAGAGGAGGTGCAGGATGAACCCGTCGAGGATGTCGCAGATCTCGTTGCGGACCGTCGCGTCCCACTGCGCCTCGAACACGTCGAGCAGCGTCCCGAGCACGACCGGGCGGAGGTCGCGCTCGTACTCCGACTTCACCTCGCCGCGCAGATAGTCGATCTCGCGGTCGTCGAGGAAGTAGAGGGTCGAGTCGAAGTCCTCGAGGCTGACGACGCCGGCGCGCGTCTCGACGGCGACCGATTCCTGCAGCTGCGCGGGCGACGCCTCCGGCTGCTGCCGCATCTCCGCGGGGACCGAGTCGAGCAGCGGCGGCGCCGACTCGAGCGCGAGATCGACGAAGCGGTAGCGGAGGAGGAGGAAGTCCTGCTCCCAGAGCATCGTCAGGAGGTCGTCGTCGTCGGGCGTCGCCTTGCGCGCGCGCTGGATGACGTCGAGCAGCTTCGGAAGCTCCTCGCTCTCGAAGCCGCGAAGGATGCGGACCTCGCGGATCCCGTCCTTGAAGAACAGCCAGGGGAGCGAGTCCGCGGATTTCGCCGGCTCGCTGAGCACCGTGCGGTCGGACCAGCGGATTTCGGCTTCGGTGAAGGCGAGCGCGATCTCCTCGGCCTGCGCCCACACGGCGGCGAAGCCCTCGCCGAGCAGCTCGATCGCGCGGAGGTAGATCGGGTTGTTGTGCAGGTAGAGCTGATGCGCGCGAACGGCCTTGACGAAGAGCTTCATCAGCTCTTCGACAATCGTCGGCGCGAAGGGTGGCTCCTCGCGTTCCGCTCCCGTCGTCGGGTTCGGGACCGCCTGCGTCGTCATCGTCGAGAGTTCAGCGCCTGTTCGCGAGATGTTCGATCACGTGCGCCACGTCCTTGTCGCCGCGGCCGCTCACGCAGAGCAGCACTGGCTCGTCGGCCTTCCACCGTCCCGAGCTGGCCGTGATCCAGGCGACCGCGTGCGAGGTCTCCAGCGCCGGGATGATCCCCTCGAGCCGCGCCAGCGCCTGGAATCCGTCGAGCGCAGCGTCATCGGTCACCGAGACGTACTCCGCGCGCCCGGAATCCTTCAGGTACGAGTGCTCCGGCCCGACGCCGGGATAATCGAGTCCCGCCGAGATGGAGTGCGCCGGATGCACCTGTCCCTGCTCGTCCTGCAGCAGGTAGCTCAGCGCCCCGTGCAGCACGCCGGGCTTCCCGCGCGTCAGCGACGCCGAATGCCGCTCGGTGTCCACGCCTTCGCCGGCCGCCTCGACTCCCACCAGCTCGACCTCGGCGTCGGGGACGAATGCGTGAAAGATCCCCATCGCGTTCGAGCCGCCCCCGACGCAGGCCACCACGGTCTTCGGCAGCCGGCCGGCGCGCTCGAGCATCTGCTCGCGCGCTTCGCGTCCGATCGTCGCCTGAAACTCACGAACCATGCGCGGATACGGTGCGGGCCCGACTACGGAGCCGATGATGTAATGGCTGTCGTTCACGGTGGTGACCCAATCTCGAATCGCCTCGCTCGTGGCGTCCTTCAACGTGCGCGTCCCGCTCGTCACGGGCACGACCTCCGCCCCCATCAGCTTCATGCGCACGACGTTGAGCTGCTGCCGCCGCATGTCCTCCTCGCCCATGTAGACGATGCACTGCAGCCCGAAGCGGGCACAGATCGTCGCCGTCGCCACGCCGTGCTGCCCGGCGCCCGTCTCGGCGATGATGCGCCGCTTCCCCATCCGCCGCGCGAGCAGGGCCTGCCCCACCGTGTTGTTGATCTTGTGCGCGCCGGTGTGGTTCAGGTCCTCGCGCTTCAGATAAACGAGCGCGCCGACCTTCGCCGACAACCGCGGCGCATCGCTCAACGGAGAAGGACGACCGACATACGTTTTGAGCAAATGGTCGAGCTCGGCGGTGAATGAATCGTCTCTCATCGCCGACTCGAATGCCGCCTCGAGCTCGTCGAGCGCCGGGATCAGCGTCTCGGGCACGTACCGGCCGCCGTACTTCCCGAAGCGGTCGGTGGTCTGGGTCACCGTCATCGTTTCTCCTGGCGTGCGCCGCTCACGGCGGCGGCGAATGCGCGCATGCGCGCGTGATCCTTGATTCCCGGGGCCAGCTCCACCCCGGATGATACGTCCACCACGTCGGGCTCGATGGTCGCGACCGCGTCCGCCACGTTCTCCGGGCGGAGCCCGCCCGCGAGCACCAGCGCGCGCCCTCGCCGCGTGCGGCGCAGGTCGGGCGCGACCGCCGACCAGTCGACGGCGACGCCGGTGCCGCCGAGCTTTCCATCCACCTTCGCGTCGACGAGCACCGCGTCGGCTTCGTCGAAGAGCTCCGCGGCCACCGCGGGCACGGCCGTTCCGACGCGCACCACCGCCCAGATCTCCGCGCCGGTCGCCGCGCGCACCGAGGCGACGTCCTCGGCCGTGGGGTCGCCGTGAAGCTGCGCGACGTGCAGGCGCGCCCGCTCGACGGCCCGCGCGATCTCGTCCGGCCCCACACGGCCGAAGACGCCGACGCGCCTCGCATCGCGCGTGCATCCGGCGAGCACTTCCCTCGCCCGCTCCGCCGTCACGAGCCGCGGCCCGCCGGCGAAGACCACGCCGAGGTACGCCGCGCCCAGGTCGCAGGCGACGCGGGCATCCTCCACGCGCGTGAGCCCGCAGAACTTTATCTCAGCCACGTCTCGCCTTCGGCACGCCGGTGAGCGCACGCACGGCGGCCGCCGGGTCGGGCGAGGCGGAGAGCGCGGAGCCGACGAGCACCGCGTCCGCGCCCAGGGAGGCCGCCCGCTCGACGTCGGCGCGCGACTGCACCCCGCTCTCGTACACCGCGATGACCCCGGCCGGCACGAGCGGCACGAGCCGCTCCGAGACCGCGGGGTCGATGACGAGGGTCTCGAGGTTGCGGGAGTTCACGCCGATCGCTCGCGCGCCGGCGGCGACCGCGCGCTCCAGCTCGGCCTCGCTGCGGATCTCGACGAGCGGCTCGATCCCGACGTCCCGCGCGAGCGCGGCCATGTCGGCGAGCGCGGCCGGCGAGAGCGCCCGGGCGATGAGAAGCAGCGCCGACGCGCGCAGCGCCCGCGCTTCGAGCACCTGGAGAGGGTCGACGTGGAAGTCCTTCTTCAGCAACGGCATCGGAACCACGGCGCGGATCTCCTCGAGGTCCTCCGCGGATCCTCCGAAGTGCGCGCCCTCGGTGAGGACGGAGATCGCGTGCGCGCCCCCCTTCCGGAACGCTCGCGCCTGGCCTGCCGCGTCGATCGTCGTATTGATGACGCCCTTGCTCGGCGACCGCCGCTTCACCTCGGCGATGACCGAGACGTCGCCGGCGCGAAGAGCGTCGAGAAAGGACGGACCCGGAGGAGCGGTCCGGACCGCGGCTTCCAGAGCGAATCGCTGCGCACGCAGCGCGGCGATCCGGTCCCGCGCTTCGGCGACGATCCGCCCGAGGGTGCCGCCCGGGGGATTCCATGAAGATGGTGCTTGCACTTCGGGCCTTCTTCGGATATCGTGGTGTTCGGATATTATTCGGGTCGCCGGCCCGCGTGCACTACCGGCTCAAACTAATCGATCGGGTGCGTCCCATGCCGCTCACCAAGCGTCAGCGCGAGATCCTCACCTTTCTGACCTCCTACACCGAGGCCAACGGCTACGCGCCGAGCTTCGAGGAGATCGCGTCCCAGTTCGAGTACAGCTCGCTTGCCACCGTGCACGAGCATCTGAGCAACCTCGAGCGGAAGGGCTACATCAAGCGCTCGTACAACGAGAGCCGGTCGATCGAGATCCTGCCCTCGGACGCGACGCCCCGTTCCATCGAGCTCCCGCTCCTCGGCGCGGTCGCGGCCGGCGTGCCGATCGAGGCGATGACGACTGGCGAAACGCTCTGCGTGCCCGAGGAGTTCGTGCGCCGCGGCGGTAGTCACTATGCGCTGAAGGTTCGCGGGAACTCGATGGTCGACGCCCATATCAGCGACGGCGATTTCGTGGTGGTGAACGAGCGCCAGCGTGCGGACAACGGCGAGATGGTCATCGCCCTCGTGCAGGGCACGTCGGCGACGGTCAAGAAGTTCTACCGCGAGCGCGACGGGCGGATCCGCCTGCAGCCGGCGAACGAGACGATGAGCCCGATGTACGTTCACGAGAACGACATCACGATCCAGGGCGTGGTGGTCGGCGTGCTCCGCCGCTACTGAGCTCTCGTCGGACGAACGAAGGGGCACGCGGTCGCCGACCGCGTGCCCCTTTCTTCTATCCCCCGTGCGGCGAGGCGGCACGGAGACGCTGCAGCGCCCGGAGCCCTTCCCTCGTGTCGACCGCCCGCTCGGCGGCGACGACGCCCTCCGCGTAGCTCGGCGCGATCCCGGCGACGTAGAGCGCCGCGCCCGCGTTGAGGACGACCGCCGCTCGTGCTCCGCGCGCTCCGCGACCGGCCAGCACCTCCTCGATGACCCGTGCGTTGTCCTCGGGCATCGACCCGGCGAGGTCGCCTGCATCGACGTCGCCGTAGCCATGGTCGCGCGGATCGATCGTCCACTCGGTCGTGGACCCGCCGCGAACCTCGATGACGCGGGTGGTGCCGAGCGGGGAGACCTCGTCCATCCCCGGCTCGCCGTGGACGACCATCGCGTGGCGGGTGCCCAACGCCGCGAGCGCGCCGGCCATCAGCGGCAGCCGGCGAAGCTCGGAGACGCCGACCACCTGTCGGCCGGCGAGCGCGGGGTTCGCCAGCGGGCCGACGACGTTCATCACGGTGGGGATTGCGAGCTCGCGCCGCACCGGGCCGACGTGACGCATCGCCGGGTGCATGAGCGGGGCGAACATGAACACGATCCCCGCTTCGGCGAGTGCGCGCGACATCTGCTCGACGGGGATGTCGATGGCGACGCCGAGCGCCTCGAGAACGTCCGCGCTGCCGCTCTTGCTCGTGAACGAGCGGTTGCCGTGCTTGGCGACGCGTGCGCCCGCGCCGGCGGCGAGGAGGGCGGCGGCGGTGGAGATGTTGAACGTCTGCACCGAGCCGCCGCCCGTGCCGCAGGTGTCGACCAGCTCGTCGGGCCGCTCGCAGGGGAGCCGCACCATCGCGTCGCGCAGCGCATGCGCGGCGCCGGCGACCTCCTCGGCGGTCTCGCCCTTCACGCGGAGCGCCATCAACAGCGCGGCGACCTGCGCCGCGGTCGCCTCCCCGCTCATGACGACGTCGAAGGCGCGTCTGGCCTGCTCCTCGGAGAGGGTCTGCCCGGCCGCGAGCCCGCGCAGCGCGTCCCTCAGCGGGTCGATCGACACCGCCTAACGCGCGCCGAAGGCGTGGACCATCCGCTCGCCGAGCCGGGCACGCGTCGCGACGAGGGAGATCACGAGACCGAGCAGGCGCACCCGCTCCACGTCCTCCTCGACGAAGACGCCCCGTTGCGCGCGGTTCGTCAGGTTCACCACGCCGACGAGCTCTCCGTGATACACGAGCGGGAAGCTGATGAAGGAGCCCGTGGTGAAGTACTGGTCGCGGAGCAGCGGATGGGCCGGCGCTTCCTCGACGTCCATCACCAGGAGGGGCTCGCGCGACTGCGCGACGCGCCCGGACACTCCCTCGCCGATCCTGACGCGCACGCCCCCCGCGATGTTCGGCGCGATCCCGCGCGCCGCCGCGAGGTAGAGGTGATCGCCCTCGGGCGCGACGAGCATCAGCGAGCAGCGCTGCGCCTGCATGTCGTCGCCGACGAGGCCGAGCAGGCTGTCGACCAGTTGCTGCGGATCCTCGGTCGCGGCATCGAGGGTGAGCAGCCGGTCGATGAGATAGATCGTCCGCGTCTTCTGGCGCAGCGACTCGCTGCGGCGGTGGAGCTCCACGTGCGCCTTCTCGAGCTGCTCGACCGCGGCGAGCACCTGCTGCTCCACGGCCTGCGCCCGTCGCGCCGCCTTGCGCGCCTCCTCGCTCGCTCGCGCGACCTCCCGCTCGAGGGCGACGACCTGCGACGGGTCCGCGCCTCCCTGCGCCTGCGAAAGCTGCTGCTCGAGGAGGGCGAGCTTCCGGACGTACTCGCCGTGGACGCGCTGGGTGACCTCCTCCAGCGTACGCACGGCCTCCTCGCGAGCCTCGCGCTCGTTGAAGAAGAGAAATGCGAGCTCGAAGAGCGCGACGGCGGGCGCGAAGCGCTCCGACGCGCGGGTGCCGAAGATCTTGCGCGGCTCGTAGAGCGCGATCACCGCGGCGAGGTGCCCGTCGGCGCGAATGCCGCGCAGGGAGAGCCATCCGCCCTCGCTCTGCGCGCGAAGCCGGAAGAGCCGCGCGTACTCCTCGGACTGTTCGCCGAGGTCGATGAACTGGCCACCCGCGGCGACGCTCATCCGGAGGTTCGGCGGCAGGTGATCGAAGGTCGTCTCGACCGCGCTGCGCTCGACCTCTCCGCCCGAGGGTGTGAGCCGGTCGCTGAGCATCTCGCGCCGTCCGTCATAGCGGAGGAGCGCGACGTGCGAGGCGCGATCGATCTCGGCCAGCCCCTCGCCCAGCGCGACGAGCGCGCCGTCCAGGTCGGGCGCGACGCTGAGCGCGTGCGCGAGAGAGGCGAGAGTGCGTGGCGGCATGTGATTGGTGACGCGCCGCGCGAGTCGGGGCAACACGCGGGCGCGGCGGGGGGCGGCGCGGGACGCGCAATGATGGAACGACGCCAGGGCGAAGTCAATCGCTCGCGATCCGCGCGCGATGCCCGTGCTTCGCTTGACTCTGTCTCGCGTGCGGGTAACTTCCGTCGCGATGGAGGCGCGCACCGTCCAGCTGGTACTGCACTATGACGGCGGACATTTCGCCGGGTGGCAGCGGCAGCGAGCGGAGCGAACGGTGCAGGGCGTGCTCGAGGAGACGCTCGCGCGGCTCTGCGCGGCGCCGGTGCCGGTCACCGGCGCGGGGCGAACCGACGCGGGGGTTCATGCCCGCGGTCAGGCCGCGGGGATCCGCGTCGCTCCGAAATGGGAGCCGTTCGCGCTCCGCCGCGCGCTCAACGCGACGCTTCCGCCGGATGTCTGGGTCGCCGCGGCCCATGAGATGCGTCCCGAGTTTCACGCGCGGTACAGCGCCCTCTCGCGCCGCTACACCTACGTCGTGGGAACCGACGAGGAGGCGGCGTCACCCTTCCGGCGCCCGCACGAGCTGGCCGAGCGACACCCGCTCGACCGCGCTCGGCTGGACGAAGCTGCGCGCACGATCGTCGGCGAGCACTGCTTCCGCGGCTTCGCGGTGCGGGGCACGGCGCCGGAAGCCGATGACCATCGCTGCATCGTCCGCGGGGCACGATGGATCGATCGGCCCGGGGGACTCGCGTTCGAGATCGAGGCCAACCGCTTTCTCCACCACATGGTGCGATTCCTCGTCGGGACGATGCTCGAGATCGCGCGCGGCCGGCGACCGGCCGCGGTGATGCGCGCCATCCTCGAGTCGGACCACAACCGCGACGTCTCCCCGCCCGCGCCGGCGCACGCACTCTTCCTCGACCGCGTCGAGTACCCGGCGACGCTCTACACGGACGTCGGATGAAGATCTTTCTTCTCTCGGTCTCCCCCGACGAAGTCCGCTGGGCGGAGTCCAACGGCCTGATCGACGGCGTCGTGACCACGCCGGCGATGCTCCACCGCGCGCGCGACGTGGACCAGCGCGAGCGGCTCGCGGAGCTCGTCGCCTCGACGCGGCTGCCGGTGTGCGCCAGCGCGGGCGCGGTGAACGCGCACGACATCTACCACCAGGGGCGCGAGCTCGCCCGCCTCTCCGAGGACCTGATCGTCCAGATCCCGCTCGTCGAGGACGCGATCGTCGCCATCCGGCGGCTCGCCACCGACGGCGTGCGCGTCGCCGCGGACCTCGTCTTCAACGCCGCGCAGGCGCTGCTCGCGGCGAAGGCCGGCGCGTCGATGGTGAGCACCTCCGTCGAGCAGCTCGACGTGATGGGCGACCACGGTGTGAACGTCGTGCGCGAGATCCGCGCGGTGTTCGACGCCGACGCGGTGCCCTGCGACATCCTCGCCGCGCATCCGACGACCGCCGCGCGCTTCGCCGAGTGCGTGCTCGCCGGCGCGCACGCGGTCTCCGTCACCGCGGAGACGCTGCGCGCCTTCCTCGTGCATCCATTGACCGACCGCGGCGTGGACCAGCTCCTCTCCGAGCTCGCGCGCCAGCCGCGGACCCGCGCTCTCACATGACCAGCCACCCCCGCGCCTCGCAGGCGCTCGCCGTCGTCGTCGTCGCCGCGCTCGTCGCCTGCAACACCTCGTCGAAGACCGAGGCGCAGCAGACGACGCCCCCCGGCGGCACCCTTCCCGCCGCGGTCTCCAACGCCGCGATCGACGCCTCGCGCCAGACCGCGATCACCCAGGCGGTCGCTCGCGTCGCGCCCACGGTGGTGACGGTGCAGACGGAGATCCTCGAGCGGGTCGCCGCGGATCCCTTCGAGCAGTTCTTCGGTGGACGCTCAGGCCAGCGGATCACTCCGGGGCTCGGCTCCGGCTTCATCGTCAGGCAGGACGGGGTCATCGTCACCAACGCGCACGTCGTCGCCGGCGCGACGCGCGTCTCCATCGCCTTGCGCGACGGCACGAGCTACCCGGCGAAGATCCTCGGCGTCGACGAGGCGAACGATCTCGCCGTCCTCAAGATCGACAAGACCGGCCTTCCCGTCGCGCCGTTAGGCGACTCGGACAAGCTGATCATCGGCGAGTGGGCGATCGCCATCGGCAATCCGTACGGCTTCCTCCTCGGCAACAGCGAGCCGAGCGTGACCGCGGGCGTCATCAGCGGCACCGGGCGCAACCTCGTCGGCGCGAGCGAGGGCGGCGGCATGTACGTCGACATGGTGCAGACCGACGCGGCGATCAACCCGGGCAACTCCGGTGGGCCGCTGCTGAACGCGGCGGGCGAGGTCGTCGGCGTCAACAGCTCGATTTATTCGCCGACGGGCGGGTCGATCGGACTCGGCTTCGCGATCCCGATCAATCGCGCGCGCCGCGTCGCCGAGGACCTTCTGGCGCACGGCGCCGTGCGGCGCCCGTGGGTCGGCGTCAAGCTGCAGCTTCCGACGACGAACAACCCGCGCGACGCGATCACCTCCGGGGTGATCGTGCGCAACGTCGTCCCGAACTCCCCCGCCGCCCAGGCCGGCCTTCGCCCCGGGGATGTGATCGTCGCGGCTGGCACGAAGCCGCTCCGGAACGCCTTCGACTGGGAGGCCGAGCTGCTCGACGTCCGGGTCGGCGAGAAGGTGCCGCTGCGAGTGCACCGAGGCGGCCGCGACCTCACGATCGACGTCACCGTCGCCGATCTGCCCGAGGTGAGTGCCGAGAAGGTCCAGGTGCTGCGCGAGATGGAGCTCGTGACGCTCACGCCGGCGATCCGTGCGGAGCGCGGGGTGCGCAGCGGTCAGGGCGCGGTGATCTACAAGGTGAGCGACCGCGTCGCCGACGAGATCGGCCTGCAGAGCGGCGACGTGATCGTGCAGGTGAACAGGACGCCGATCTCCTCGGCGGACGAAGCCGCGCAGGCGATCGACTACTACGGCGGCCGCGGGCCCATCCAGCTCTTCTTCGAGCGCGGCGGCCGCGTCTACTCGACCGACTTCATGCTCCGATGAGCGATTTCGAACGCTACAGCTCTCCCCTCGCCGAGCGCTATGCGTCGAAGGCGATGCTGCGCCTGTGGTCGCCGCAGACGCGCCACGGTCTCTGGCGGCGGCTCTGGCTCGCGCTCGCCGAAGCGGAGCGCGAGCTCGGCGTCGCGATCCCCGACGAGGCGATCGCGCAGATGCGAGCCCACCTGGACGACATCGACTTCGCGGCGGTGGCCGGCTACGAGAAGCGCTTCCGGCACGACGTGATGGCGCACGTCCACGCCTTCGGCGCGGTCGCACCCGCTGCCGCGCCCTTCATCCATCTCGGCGCGACGAGCGCGTACGTCACCGACAACGCGGATCTCATCCTCGCGCGGCGCGGCTTGGAGCTCCTCCGCGGCAAGATCGTCGAGGTGCTCGCCTCCCTCGCCGCGTTCGCGGCCGAGTGGCGCGCCGAGCCGACGCTCGGCTACACGCATCTGCAGGCCGCGCAGCTCACCACCGTCGGCAAGCGCGCGACGCTCTGGATGCAGGACCTCGTGCTCGACCTCGGCGACATCGAGCACCGGATCGCGACGCTGCCGTTCCGCGGCGTGAAAGGGACGACGGGGACGCAGGCGAGCTTCCTCGAGCTGTTCGGCGGCGACCACGCGAAGGTTCGCGCGCTCGACGCCCTGGTCACGCGGAAGCTGGACTTCGCGCGGTCGCTCCCCGTGACGGGGCAGACGTACACACGCAAGCTCGACGCGCAGATCCTCGCGCCGGTGGCCGGGGTCGCGGCGAGCGCGGCGAAGTTCGCCTCCGACCTGCGGATGCTGCAGGCCTTCGGGGAGATCGAGGAGCCCTTCGAGAAGGAGCAGATCGGCTCCTCGGCGATGGCCTACAAGAGGAATCCGATGCGCTCCGAGCGGATCAACTCCCTCGCGCGCTTCGTGATCGAGCTCGAGGCCAGCCCGAACCACACGCACAGCGTGCAGTACTTCGAGCGCACCCTCGACGACAGCGCGAATCGCCGGCTGGTCATCCCCGAATCGTTCCTCGCGACCGACGCGATCCTCGTGCTCATGGGGAACGTCGCCGGCGGGCTCGAGGTCCATCCCGCGCGGATCCGCCGCCGCATCGCCGACGAGCTGCCCTTCATGGCCACGGAGGAGCTGATCGTCCGCGCGGTGCGCGCGGGCGGCAACCGTCAGGCGGCGCACGAGGTGATCCGCCGGCACAGCATCGCCGCCGCGCGGGCGGTGAAGGACGATGGCCGCGCCAACGACATGCTCGAGCGGCTTGCCGCGGACTCCGAGTTCGGCGTCGCGATCGATGACCTGCGGACCGCGCTCGACCCGCGCCGGTTCATCGGTCGTGCGCCCGAGCAGGTGGACGAGTTCCTCGCGGAGGTGGTCGGGCCACTGCTCGCCGGCCCGCGGCATGGCGCGCCCGAGCGGGAGGAGCTGCGCGTATGACCCTGGAAACGGTGAACGCGACCGACCTGCCACTCCCGCGCGTCCGCACCGGCAAGGTGCGTGACGTCTATGCCGTCGGCGACGATCGGATCCTCCTCGTGGCGACCGACCGGGTGAGCGCGTTCGACGTGGTCATGCGGGAGGCGGTCCCCGCGAAGGGCGCGGTGCTCACGCAGCTCACCGCGTGGTGGCTGCGTCACCTGGAGGACGCGATCCCGCACCACATGATCAGCGCCGACGCCGGGGAGATCGCGCGCATGGTCCCGGCGCTGGCCGGGAAGGTGCGCCTCCTCGCCGGCCGCGCGATGCTCTGCCGCCGGACGGCGCCCTATCCCGTCGAGTGCGTGATCCGTGGTTACATTACGGGGTCGGCGTGGAAGGAGTACTCGCGCGCCGGCACCCTCGCCGGCGAGCCGCTCCCGAAAGGGCTGCGCGAGAGCGACCGGCTCGAGCCGGCGATCTTCAGTCCGGCGACGAAGGCGGAGTCCGGACACGACGAGAACATCTCGGTGGAGCGGCTGCGATCGATCGTGGGGATGCAAACGGCGGCACTGCTCGAAGGACTCACGCGCACGGTGTACGAGCGCGGGCGCGCGCTCGCCGCGGAGCGCGGGATCATCGTCGCCGACACGAAGCTCGAGTTCGGACGCACGCCCGACGGACAGACGCTGCTCATCGACGAGGTCCTCACCCCCGACAGCTCGCGCTTCTGGCCGGCGGACTCGTACGCACCCGGCCGCTCGCAGCCGAGCTTCGACAAGCAGCCACTTCGTGATTACCTCGAGCGCGAGCGCGCGGCGGGACGATGGAACGGCGAGACACCCCCGCCGACACTTCCCGCCGACGTGGTCACCGCGACCAGCGCACGCTATCTCGACGCCTATCGCCGGATCACCGGCGTGCCACTGAACATTCCGGAGCCGACGACGTGAGAATCGCCCGCGAGGGACTTCCCTTCATCGCCATCGCCGCCGTGCTCGCGCTGGTGGCGATCCTGTACTCCGCGCGACGCGGCAGCTGGCCGTCCTGGCTGCTATCCGCCGTGCTCGTCGTCGTCGCGGTGTGGGTAGTGTACTTCTTCCGCGATCCCGAGCGCACCGGCGAGCGCGGCGACCGCGTCGTGACATCGCCCGCCGACGGGAAGGTCGTGCTGATCACGGAAGTCGACGAGCCGGCGTTCATCCACGGTCGCGCCAAGCGCGTGTCGATCTTCATGAACGTCTTCAACGTCCACGTGAACCGCTACCCCGTCAGCGGCACGGTGAAGTACGTCCAGTACAACCCGGGCAAGTTTCTCAACGCGGCCGTCGAGAAGTCGAGCCTCGAGAACGAGCAGCGGAGCGTGGGCATCGAGTCGGGGCCGTACCGCATCCTCGTCCGCCAGATCGCCGGGCTCATCGCCCGGCGCATCGTGACCTACAGCCGGGAGGGGGAGCGCGTGGAGCAGGGCGAGCGGATGGGTCTCATCCGCTTCGGGTCGCGCGTGGATGTGTTCCTCCCCACCGACGCGACGGTGCGGGTGAAGATCGGCGATCTGACCACGGCGGGGACGACCACGCTCGCGGAGCTGCCCGCGCGATGAGCCCGATGATCCCGCGGCGCGAGATCAGGCGGCAGGTGATCGCGCTGCCTAACGGCTTCACGCTCGGGAACCTGTTCTTCGGCATCTTCGCGATCGTCGCCGCCTCGCGCGGCCGCTACAGCGACGCCGGCGTGTACGTCGTGCTCGGCGGCATCTGCGACGCACTCGACGGACGGGTCGCGCGCTTCACCGGCACCGGCTCCCGCTTCGGCGAGGAGCTCGACTCGCTCGTCGACGCGATCTCCTTCGGGCTGGCGCCGGCGATGATCATGTACTTCGCCGTGCTGAACAAGGAAGGGTGGGACTGGGTCTTCGCCTTCTTCTTCGCCGCCTGCGCGGTGATGCGCCTCGCCCGATTCAACGTCGAGCAGGCCGGAAAGAAGAAGACGTACTTCCACGGCCTGCCCAGCCCCGCCGCGGGGATGACGCTCGCGACGTACTACGCCTTCAGCCAGACGCCGCTCTACAACGAGACGATGCTCCTCGGCGGGCAGCGCGTCCTCGCCGACTGGCCCTGGCACGTGATGATGCGGGTGATCATGGTCATGCTCGCGCTGCTCATGATCAGCGAGGTTCCCTACCCCGCCGTGCCGACGGTGAACCTCCGATCGGTGCGCGGGATCATCGGTGGCCTGATTCTCCTCGCCGCGCTGCTCGGGCTGATCTTCCTGCCCCGCGAGTTCTTCTTCCCGGTGCTGCTCGCCTACGTCCTGTTCGGCGTGGCGAAGGCGGCGGTGCTCGGTGTGCTCGAGCGCGTGCCCACGGGCGCGTCGATCTTCGACGAGGAGGAGGAAGACCCCGACGCCGAGGACGAGATCGCGCTCCCGCGGCACGAGGAGGTCGTCGGCGGGCGCCGGCGACGCCGGCGGCGCCGGAAGCAGCGCGTGCCCCTGCCCACGCCGACCATCACCCCGGCCGTCGAGGAGGACGGCGAATGAGCAACTTCCGAGTCGCCGTCCACATCGTGCCGCGCCGCGGCATCCTCGATCCGCAGGGCACCGCCGTCGCGCACGCGCTCCAGACGCTCGGCTTCTCCGGCGTCGCCGACGTCAAGGTCGGGCGCCACATCGTGATCGACGTCGCCGCTCCCGACCGGGGCGCCGCGGACCGCTCGGCGCGCGAGATGTGCGAGAAGCTGCTCGCCAATCCGGTCACCGAGGACTTCGAGATCGCCACCGTGGAGCCGGCATGAAGTTCGGCATCGTCACCTTCCCGGGCTCGAACTGCGACTACGACGCGTTCCACGCGGTGACCGATGCGCTGGGCGAGGAGGCGCGGTACCTCTGGCACCGCGAGCACGATCTCGCCGGCGCCGACGTCGTCGTCCTTCCGGGCGGCTTCAGCTACGGTGACTACCTCCGCGCCGGCGCGATCGCGCGATTCAGCCCGATCATGCGCGAGGTGGTCGCGCACGCGAAGCGCGGCGGACCGGTGCTCGCCATCTGCAACGGCTTCCAGATCGCCTGCGAGGCAGGTCTGCTCCCCGGCGCGCTCCTCCGCAACGAGTCGCTCGCCTTCGTCTCGGAGACCGTGAGGCTGCGCGTCGAGAACCCGGAGACGATGTTCACCGCGGGATACGAGAAGGGTCAGCTGCTCCGGATCCCGATCGCGCATGGTGAGGGCCGTTACACGGCCGACGAGGAGACGCTCACACGCCTCGAGGGGGACGGGCGAGTCGCTTTCCGCTACGTCGGCCCCGATGGCAGAACCGATGCGTCCGCCAATCCGAACGGATCGATGCGCGCGATCGCCGGTATCGTGAGTGAGGGGGGAAACGTCCTTGGAATGATGCCCCATCCGGAGCGCGCGGTCGATCCGCTGCTCGGCTCCGTCGACGGGCTCGCCCTGTTCGAGTCGCTGCTCTCGCGCGTCTCGGCCTAACCCGAGGAGGACCCATGCTTCGCCGCAACCTGCTGCTCGCCCTCTCACTGGTCGCCGCGCCGCTGATGGCGCAGGAAGCCCGGAACACGATCGATCCCGGGATGACCCGCGACGAGGTGGTGCAACGCCTCGGCAAGCCGCTCAACGAGCGCACCTCCGGAACGCACACGTACATGTTCTACCGGAACGGCTGCGAGAAGAGCTGCGGGATGAACGACCTCGTGGTGCTCGAGGACGGGAAGGTCGTCGATGCCGTCTTCCGCAACGGCGTGCGCGCCTACAGCGGCGCGAGCAGCTCCCCCTCCGGCGTGCAGACGACGAACAGCGCGGCCGGAGACGCGAGCGCCGTGGCGAAGGTCCGCAAGGCGCGGCGCGGCGGTATCGTGATCGCGCGCCCCGCGCCGGGCGAGGACGCGAAGCCCGGCTCGGCCATCGTCACCGGTCTGCAGGTCGAGCCGACGCCCGGCCCGGCCCAGCCCGCCCCGACCTCGCCGCTGCTCGGCGCGCGCATGAACCCCGCGGACTCCGTCCGTGCGCTCACCCCCGGCCGTCCGACACCGATCCCGGGGACGAAGCTCAACTCGACCGACTCCGCCCGCGCCGAGGCGATCAAGCGCCAGCAGCAGGCCGACTCCACACGAAAGCCCTAGCGATTTCATGCCGACCGATCACAAGCCCAGCCACAACGAGGACGAGTACTTCGCGAAGCACGACGCGGAGCTCATCAAGGCCCGACGGGCCGCGCTCGACGAGCAGCGCAAGCGAAGCGAGCGGGCGTCGCACTACATGAAATGCCCGAAGTGCGGGGGCGACCTGGTCGAGAGGAAGTTCCACGCGATGGTCATCGACGTCTGCCCGGACTGCAAGGGAACGTGGATGGACGCCGGAGAGCTCGAGATGCTCGGCTACGTGAAGCGCAGCGAGATCTCGCGCTTCATCGGCTCGCTGTTCGGGCTGAAGTAGTGCGCGTCGAGCCGCGCCCCGGCGACCCGCGAATCACGCCGGCGCTCGTCGCCGAACACGGGCTCACGCAGGACGAGTTCGAGCGCCTCGTCGCGCTCCTCGGTCGGGAGCCGACCTTCACCGAGCTGGGCGTCGTCAGCGCTCTCTGGAACGAGCACTGCTCGTACAAGCACTCGCGTCCACTCCTCCGCACCCTGCCGACGAAGGCGCCCTGGGTGCTGCAGGGACCCGGCGAGAACGCGGGCGTGATCAGCGTCGGCGACGGGCTCGCGGTGGCGTTCAAGATCGAGTCGCACAACCACCCCTCGGCGGTCGAGCCGTATCAGGGCGCGGCGACCGGAGTCGGGGGAATCCTGCGCGACGTCTTCACCATGGGGGCGCGCCCGATCGCGCTGCTCGATTCGCTGCGCTTCGGATCGCTCGACTCGCCGCGCGTGCGCTACCTCTTCGCGGGCGTCGTGAAGGGGATCGGCGACTACGGCAACTGCGTCGGGATCCCGACCGTCGGCGGCGAGGTCGTGTTCGATCCCGCGTACGAGGGAAACCCGCTCGTCAACGCGATGTGCGTCGGGGTTCTCCACGAGGATGAGCTCATGCGCGCCGTCGCCGAGGGCGTGGGCAATCCGATCATGGCGGTCGGCGCGCGCACGGGACGCGACGGCATTCACGGCGCGACGTTCGCCTCCGAAGATCTCTCCGAGGGAAGCGACGCGAAGCGGCCGCGCGTGCAGGTCGGCGATCCGTTCACCGAGAAGCTACTCCTCGAGGCCAGCCTCGAGCTGATCGGCAGCGGCCACATCGTCGCGATCCAGGACATGGGCGCGGCCGGGCTCACCTCCTCTTCGGCCGAGATGGCCGCCCGCGGCGACGTCGGCGTGACCATCGACACCGCGAAGGTCCCGGTGCGCGAGACGGGAATGACGCCATACGAGATCCTGCTCAGCGAGTCGCAGGAGCGGATGCTCGTCGTCGCGAAGAAGGGGCACGAGGAAGAGGTCCGGAAGATCCTGGCGAAGTGGGAGCTCGAGGCTGCCGTGATCGGCGAGGTGATCGCCGAGCCGGTGTACCGCGTCACCGAAGGCGATCGCGTGGTCGCCGAGTTTCCCGGATCGCGACTCGTCACCGACTGCCCGACGTACACGCCACCCGCCGAGGAGAGCGCGGCGGTGCGCGAAGCGCGCGGGCGCGACGTGAGCGCGATCCCCGAGCGCGTTGAGGAGCAGGATCCCGTCTGGACCCTCGAGCAGCTGCTGTCGTCGCCGACGGTCGCGAGCAAGCGATGGGTGTACCGGCAGTACGACACGACCGTCCGCACGAACACGGTCGTCGGCCCGGGCGGCGACGCGGCCGTCGTGCGGCTGCGCGGAACGAAGAAGGCGCTCGCGCTGAAGGTCGACTGCAACGGGCGCTACGTCGCGCTCGATCCGCGGCTCGGCGCGCGGATCGCCGTCGCGGAATCGGCGCGCAATGTCGCCTGCACCGGCGCGCGGCCGCGGGCCATCACGAACAATCTCAACTTCGGCAATCCGAAGCGCCCCGAGGTCTACTTCCAGCTGCGCGAGGCGATCGCCGGGATCGGCGAAGCGTGCACCGCGCTCGAGACCCCCGTCACCGGGGGGAACGTCTCGCTCTACAACGAGAGTCCGCAGAGCGCGGTCCACCCGACTCCCGTCATCGGGATGGTCGGCGTGCTCGACGACGTGGACCGCGCGGTGCGCTCGCACTTCCACGACGAGGGCGCCGATCTCGTGCTCCTTGGCGAGCCGACGTCGGAGATCGGGGCGAGCGAGTATCTCGCCCGCATCCACGGCGTCGTCGCCGGCGCGCCTCCGGCGTGCGATCTCGTCGGCGCGCGCCGGCTGGTCGACACCCTCGTCGGCGCCGCCGAGAAGGGTGCGCTCGCCTCGGCGCACGACATCAGCGAGGGCGGGCTCGCCGTCTCGCTTGCCGAGTGCTGCATCATGGACCGCGATCGCATGCTCGGCGCGACCATCGACATCTCCGCGTGGAGCACGCTGCCCCTGCGCGCGCTGCTCTTCGGCGAGGGGCAGAACCGCGTGATCGTGTCGACGCGCGACCTCCCGGCGCTGAAGCGGATCGCCGAGCGCAACCGCGTGCCGTTGCGCGCGATCGGAACCGTCGGCGTCGCCGGCGCGCCGCTCTCCATTCGCGTCGGCACCCGGCTCATCGTCACCTCGCTCGAGCGCCTCGCGGCCGCCTGGCACGACGCGATCCCGAACATCATGTCGCGGTCGACCGCGCCCATCGCCGTCGCGGCGACGGAGACTCTCACGACACCGGTGGAATAGTAGCATGTGCGGCATATTCGGAGTGCGCGGTCATCCCCTCGCGGCGGAGCTCGTCCATCTCGGGCTCTACTCGCTGCAGCACCGCGGCCAGGAATCGGCGGGGATCGTCACCGTCGACGACACCGCGCGCGCCCACGCGGTGCGCTCGATGGGCCTCGTATCCGAGGGGATCGACTCCGCGGAGATGGGGCAGCTCGCCGGCAGCACGGGGATCGGCCACACGCGGTACAGCACCGCGGGGTCGTCCGTGCTCGCCAACGCCCAGCCGGTGGTCGCCAGCGTTCGCGGGGGCGCGGTCGCGCTCGCGCACAACGGCAACCTCACGAACGCGACGGAGCTGCGGCAGGAGCTCGAGGACGACGGGGCCATCTTCTCCTCGACGATGGATTCGGAGGTCATCGTCCATCGGATCGCCCGGTCGCGCGCCGACCGGCCGGAGGAGCGTCTCGCCGAAGCGCTCGCCGGGGTCGAAGGCGCGTATTCCCTGCTCGTCCTCGTCGGCGACACCCTGCTCGCCGCGCGCGATCCGCGCGGCTGGCGGCCCCTCGTCATGGGGCGGCTCGGCGACGCGGTGGTCTTCGGCTCGGAGAGCTGCGCCCTCGACATCGTGGGCGCGCAGGCCGTTCGCGAGGTCGAGCCCGGAGAGATCGTCGTCGTCGACGGCGAGGGCGTTCGCACGGGCGCGCGCCTTCCCGTGAAGGAGTCGCACCGCTGCGTCTTCGAGTACGTGTACTTCGCGCGCCCCGACAGCCGCGTCTTCGGCGGCTCGGTCGACCGCGCGCGCCGGGAGCTCGGCCGGCGGCTCGCGCGCGAGCATCCCGCGCCCGGCGCGGACCTCGTCTTCTCCGTACCCGACTCCTCGAACTCCGCGGCCCTCGGCTTCGCGGAGGAGTCCGGGCTGCGGTACGAGCTGGCGCTGATCCGCAATCACTACGTCGGCCGGACCTTCATCCAGCCGACGCAGGGCGCGCGCGACGCGAAGGTGCGCGTGAAGTACAACGCGGTCCGCGAGGTGCTGGAGGGCAAGCGCGTCGTCATGGTCGACGACTCGATCGTCCGCGGCACGACGACGCGCGGGCTCGTGGCGATGGTCCGTGCGGCCGGGGCGAAGGAGGTGCACATGCGCGTGAGCTCGGCGCCGGTCACGGGTCCCTGCTACTACGGCATCGATACGCCGACGCGCGAGGAGCTCATCGCGGCGAACCTCACCACCGAGCAGATCGCCGCGCATCTCGGCGTGGACACGCTCGGGTATCTCTCACTGGACGGGATGCTGGAATCGGTTCCAGGCGGCCCGCACGGCTTTTGCCATGCCTGCTTCTCGGGTGATTACCCGACGGCACCACCAACCGATCCTGAAAAGCTCCGCGCAGGTTGCGGATGCTGAACCCGAATACCAGTGACCCAGAACGTCTACTTCTTCGGCAACGGCAGGGCTGACGGCACGAAGGACATGAAGGCGGTGCTCGGCGGCAAGGGCGCGAATCTCGCCGAGATGACGAACCTCGGGGTGCCCGTGCCTCCGGGGTTCACGATCGCCTGCTCCGCGTGCATCGAGTACCTGAGCGCCGGTACGATCCCCGACGCCCTCCGCGACGAGGTCGCGCGCAACCTCGCGCGGCTCGAGGAGACCTCCGGCCGCGGCTTCGGCGATCCACGCAACCCGCTGCTCGTCTCCGTGCGCTCCGGCGCCCCGGTCTCGATGCCCGGGATGATGGAAACGATCCTCAACCTGGGCCTCAATGACCGCACCGTGCTCGGGCTCTCGCAGCAGAGCGGGAGCGCGCGCTTCGCCTACGACTCGTATCGCCGCTTCATCCAGATGTACGGCGACGTCGTGCTCGGCGTCCCGAGCCAGCAGTTCGAGCATCTGCTCAAGTCCAAGCGGATGACGAGCGGCGTGGAGAGCGACGCCGAGCTGTCGGAGGACGTGCTCCGCAACCTCGTCGAGGAGTACAAGCAGCTGGTGCGCGCGGCCACCGGCCGGCCCTTCCCGATGGAGCCGCGCGAGCAGCTCTGGGGCGCGATCGAGGCGGTCTGGCGCTCGTGGACGCTCAAGAAGGCCGTCGACTACCGGAAGGTGCACGCCATCCCCGAGACGTTAGGCACGGGGGTGAACGTCGTCGCGATGGTCTTCGGGAACATGGGAGAAGACTCCGGCACCGGAGTCGCCTTCACCCGCGACCCCTCGACGGGAGAGCACGTCTTCTATGGCGAGTTCCTGATCAACGCCCAGGGCGAGGACGTCGTCGCCGGGATCAGGACACCCCTCCGCATCGCCGAGATGGCCGAGAGGCTGCCCGGCGCCTACGCGGAGCTCATCGAGACCCAGAAGCGGCTCGAGCAGCACTACCGGGACATGCAGGACATCGAGTTCACCGTCGAGCGCGGGAAACTCTTCCTCCTGCAGACGCGTAGCGGGAAGCGCACCGCGATGGCCGCGGTGCGTGTGGCCGACGAGATGGTGCGCGATGGGCTCATCGACGAGAAGGAGTCCGTCCGCCGCGTCGAGCCCGACCAGCTCAACCAGCTCCTCCACCCCGTCATCGATGGCGCGGTTCGCGCGACTCCGATCGTGACCGGGCTCCCCGCCTCCCCCGGCGCGGCGAGCGGCAAGGCCGTCTTCGATCCCGACGTCGCGGAGCAGCGCGCGGCTGCCGGCGACGCGGTCATCCTCGTCCGCGAGGAGACCACCCCGGAGGACTTTCATGGGATCGTCGCCGCGCGCGCGGTGCTCACCTCGCGCGGCGGGATGACCAGCCACGCCGCGGTCGTGGCGCGCGGGATGGGCAAGTGCGCGGTGGTCGGCGCCAAGGAGCTGCACGTCGACGCCACGCAGCGGCGGCTCTCGGTCGACGGCACGACCATCGCCGAGGGCGACTGGCTCACCCTCGACGGCGCCACCGGCCGGGTCTTCGCCGGCGCGCTGCCGACGATCCCGAGCGAGGTGATTCGAGTCATCTCCGGACAGACCCGGGCGAGCGAGGCGCCGGCCTACCTCGCGTTCGAGCGGCTCATGAAGCGCGCCGACAAGGTGCGCCGCCTCAAGGTCCGCGCGAACGCCGACACCCCGCATGACGCGCGAGTCGCCCGCGGGTTCGGCGCCGAGGGGATCGGCCTCTGTCGCACGGAGCACATGTTCTTCGAGGGCGACCGCATCACCGCGATGCGCGAGATGATCGTCGCCCGCGACGAGATGGGACGCCGGCGTGCGCTCGCGAAGCTGCTGCCGATGCAGCGGCACGACTTCGAGGGGATCTTCGAGGCGATGCACGGCTATCCGGTCACGATCCGTCTGCTCGACCCGCCGCTCCACGAATTCCTCCCGCACGGCGGCGAGGAGAGCAAGATGCTCGCGCGCCAGCTGGGGGTGACGCGACCGGAGCTGGCCCGGGTTGTGGAATCATTGAGGGAGACCAACCCGATGCTCGGCCACCGCGGCTGCCGGCTCGGGATCACCTACCCCGAGATCACCGAGATGCAGGGGCGCGCCATCTTCGAGGCGGCGGTACGGGCGTCGCGGCGCGGGATCGACGTCCGGCCGGAGATCATGATCCCCCTCGTCGCCAGCCGGAAGGAGCTGGATCACCAGAAGGCGATCCTCGAGCGGCAGGCGGAGGAAGTGTTAGGCGGGATGGGTGAGCCTGTTAGCTACACGATAGGTACCATGATAGAGCTTCCCCGCGCGGCGCTGCTGGCTGGCGAGGTGGCGGAATCCGCGGCATTCTTCTCCTTCGGAACGAACGATCTGACGCAGACGACTTTCGGGCTCAGCCGCGACGATGCGGGGCGGTTCCTTCCCTCTTATGTCGAGAAGGGTATCTTCCCCGAGGATCCTTTCCAGGTTCTGGACCAGGACGGAGTCGGGAGGCTCATACGCATGGCGGTCGAGGACGGACGGAAGACCCGCCCCGGTCTCAAGGTCGGGATCTGCGGCGAACATGGCGGTGATCCGAAGTCGGTGAAGTTCTGCCACCGCATCGGGCTCGATTACGTGTCCTGCTCCCCGTACCGGGTGCCGATCGCGCGACTCGCCGCCGCTCATGCCGCGCTCGAACAGGATTAGCATGGGTACGGTCGCCCCCCGCGCCGTACACGGACCGCACGCACCGCACGGCCACGGGGTGCTCGACCGTACCCCTTCGCGTCCGCTCCGCATCGCCCTGGTCACGGAGTACTACTATCCGCACCTGGGCGGGATCTGCGAGCACGTGCACTACTTCGCCCGCGAAGCGCGCGAGTACGGGCACCACGTCGACATCATCACCTCGGATATCGCGGGCGCCGAGCCGATGCCGCACGTGCTGCGCATCGGGCGCTCGCAGTCGGTGTACGCCAACGGCTCGCAGGCGCGTATCACCGTCGGGATGGGGCTGCGCGGACGCATGCGGGCGGCGCTGCGTCGCGGGCGATACGACATCGTCCACGTGCATTCCCCGCTCACCCCGGTGCTTCCGCTGCTCGCGATCGAGGAGGCGGACTGCCCCGTGGTCGGGACGTTCCACACCTACTTCGACCGCTCCATCGGCTACACGCTCGGTCGGCGCTTCTTCCAGCGGCGGCTGGACTCGCTGGCCGCGGCGATCGCGGTCTCGCACTCCACCACCGTTGCCCTCGAGCGCTACTTCGACGCCGACTGGCGGGTCATCCCCAACGGGATCGACGCCGATTTCTTCAACCCCGACGCCTCCCGTCCGCGCGAAGTCCGGACCGACGTTCCGGTGATCCTCTTCCTCGGCCGCTTCGACCCGCGCAACGGGCTGCGGATGCTGATGGATACCTTCCGTCGCATCCGCGGCCCGCAGCGCCCCGCGCAGCTGGTCGTCGTCGGCGGCGGGCCGCTCAACGATCATTACCGCCGACTCGCGAAGAACGACCCGGACATCACCTTCGTCGGGCCGGTGCTCGAGGGGCGGCCCGGCTATTACGCGAACAGCTCCATCTACGCCTGCCCCACGACGAAGGCCTCCTTCGGGATCACGCTGCTCGAGTCGATGGCCTGCGCCACCCCCATCGTCTGCTCGGACATCCTCGGCTTCCGCGACGTCGTCAAGAACGGTCGTGAAGCGGTCATGGTCCCGGAAGGAGACGGGGGCGCGCTCGCCGACGGGCTCGTGCGGCTGCTGGAGGATGACACGCTGCGCGCGCGACTCGGCAGCACCGGGCGGGAGATCGCCCAGGGCTACGCGTGGCCGCGCGTGACGGAGCAGGTGCTCGGCGTCTACGCCGACGTGCTCGGCCTCGTCGCGGCGCCGGCCGCATGATCCTCGGGGCGACCGTCGGCCTGCTCGCCGCCGGGACGCTCGCGCACGGCACCTTCCATCGCAACAGCCCCGTCTTCGGCCGCGCGTTAGGCAGGCTGCCCGCCCCGGCGGGCGATCACGTCGTCGCGCTCACCTTCGACGACGGACCGAACCCCGAGGCGACGCCGCGCATCCTCGACGCGCTCGCGTCCTCGGGAACCACCGCCACGTTCTTCCTCCTCGGGCGGCACGTCGAGCGGTGGCCCGACCTGGCTCGACGCGTGGCCGACGAGGGACACGCCATCGGCAACCACGGCTGGCACCACCGCAAGCTGCACAGGCTCTCGCCGAGCCGCGTGCGCGAGGACCTCGAGCTTGGCACCAAGGCGATCGTCGACGCGACGGGGGTGAGCCCACGCCTCTTCCGTGCGCCACACGGGTTCCGCGCGCCGTGGGTCACCCCGATCGCCGCGTCGCTCGGCCAGCGCACCATCGGATGGTCGCTCGGCGTGTGGGACTCCGACCGCCCGGGGGTCGACGCCATCGTCGATCGGACGGTAGGGGGCACGCGGCCAGGCTCGATCGTTCTCCTGCACGACGGAGACGGCTACGCGCCCACGGGTGACCGCACGCAGACGGCGGCCGCCGTCCCCCTCATCGTCGCGTCGCTCGACGCGGGGGGATACCACTTCGTGCCGGTGCCCACCGCGTGAGCGAAGCCGTCGCCGTGACATCCGGAGCGCCGCCGGAGAAGAGCCGCTCCGCGCTGGGGAGGATCCTGCGGATCGCCCTGGTGCTCGCCGTGATCGCCCTCCTGATCGCCTTCGCGCGGACCGTGAACTGGCACGATGCGTGGACGTCGATCCGCAATGCCGACCGCCGGTGGATCGCCCTGGCGGCGATCGTCAACCTGCTCTCGATCGCCGTGAAGGGCGTGCGCTGGTGGATCTTCCTCAGGCGCATCGGGGTCCGCGGGCTCTGGCTGGCGACCCGCGCCACGCTCGCCGGGGCGGGGTTGAACAACGTCCTCGTCGCGAACGGGGGCGAGGCGGCGCGCGTCGTCTTCGTCTCCCGCGCGAGCGGAGTGCCGGCGGGAGCGGTATTCGCGACGCTCGCGCTCGAGCGCATGTTCGACATCGTCGGCTACGTGGTGCTCCTCGCCGTCGCCACGCTCACGCTTCCCCTTCCGCCGGCGCTGGCCCGCTGGCGGTGGCCGGCGGCGGCCGCGGTGGTGATCATCCTCGCGCTTCTCTGGCTGCTCGTCGTGCGGGGGCGCGCGCGGCGCGCCGGCGCGCTGGAACGCGCGGCGGCCCCCGTCGCGCAGGTGCTGGTGGGCGGAAGCTGGGGCGAGCGTCTGCGCGGACGCATCCGGCACGCCGCCGGGCAGTTCCTCGACGGAGTGGCGATGGTCGCCGGGGTGCGCCGGTTCAGCGCGGCCTTCCTGCTCTCGCTCGTCGCCTGGGGGATGCAGCTGGCGACCTACGCCTGGACCGCGCGCGCCGCGGGCGTGAATCTGCCGCTCGCGGGCAGCGTCGCCACGCTCCTCGCGGTGAACCTCGGCTTCCTGCTGCGCGCGACGCCCGGAAACGTCGGCTTCTTCCAGCTCGCCTACGCACTGGCCGCGGTTCCCTTCGGCGCCGACCGCGACGCCGCGATCGCCGCCTCGCTCCTCCTGCAGACGCTGCAGATCATCCCGGTCACGCTCCTCGGCGTCGCGATGGCCCCCGAGTTCCTGGTCAGGCGGAAAGGGAGCGACACGGGCGCGGCGCGTTAGGCGGCGTCACCAGCCGCCCTCCATCGCGACCACGCGCGGCGCGAGGCGCTCGCCGACGTAGCAGTGCATCCCGCAGCGAATGAGCCCCGCGCGGCGAAGCGCGCGCTCGTAGTACTCCGGCGGGCGCAGGTCGATCGCCGCAAGATCGCCGGTGAGCTCGTCGCGGTCGGTGTAGATCTCGAGGTAGGCGAGGCCGCGCAGTCGCCCGGCGATCTGACCGAGCCCGCGGCGCAGCGCGCCCGGCGAGAGATAGTTCATCACGTCGGCGCAGACTATGAGGTCGAACCCCTTTCCGACGCGCGCCGCGTCGAGCCCGTCGAAGCTCCCGAGCCTGAGGTTCCGGCTTGCGCCGTATCGTGCGACCGCGTACTCGCTGGGATCCACGCCCAGGTAGCGGATCCCGCGGCGCATCCGCGCGAGGATCGGCTGCCAGGCTCCCTCGCCGGCGCCGACGTCGAGCACCGTGCGGATCTCCCGGCCGAGCATGAACTCCGCCGCGCTCACCGCGAGGTGCACCTTCCGCTCGACGTCGGCGGGCGCGTGGACGCGCGTGCGGTCCTTTCGGTAGAAGCGGTCGAAGTAGGCGCGGTCGTAACGCTTGGTGTTCGGCATGGCGGGGGCACGCGGGAAGGCGCTCGCGGATCGGCCGCAAGGTCGACGCGGGCGCGTCGCACGTCAACCGCGATGCCCCGTGGCACGGGGCTTCCTCTGCACCTCCGCATGCCCAGCGCGACCCACGCCCCGCCGAAGAACAAGGATCTCCACGGCAACGTGCCGGACGCGTCGCCGGTGGTGCTGCTGGCGATCGACGTGATCAACGATCTCGAGTTCGAGGGGGGCGAGGCCCTCGTCGAGCCGGGCGAGCGCATGGCAGGCTGCCTGCGGGATCTTCTCCGCCGCGCGCGCGACGCCGGGGTCGCGGTGATCTACTCCAACGACAACTTCGGCCGCTGGCGATCCGATTTCCATCAGCAGGTGGACCACTGCACGAGCGAGGGCGTACGCGGGCGCGAGATCGCGCGCCGGCTCCTCCCGGGGAAGGAGGACTACTTCGTCCTCAAGCCGAAGCATTCGGCATTCTTCGCGACCGCGCTCGACACCCTGCTCTCCTATCTCGGCGCGCGCACGCTGGTGCTCACCGGGCTGACGACGGACAGCTGCATCCTCGCCACGGCGATCGACGCCGACATGCGCGACTTCAACGTGGTCGTGCCGGACGACCGCGTCGCCGCGCTGTCGCCGGAGCGGCACGAGCGCTCGCTCGCGCATCTCCGCGACGTGCTCGACGCGCAGGTCGTCCCCGCTTCGCAGATCGATTTCGACGCGCTCCTCGCCGCGGCTCGCGAGGAGAGCGAGAAGGTCACCGCGGAGCGCTAATCGGCGCGGCCGATCCTCGCCGCCGCCGCGCGGACGCGGTCGGCGTAGGCTGACGCGCCCTCGTCCTCACCGCGCCGCGGAAGGACGAAAGCCGGGTTCTCGGGGTCGCGGGAGCGAAGCTGGTTGTTCATGAGGTCGCCCCCTGCCTTCTCGACCGCGCGCTCGAAGCTCTCCACCGCCTCCAGCACGCGCACGAGGGTGTCGGCCGTGTCGTCCTCGCGGAGGGGGACGTCGCGCCTCTCGAGCTGCGACGCGAGGTCCTCGCGCGCCCTCGAGAGGTCGCGGTCGTCCGGTCCCCGTCGTCTCGCCTCGGTGATCTCGTCTTCGCGCATCGCCGCTCCTGTTCGGGTCAGCGCTCGATCAATCAAATCCGGTGCCGCGCGCGAGCTCGGGCGGGGAAAACGAAGCGGCGGCCACCGTGATCCGGGGCCGCCGCTCGCTCGTTCATCACTTTCGCCTTCAGTGGACCCGCGGGGTACTGCCCCCCGGTCCGAGCATAGATCTACCGACGCGTCTACGTGTGTAGCTCACCGATTGAGGTCTCCAGTCGCTGGCCGGTGAGCAGCCCACTCCTGGACGAGTTCTCTAGAGTCTCACCCGCCGGCGGAGAACGCGCCTTTGGGCCAGCCCGGATTTTCGATACTCACGTGCCGCCCCAGGCGGGCTGCCTCGTGAGCACTGCCGGCGTAACTAGAAGTTACGCGGCGAGCGCCAGGTTATCGTTGGCGTTTGAAGTTCACCCGAGGGATTAACCAGGGCTCAGGAAGCCTGGACACGCGACGCCGATGCCACCATACCCGTCGAATCTGTGTCGGGCCCGTTGGTCGATCGGTACACGGAATATAGCCTGACGGGCCCCGGATATCAACCGCTTCGGGACCTCCAAAAGAGCGTCAGCTTTGTGATGTTCTCCCATGGACGGGAGCGGACGCGGCCTTCACCCGGTCGCGCCCGGCGGCCTTTGCCTCGTACAGCGCGCGGTCGGCCGTGGGGAAGAGCGCGTCCCGCAGCGCCGTGCTCTCCGGATACCCGGCCACCCCGAAGCTCGCCGTCACCGAGATCGTGCGGCCACCGTGCGTCACCGGCTTCGCCGCGATCGCCTTCCGGACGCGCTCCGCCACCTCCACCGCGCGGTCGACGTTCGTCTCGGGGAGGAGGATCGCGACCTCCTCGCCCCCGTAGCGCGCGCACACGTCCTCGGCACGCAGGCAGTCGAGGAAGACGCGCGCGACGGCCTTGAGCACCGCGTCACCGGCCTCGTGGCCGTAGGTGTCGTTGACGCGCTTGAAGTGGTCCACGTCGGCCACGACGAGCGACGCGGGAGTGCCGTGGGCCAGCGCGTCGCTCACGATCCGCTGGAGCTGCTCGTCGAAGTGGCGGCGATTGCTCAGACCGGTGAGGGGGTCCGTGCGCGCCTTCCGCCACTCTTCCTCGATCTCCCATGCCGTCTCCAGCGAGCGCGCGGCGATGACGCCGAGGAGATTGACGTTCTCCACCTCGCGGCGCGTGATCGTGTCCGGCTGGTCTCCCTCGATCACGATCGCGCCGATCACCCCGATCTCGGCGCGGGCGAGCGGGACGACCGCCAGGCCGCCGAGCTCGCGCTTCCCTTCCTCGCGCCCGTAGATCACCGCGCCGCGAAGGACGCGCGCGTCCTCCTTGTGCAGCACCTTGCGCATCGCGCATTGCTCGGCGACGAGCGAGTCGCCCTCGATCGCCAGACCGGGGGCGAGCACGTGTCCGCGCGAGACGGCCATCACCGTCCCCGTCTCGTGCTCGGGATCCCACCGGATGAGCGCCGACCGCTGCGCGGACGTCACCTCGATCGCCGTCTGGCAGATCGCGATGCCTAACGCGTCCGTCGTCTTCGCGGCCTGCAGCCGTTCCGCCGCCTTCACCAGCGCGGGCGTCGAGAGCAGATGGCGGCTCGCCTCGCGGCGGAGATCGAGCAGGTCGAGGAGGACCGCAGCGTGCGCCGCGTGGCGCGAGACCCAGCGCTTGGCGCCGTCGGGCGTGTGCGTCAGCCCGGCGCGCGAGGAGATGCTTAGCGCGCCGTGCACCCGCGTCCCGTCGCGCACCGGCGCCACGACGAAGTAGGCTACCCCCGCGTCGCTCATCGCCTGCACCTGGCCGCTCTCCGCCGCCCAGCGAACGAGCGGTCCCCACGCCTCCCGCTCGAAGTAGCGTGGAGCCGAAGCGCCCTCGGTGGACCACGCCGCGGCGCGCTGCGTCTGACGCGCCTCGTGGAAGCGCCAGAACACCACCTCGTCCGCGCCCATCGTGTCGCGGACGTCGCGCAGGTAGCGGTCGAGCGCGTCGATGTGTCGCAGCCCTTCGGCGGTCTGGAACTGCGCCTGCCGCTCGCTTTTCAAGTCGCCCGGAGAGACGATCGCCTCCGAGCCGAGCGGAGTCATGCGGCGGTCGGAGAGATAGCCCTCGACGCGGGCCAGACGCTGGCGCGCCTTCGTCTCGGCGGCCACGGCCTGCCGCGCATAGACGATGGGGACGAGCGCGAGAGAGGCGATCGCGAAGGCGACCGAGATGAGCCACGCCGAATCGAGACGGTGGTGCAGCGCGGCACCGGCGGCCACGAGCGCCCCTACCCAGAGCGCGGCGACCACCGCGCCCTGGCGGAGCCCTCCCCTCCACGCGACGCCGAGCGCGACGAACCCGGGGACGAGGATCGCGGGGGAGCGCAGTCCCCCCGTGACCTCGATGAGCAGGAAGAGCGGCGCCGATGCAGCGAGCAGCCACGGGACGAACGGCTCGTGGATCGCGCGGGGGAGCCGTCTCGCCGATGCGAGCCAGCCGATGCCCAGCGCGAGCGCGTTCGTCGTCGCCGCGACGAGCGACACCCAGCCGGGCATCGCCGGCCCATGTCGGAGCGCGTACAGCGCGCCGATGGACACCGCCCACGCGACCAGCACGCTCCCCGCGCGAAGAAGCGGGCGGCGCGGCGCGAGGGGCGGGGCCTCCGCCGTGATGCGCAGCGGCGCCGTTTCGGGCGACGGGCGCCCGAGCATCACGACGTCAGGCGTGCGTGATCCGCGATGCAGCGACCGCGGCCCCGAAACCGTTGTCGATGTTCACGACCGTCACCCCGGCGGCGCAGCTCGAGAGCATCGAGAGGAGCGCGGCAACCCCGCCGAAGCTCGCCCCGTAGCCGACGCTGGTCGGCACGGCGATCACCGGCACTCGCGCCAGCCCGCCGACCACGCTCGGCAGCGCGCCGTCCATCCCGGCGACGACGATCACGACGCGCGCGGTGTGCAGCTCGGCCGCGCGGGCGAGGAGACGATGGATTCCCGCGACGCCGACGTCGGTCAGTCGCTTTACGGTGTTGCCCATCGCGGTCGCGGTGACCGCCGCTTCCTCGGCGACGGGGAGATCGCTGGTCCCCGCGGTGACGATCAGGACATCGCCCACGCCGCGCGACGCGGGCTGCTCGCCCTGCAGCCAGGCGGTGCGACCGAGCTCGTTCAGCTCGACCTGCGGGAAACGGTCGCGGAGCGCCTCGCGCGTCTCTCGCTCGGCGCGGGTGACGAGCAGTCCGTCGCCCTTTGCGGCGATGCGCTCGGCGATGGCGACGGTCTGCTCGATGGTCTTCCCGGGCGCGTAGATCACCTCCGGGAAGCCCTGGCGAAGCGCGCGATGATGGTCGATCGACGCGTACGGGAGCTCCTCGACCGGCGCGCTGGCGAGTCGGTCGAGGGCGTCTTCGATTCGGAGGGTTCCGTCCGCGACCCTGCCGAGCAGGTCGCGCACGCGGTCGCGAATCACGCTTCCGCGACCTCGAGGTCGCGTCCGGGTTCGTGCTGGGCCTCGGCGTACCGCTCGCGGTGCGCGAGGTAGTCCGCGAAGATCCCTTCGACCTCGCCGAGCGACGTCACGGCGTGGAGCTTCTTTCGCAGCTCCGCCGAGCCGGGCAGGCCCTTCGCGTACCAGCCGAGGTGCTTTCGAAACTCGATCGCCGCGCCGCGGCGGTCCGGCTCGTAGGCGTCGGCCATGTGCGCGTGCTGAAGGGCGATGGCGAATCGCTCCTCGACCGTCGGATCGGCGGGAACCGGCGTGCCCTCGAGCATCGCGCGCACCTGCGCGAAGATCCACGGCTGGCCGAAGGAGCCGCGCGCGATCATCACGCCCGTGCACCCGGTCTCGCGGTACATCCGCACTGCGTCGTCGGCGGTCTTGATGTCGCCGTTGCCGAGCACCGGGATCTCCAGCGCCTGCGTGACGGCGGCGATCTCCTCCCACCGCGCGCTCCCGCTGTACATCTGCGCACGCGTGCGCGGATGGAGGGTGAGCACGCGCGCGCCCGCGTCCTGGCAGCGGAGCGCGATCGTCACCGGATCGCGCATCTCCTCGCTCCACCCGCTGCGGATCTTCACCGTGACGGGAAGGCTCGTCGAGCGTGACACCGCGCGGATGACGTCCTCGACGAGGCCGAGATCCTTCAGGCACCCCGAGCCGCCATTCCGCTTGACCACCTTCTTCACCGGGCAGCCGAAGTTGATGTCGATGAACTCGGGCTGGAAGACGTCGGTGACGAACGCCGCGGCCTCACCCATCGCCTGCGGGTCTGCGCCGAAGATCTGGACGCCGATGGGGCGCTCGCTGGACTCGAAGCGCAGCTTGGAGATCGTCGCCTCGTTCTCGCGACGGATCCCTTCGGCCGAGAGGAACTCGGTGACGACGACGTCGGCCCCATGGGCGCGGCACAGCCGCCTGAAGGGCGACTCGGAGACTCCGGCCATCGGCGCGAGGTAGAGCGGAACCTCGGGCGCGAGGGGGAACGGGAAGGCGCGACGCTGCATGCTGAAAGTTACCGGATCGCGGAAATGCGTGCAACCTAAGGGTTTGACACTGTTCCGGCGGGCGGGTAAGATTCCACGATCGTGTGACCACCGCCACGCTCCCTCTCGACCAAACAGGAAACTTCGATAGATGGAATTGCGCGAGTTCTTCTCGGAAGACGCCATCAAGCTGGATCTCGAGGGAACGACCAAGGACGAAGTGCTCAAGGAGCTCATCGGGCTCCTGAAGCTCGACGAGAAGAGCGAAGGGATGCTCTTCAAGATGCTCAAGCGCCGCGAGAACCTCGGCTCGACGGGGATCGGGCGGGGGATCGCGATCCCGCACTGCCGGTCGCTGGTCGTGAACAAGCTGCGCGTCGCGTTCGGCCGGAAGGCGAGCGGGGTCGACTTCAAGGCGATCGACGAGAAGCCGGTGAACTTCTTCTTCCTGATCGTCGCGCCGCCGCTCGAGGTCTCGAACCAGTACCTCCCGGTGCTCGGCAAGATCGCCCAGTTCAGCAAGGAGCCCGACGTCCCGCAGCGCCTGCTCGGGCTGACCGAGAACGTGCAGTTCCTCAAGCTGCTCGAGGAGAAGGGCGTCTGAACTGCGGGGGTCAGCGGCCAGGTGGAAGGAACGGCGTCAACGGCCGTTCCTTGAACCTGGCCCCTGACCCCTGAGCTTTCACTCCCACTCGATCGTCGCGGGCGGCTTGGAGCTGACGTCGTAGACGACGCGGTTCACGCCGTCGACCTCGTTGATGATGCGGTTCGAGATCACCGCCATCACGTCGTGCGGGAAGTGGTACCAGTCGGCGGTCATCCCGTCGACCGAAGTCACCGCGCGGAGCGCGACGACGTTGTCGTAGGTGCGCTCGTCGCCCATGACGCCGACGCTGCGCACGGGGAGCAGGACCGCGAACGCCTGCCAGATCTCGTCGTAGAGCCCCGCGGCGCGGATCTCCTCGAGATAGATCGAGTCGGCCTTCCGCAGCACGTCGAGCTTCTCGCGGCTCACGTCGCCGAGGATGCGGATCGCGAGGCCGGGTCCCGGGAACGGATGCCGGCCGACCATCTCCTCGGGAAGCCCGAGCTCGCGGCCGACGTTGCGCACCTCGTCCTTGAACAGCTCGCGCAACGGCTCGATGAGCTTGAACTTCATGTCCGGCTTGAGCCCGCCGACGTTGTGGTGTGTCTTGATCGTCACCGACGGCCCGCCGGTCGGCGACGCGGACTCGATCACGTCCGGATAGAGCGTGCCCTGCACCAGGAACTCGGCGCCGTGCGCGTGCTCGCTCGTCGCGTCCTCGAAGACGTCGATGAAGGTGTGGCCGATCGCGCGGCGCTTCTTCTCCGGGTCCTCGACGTTCTTCAGCGCGTCGAGGAAGCGGTCGCTCGCATCGACGGTGACGAGATGGATGCCGAGGTGGGCGCGGAAGGTGCGCTCCACCTGCTCGCGCTCGCCGAGCCGGAGCAGGCCGGTGTCGACGAAGACGCAGGTGAGCTGATCGCCGATCGCGCGATGGACGAGCGCGGCGGCGACGCTGGAGTCCACGCCGCCAGAGAGTCCGCAGATGACGCGCTTCGCACCGACCAGCTCGCGGATCTTGCGGACCTCGTCCTCGATGAACGCGCCGGGCGTCCAGGACGGCTCGGCGCCGCAGATCTCGAAGAGGAAGTTCGAGATGATCTCCCCGCCGCGCGGGGTGTGCGCGACCTCGGGGTGGAACTGCACGCCGTGGATCGGCTTCGTCTCGTGGCGCATCGCGGCGACGGGCGTGTTCGCGCTGCGCGCGGTGACGACGTAGCCCTTCGGGGGCCGCTCGACGTGGTCGCCGTGGCTCATCCACGCGGCGACGGGCGCGCCGGCCATCCCGGCGAAGACGCCCGCGGGCTCGATCACTTCGACCTCCGCGCGGCCGTACTCGCGCCGCCCCGCGCGCTCCACCGCGCCCCCTTCGATGTGCGCGATGAGCTGCATGCCGTAGCAGACGCCGAGCACCGGCGCGATCTCGAGCAGCTCCTTCTGCGCGGTGGGGACGTTCTCGCCGTACACCGAGCAGGGTCCGCCGCTGAGGATGATCCCCGTGGGCTTCCACTGCCGCACCCATTCCACGGTGCGGGTCGGCGGGTGGATCTCCGAGTAGACGCGCGCCTCGCGGACGCGGCGGGCGATGAGCTGGGTGTACTGCGACCCGTAGTCGATGATCAGGATGCGAGCGGCCATCGGATCAGTGCAGGTTGATCGTTAGGCGCGCCGCGGTCACGTCGACCACTGCGAGCCCTCGAGGGTGATCCATTCGACGGTCAGGGCGTCGAGGTCGAGCACGGCGGCGGACGGCTTGCCGCTCAGCCACCCGCAGGCCTCGCCCGGGTTGACGATGAGGACGTTGCCGCGGCGCTCCTCGCTCCGCTCGTGCGAGCAGCCGTGGAGGACGAGGGCGTGCCCCTCGATCGAGCGGTCGTTCACGTCGCCGATGTCGTGGACGATGAGGATGCGCTTGCCCCCGACGTCGAAGCTGTGCGGCGACTCGTAGAGCTCGACCCCCATCCCCTGCTGCGCCTTGGCGCGCAGTCCCTCGGGGTCGCCGTCGTTCCGGCCGAAGACGCCGCTGAGCGGCATCTGCGCGTCGAAGTACGGCTGGAGCGCGAAGGGCGAGCAGTAGTCGCCGGCGTGGAGGATGAACTCCGCGCCCTTCTCCTGCATGCGCTTCAGGATCTCGGCGATCGCCGGGAGCCGGTCGTGACTGTCGGCCATCAGTCCAACACGCATCAGAGAGTCCTCCATTGCGGAGACGCCTTCTCGTGCCGCACCAGGTCCTCGACCGTCTCGCGCTCGCGAGCCACCGCGACGCGCTCGCCGTCGACGATGATCTCGGGGACGCGCGGGCGGGCATTGTACTGCGAGGACATCACGGACCCGTAGGCGCCGGCGGAACCGATCGCGAGCAGTTCGCCGGGGACGACGTCGCCAAGCGAGCGGTCGCGGGCGAAGAAGTCGCCGCTCTCGCAGACCGGTCCGACGACGTCGACCACGCCGGCCACTCCCGACGGTCCGACGGGTTCGATGCGGTGGAACGCGTTGTAGTGCGACGGGCGCAGCAGCTCGGTCATCCCGGCGTCGGTGATGACGTAGTCCTTTCCTCCGCTGCGCTTCCGGTACAGCACGCGGGTGAGCAGCACCCCCGCGTTCCCGACGAGAAACCTGCCCGGCTCCATCACCAGCTCGAGCCCACTCTTCTTCGCCGCCGGCACGACGATCCGCGCGAAGGCGTCGAGGTCGGCTTCGGATTCGGCGTCGTAGGTCACCCCCAGCCCGCCGCCGATGTCCAGATAGCGCAGCCGCGCGCCCCCGCCGTCGGCGACGATCGCGTCGCGCAGCTCGAGCAGCCGCGCCAGGCCGTCCGCGTACGGCTCGATGCGCGTCAGCTGCGACCCGATGTGCATGTCGAGCCCCGCCAGCGCCACGTTAGGCAGCGACCCGGCGAGCCGTGCCACGCCACGCGCCTCGTCGTAGGGGATGCCGAACTTGTCGCCGCGGGCTCCGGTGCGCGTGTAGTGATGCGCGGTCTCGACCTCGACCTCGGGATTCACGCGGAGCGCGACCGGCGCCACGCGCCGATGCAGCCGCGCGATGTCGTCGAGGAGACGCAGCTCGGCCTCCGACTCGACGTTGACGAGCTTCACCTCCGCCTGCACCGCGTCGTCGAGCTCGGCGACGGTCTTCCCGACCCCGCTGAAGACGACGTCGCTTCCGCGAAAGCCCGCGGCGCGCGCGCGATAGAGCTCGCCCCCGGACACGATGTCGACCCCAGCGCCGAGCTGCCGAAGCAGCGAGAGGAGCGCGAGGTTCCCGTTGGCCTTCACGCTGTAGTGGATGCGGTGCGGGACGCCGGCGAGCGCCGCGTCGAGCCGCGCGTATTGCGCGCGCACGGCCGAGGCGCTGTACACGTACGTGGGCGTCCCCGCGAGGCGCGCGATGTCGGCGAGCGCGACGGAATCGGCGTGCAGCCAGCCGCCGCGGCGCGTGAAGCCGGCCGCGCTCTCGCGCACGGCGACGTCGGAGCGGCTCAGTATGCCCTCGCCCACAGCGCCTCGTGCGCCGACGGCTTGCCGCAGCGGAGGCACTTCGCCGGCGTCTCCGCGGAGCGGAACTCCTCGTCGGGGAGGCAGCGGATGGTCGCCTTGGTCTCCTCCTTCACCGCCGCCTCGCACTCCGCTGAGCCGCACCAGCCCGCGTAGACGAAGCCGCCCTGCCCTTCCATGAGCGACTTGAAGTCGTCGTACGAGATCGCGTGGCGCACCGAGTTCTTCTCGCGGCGCTCCCGCGCGGCGATGAGCATGTCGTCCTGCATGACGATGAGGCGCTCGTGCACCTCCTCGCCGATCGCGAGCAGGTTGACGCTGATCTTCTCGCCCGTGTCGCGCCGGACGAGCACGCACTGGCCCTTCTCGATGTCGCGGGGACCGAGCTCCATGCGCAGCGGCACCCCGCGGAGCTCCCAGTGGTAGTACTTCGCGCCCGGCTTCATCCCGTCGCGCGCGTCGATCTCGACGCGCACCCGGCCGGGCGCCCGCCGCTCCCACTCGTCGAGCGAGCGCTTGAGCCGGTTCGCGACCTCGAGGACGCGCGACCGCTCCTCGTCGGTGCGGTAGATGGGGACGATCACCAGCTCGAGGGGCGCGAGCCGCGGCGGGCAGACGAGCCCCTTGTCGTCGGAGTGCGTCATGATCAGCCCGCCCACCATGCGCGTCGACACCCCCCAGCTCGTGTTCCAGGCGAACTCGATGCCGCCGGACTCGCTCTGGAACTTGAGGTCGAACGCCCTGGCGAAGTTCTGTCCGAGGTTGTGGGAGGTCCCCGCCTGCAGCGCCTTGTTGTCCTGCATCATCGCTTCGCACGAGTAGGTGCGCAGCGCTCCGGCGAACTTCTCGCTCTCCGTCTTCTGCCCGGTGACGACGGGCATCGCCATCCACCCTTCCATGAAGTCGCGGTAGACGCCGAGCATCTTCCGCGTCTCCTCCTCGGCCTCGTCGTGCGAGGCGTGCGCGGTGTGTCCCTCCTGCCAGAGGAACTCGAGGGTGCGCAGGAAGAGACGGGTGCGCATCTCCCACCGGACGACGTTCGCCCACTGGTTCATGAGCACGGGAAGGTCGCGATAGCTCTGCACCCACTTCGCGAACATCGAGTAGATGATCGTCTCGCTCGTCGGGCGGACGACGAGCGGCTCCTCGAGCTCCTTGCCGCCGCCGTGGGTCACCACCGCGGTCTCCGGGGCGAACCCCTCGACGTGCTGCGCTTCCTTCTGGAGGTAGCTCTGCGGGATGAACAGCGGGAAGTAGGCGTTCTTGTGACCCGTGTCCTTGAACATCTGGTCGAGCGTCTGCTGCATTCGCTCCCAGATGCCGTAGCCGTTAGGCCGGATGACCATGCAGCCGCGCACCGGCGCGTAGTCGGCGAGCTCCGCGCGCAGCACCAGCTCGTTGTACCACGCGCTGAAATCTTCGGCGCGGGTGGTCAGCTTCTTCTCGTCGGCCATGTCGTCAGTCCTCGTTCGTCAGCGCGCGCCAGGTGCCGCGGCGAGCGCGCGCACCACCGCGTCCGCGTCCGGATACTTCGTCTGCTCGCCGGAGTCGAGGTCGCGGATGGTGTACTCGGTCCCCCCCACCGCGTCGGTCGCCAGCGGGACGATGACGGCGCGCTTCGCGCCGGCGGTCGCCGCGGCCTTGAACTGCTTCGCGATCTGCTGCGGCCGCAGCGAATACTCGACCGCGAGACCCTCCGCGCGGAGCGACGCGGCGAGCGACATCACCTTCTGCAGGTCGACGGTGCGCTCGCCCCCGGCGACCCACACCTCCACCGGCCGCGCCGCGGACTTCATGAGGCCCCGCGCGCGGAGCAGCTCGCCGAGCACGACATCGCCCATCCCGAAGCCCAGCGCGGGCAGGTCCACCCCGCCGAGCGACGCGAGCAGCGTGTCGTAGCGCCCGCCGCCGGCGATCGCGCGGAACTCCCCCTTCGCGTCGAAGAGCTCGAACACGATTCCCGTGTAGTACGCGAGCCCGCGCACGATCGTCAGGTCGAGCTGCACGTACTCGCCCACACCCAGCCGCGCGGTGAAGTCGAGGTACTGCTCGATCTCCGCGAGCCGCTCGTCGAGGGCGCGATTCGTCGTGCCAATCACCGCACGCAGCTCGGCCGCGGTTCGCACGCGCAGAAGCTCGAACAGCTTCCCGGTCGCGCTCTCCTCGAGTCCCGCCGCGCGCAGCTTCTCCTCGGAGACGGCGCGCGGCGTCCGCTCGACCTTGTCGATCACCGCGAACACCGCCTCGTGCGCGTCTTCGGCCGCGCCGATGGTCGTCAGCACGGCGCGAAGGAGGCGCCGGTCGGAGACGCGGGCGCGCACGTCGTCGTGGCCGAGCCCGAAGGCGCGCATCATGTCGAGCGCGGCGGCCATCAGCTCGGCGTCGGCGGCGACCGAGGCCTCGCCGAAGATGTCGACGTTGAGCTGATAATGCTCGCGAAGACGCCCCTTCTGCTGGCGCTCGTAGCGGAAGAGCTGCGGGATGGAGAACCAGCGCACCGGCTTGCGCAGCGCGTTCGCTCGGGCGCCCACCATCCGCGCGACGGTCGGCGTCATCTCCGGACGCAGCGCGACCTGTCGGCCGCCCTTGTCGTCGAAGTTGTAGAGCTGCCCGACGATCTCCTCGCCGCTCTTCTTCGTGTACAGCTCGAGCGGCTCGAGCGGCGGGCCGTCGTACTCGACGAACGCGTATCGCCTCGCGACCTCGCGCCACACGCTCATGATGTACGCGCGCTCGGCGAGCTCCTGAGGGTAGAAATCGCGGAATCCGGGGAGCGCGCCTTGGGCCATTCCGTCTAATCTACCCGGCGAGCGGATCGACCTGCAAGCGCGCCATCGCGTCGCCGACGGTGTGAAAGGAGCCGGTGACGACGCGCGTGCCCGCCCCGCGAGCCGACGCGGCGAGGGCCGCGTCGAAGTCCCGCACCGCTTCGACGGCGAATCCCTCCGCGCGCGCGAACGCCATGGCCTCGTCCACGTCCCACACTCGACCCGCAGGAGCGGTGGGCGCGACGGTGAGAACGAAACGGCCGGTGGTCGTCGCCAGCTCGCGCATCATCCCCCGCCAATCCTTGTCGGCGAGGACGGCGAGCAGCGTCACCACTGGGCGCTTCACGGCGAGCGTACGAAGGGTTCGCGCGAGCACCGCCGCGCCGGCGGGGTTGTGGGCGACGTCGAAGATGGTGTCGCCCGCCTGCTGGAAGCGGCCGGCCAGCCGCACCTTCGCGAGCCCGGCGTCGACCTGCGACGCGCTCGGCCACCAGTCCTCTCCCGCGGCGCGGAGCGCGCCGAGCGCCACCGCGGCGTTCCATGCCTGATGCGTCCCGATGAGAGGCGTCCTCACGCGTCGCGAGGCACCGTCGCGCTCGAGGATGAACGACGTATGCCCGCCGACGACGCGGACGTCGTCGACGCTCCACGCCTCGCCGGCGCGCTGGACCGACGACGCCCCGCGCTCCCGCGCCGTACGCGCGAGCAGCTCGGCGATGGCGGGGTCGCGCTCGCCGATGACGGCCGGCGACCCCGTCTTGAAGATCCCTGCCTTCTCGAGCGCGATCTTCTCGAGCGTGTCGCCAAGGAGGTCGGTGTGATCGAGGCCGATCGAGGTCACCACGGCGGCGAGCGGGTGCTCGATGACGTTCGTCGAGTCGAGCCTCCCACCGAGTCCCGTCTCCACCACGGCGACGTCGACGCCGGCACGGACGAAGTAATCGAAGGCGAGGGCGGTGGTCGCCTCGAAGAAGGTCGCGCCGAGCCGCGCTATGAGCGCGTCGTGCCGGCGCAGCCAGCCCGTGACTTCCTCGGGCGGGATCGGCGCGCCGTCCACCAGGATGCGCTCGCGGAAGTCGACGAGGTGCGGCGAGGTGTATCGACCGACGCGGCGCCCCATCGTGCGGAGCACCGCGTCCAGCGCGGCGCACACGCTTCCCTTCCCGTTCGTGCCGGCGACGTGGAATACGCGAAGCCGTCGGTGAGGAGACCCGACGGCTTCGAGGATCGCTTCCGTGCGCTCCAACCCCGGCTTGACGCCGCCCGTGGTGCGCGCGAAGAGCGCGTCGACCGCGGCGTGGTACTCGGTCAGGGAGACGTCCACCCCGTCGCCGCGGGCTTGCCCGTCATGTGCCGCAGGAGCTGCCCCACCGTCCCCTTGAGATCCTTGCGATGGACGACCGCGTCGAGCATTCCGTGATCGAGCAGGAACTCCGCGGTCTGGAACCCCTCCGGGAGATCCTGGCCGAGCGTCTGCTTGATGACGCGCGGTCCGGCGAAGCCGATCACCGCGCCCGGCTCGGCGAGGATCGCGTCGCCGAGCATCGCGTAGCTCGCGCTCACGCCGCCGGTCGTCGGGTTGGTGAGGATCGAGATGTACGGGATCCCGCGCTCGCCGAGCATGGAGAGCATCGCCGAGGTCTTCGCCATCTGCATCAGGGAAAGCACCCCTTCCTGCATCCGGGCGCCGCCCGAGGCGCTGATGATGACCAGCGGATACTTCCGCTCGAGCGACCGCTGGCCGAGGCGCGCGATCTTCTCGCCGACAACGGAGCCCATCGAGCCGCCCATGAAGGCGAAGTCCATCACCCCGATGTTCAGCGGCGCGCCGCCGAGCATGCCGGTGGCGGTGATGATCGCGTCTCCCTCGCCGGCATTCGTGGTCGCCTTCTTGAGCCGCCCCGGATACTCGGGAAATCCGAGGGGGTCCGTCGAGCGAAGATCGACCTCGGTCTCCTCGATGGTGCCTTCGTCAAAGAGGATGTTCAGGTACTCACTGGCCCGGATGCGCCGGTGATAATCGCACGACGGGCACACGTTGAGGTTGCGCACGAACTTCTCGCGCAGATCGGTGTGCCCGCAGGCTTCGCACTTCTCCCACGCATCGGCGGGAATCTCGAGGCGCTCACGCCGCGGCTGCCGCGGCTTTTTCTCTTTCCGGAACCAGGCCATCTGAAAAAGATGACTCTCCGCTGCAGGGCGATCAAGTGATCGGGGCGTCGAGATGTGAAACTACGGGGCGGGTACCTTGGAACCGGCGGCGCTGGGGGCCGAATACTGCGGCGCGGGGAGCGGGGGGCGGGCAAGGACCAACATGGACTGTGGCCGAAGCGCGGCGCCTCCTGCGCCGCTGTCGGTCCCTTTCC
>JABFXC010000095.1 GCA_013361935.1 Gemmatimonadaceae bacterium
GGCGCCGGCCGCCGCGGAAGGCGGTGAGGTCACCGAGTTCCTCACCCATCTCGAGAAGGAGCGCGACGTCTCGCCGAACACGGTGAAGGCGTATCGCCGCGATCTCGACGAGCTCGTGACGTTCCTCGCCCGCTACTACGGCGCCGGCGACTGGAGCTGGCAGGGCGTCGATCGCCTCGCGCTGCGCGGCTACATGGCGCACCTGCAGCGGCGCGGGCTCGGCAAGCGCTCGATCGCGCGCGCGCTGTCCGCCGCGCGCAGCTTCTTCCGCTTCCTCCATCGCAACGAGATCGTCGAAGCCAACCCGGCGCGCGCGGCGAGCTCTCCGAAGCTCGACAAGCACCTGCCGGGATACCTCGACCGCTCGCAGGCGGGAAAGCTCTTCGAGCTCGCCCTGGCCCGCGCGATGGAGGGGAACCACAACGACGTCCGCGACGCGGCGATCCTCGAGCTCTTCTACTCGACGGGGATGCGCCTCTCCGAGCTGCGGGGCCTGAGCCGGCAGGACGTCGATCTCGTGTCGCAGCAGACGAAGGTGCGCGGCAAGGGGCGCAAGGAGCGGATCATCCCCATCGGCGACGCGGCGACGCTCGCGCTCCGCAACTACGAGGCGAAGCGCGACGAGCTCGTTCGCGCGATCGGTCCGAAGGCCGACCGCACGGCGTTCTTCCTCGCGCGCACCGGCAAGCGCCTCGGCGTCCGCGCCATCCAGCTCGCCGTGCAGAAGTATCTCGACGCGGTGGACGAGGACGCCGGTCTGAGCACGCACTCCCTCCGCCACAGCTTCGCCACCCATCTCCTCGACGCCGGCGCCGATCTTCGCGCCGTCCAGGAGCTCCTCGGCCACGCCTCGATCGCGACGACGCAGATCTACACGCACACGAGCGTCGAGCGGCTCAAGCAGGTCTATCGGTCGGCACACCCGCGGGCGTAGGACCAGGGGTCAGGCGCCAGGTGTGAGGAACCGCGGAGCTGCATTTGCCGCAGTTCCTTCCGCCTGGGCCCCGACCCCCGGCCCCCCGGCACGCCCCTCGCAATGCCTCCGGGCATGCGCATCGAGTACCTCCCGATCCTCTTCGGCGTCCTCGTCGGCCTCCTCGGCGTCGGGCTCGTCGCCGATGCGTGGCTGCCGGACCGCGACCCGTCGCTGCATGTGCGCGAGCGGCGCAGGCGCGCGCGCGCCGAGCGCAGCCGGGGCGGGGAAGCGGCGGTGGGGCTCGCGATCGTCGTGCTCGGTGTCGCTCTCATCGGCCGCGACCAGTGGAGCTGGACGCCGTGGATCGTCGGACTCGCCGTCGCGCTGCTCGCGCTCGGCGGGATCCTGAACCGGCGCTACTTCCGCCAGGAGCTCGACTTTCGCGCCGCGGCGCGCCGCGACCCGGACACCGCGCTGAAGCCCGGGATGCCGGAACAGACGCCGACAGGCGAGCGGCTCCGCCTGCGCTGAGAGGCCGGGGACTGCGGGGGCCAGGGGCCAGGGGCCAGGCGTCAGGGGCCAGGTGTCAGGGGCCAGGTGTCAGGGGCCAGGTGTCAGGAACGGCGGTAACTGCAGTTGACGCAGCTCCTTCCGCCTGGCCCCTGGCCCTTCGGCGCTCACAACCAGCGCCCCCCCCGCTTTACTATTCATCATGCCCCATTCGAACCCCAGCGGCCTCCCGCGCGTCCGCGCCACGACCATCCTCGCCGTGCGGCGGAACGGGCGTGTCGCGCTCGGCGGCGACGGGCAGGTGACCGTCGGCGAGACCGTGATGAAGTCCAACGCGAACAAGGTGCGGCTCATGCGTGGCGGGAAGATCGCCACCGGGTTCGCCGGCGCGGCGGCGGATGCGATGACGCTCTTCGAGAAGTTCGAGGAGAAGCTCGAGCGCTATTCGGGGAATCTCCCGCGCGCCGCCGTGGAGCTGGCCAAGGACTGGCGGAGCGATCGCGTTCTGCGCCGCCTCGAGGCGCTGCTCGCCGTCGTCGACCGCGAGCACGGGCTCATCATCTCCGGCACCGGCGACATCATCGAGCCCGACGACGGGATCCTCGCCATCGGCAGCGGCGGCTCGTATGCCCTCGCCGCCGCGCGCGCGCTCGTCGCGAACACCGATCTCCAGCCCATCGACATCGTGAAGCGCGCGCTGACCATCGCCGGCGAGATCTGCGTGTACACGAACACCAACATCACCGTGCTCGAGCCGGCGTGACGCGGCCCGACCGTTAGGCAGATGCCCTCTCCGCGCACCCAGCAGACCCTCGCCCGCCTCGCCGACCTCACCCCGCGGCAGATCGTCGCCGAGCTCGATCGCTACATCGTCGGGCAGGGTGAGGCGAAGAAGGCCGTCGCCATCGCGCTCCGCAACCGCTGGCGCCGCCAGCGGGCGCCGGACGCGATCCGCGAGGAGATCTCGCCGAACAACATCATCCTCATCGGTCCCACCGGCGTCGGGAAGACGGAGATCGCGCGGCGCCTGGCCAAGCTCGCCGGCGCGCCGTTCATCAAGGTGGAAGCGTCGAAGTTCACCGAGGTCGGCTACGTCGGCCGCGACGTCGAATCGATGGTCCGCGACCTCGTCGAGAGCGCGATCGACATGGTGCGCACGGAGCGCGAGTCGGAGGTGGAGGATCTCGCGGGCGAGCGTGTCACCGAGCGGCTGCTAGATCTCCTGCTCCCCGTCTCCGCGGCGAGCGCGCAGATGC
>JABFXC010000173.1 GCA_013361935.1 Gemmatimonadaceae bacterium
CGTCGCCGCGCGCGGAGCGGAGGGACTCACCGGCCGCGAGATCGAGATCATCCGGCTCGTCGTCGCACGGCGGTCGAACAAGGAGATCGGCGTGGCGCTCGGCATCTCGCCGCGCACGGTGAGCACCCACCTCTCGAACATCTTCGAGAAGCTGAACGTCACCTCGCGCGGCGAGCTCGCCGACGCGGCGCGCGAGCAGCAGCTGGTCGGGCGGTGAGCGCCGTCCCCGTCGTTCCACCGGGCGACGCCGGGCCGGGGCCGGCACTGGCGAAGGTCACGCTGTCTGGTCGCCACGTGCGGCTCGAGCCGCTGGAGCGCGCTCATGTCGAGGCGCTGATCCCGATCGCGCAGGATCCCGAGCTGTGGCGGATCGGCATGGAATCGGCCGGCTCGCCCGAGCTGATGCGCGCCTACGTGGAGCGCGCGCTCGCGGCGCGCGACGCGGGGCTGGCGCTGCCCTTCGTCACGGTGGAGCAGAAATCGGGGACGGTCGTCGGCAGCACGCGTTTCGGAAACTACGACCGCGTGCACCGCCGCATCGAGATCGGGTGGACGTGGATCGCCGCGCCATGGCAGCGCACCGCGGTAAACACGGAGGCGAAGCTGCTGATGCTCGCGCATGCCTTCGAGACGCTGGAGCTGCGGCGGGTGGAGCTCAAGACCGACGTCCTCAACGCGCGGTCGCGCGCGGCGATCCTGCGGCTGGGCGCGACGGAGGAGGGAGTGTTTCGCCAGCACGTGGCCACCTGGAACGGGCGCGTCCGCGACAGCGTCTGGTTCAGCATCCTTGGCGGGGAGTGGCCGGCGGTGCGCGAGCGGCTCGTCGCGAAGCTCGCCGGGCGTTAGGCGTCAATCGACGTTGTCGATCGCCCAGGTCCAGTAGACGGCCTGCTCCGGCAACATCGTGCCGTACGGCGCGATGCGCGCGTCGCGGAACGCCCAGCGGCCGATGTCGACCAGATACTGCTGCCGCGAGACGAGCGTGCCGCGGCACAGCTGCGCGCCGTCGGGATTCGGATCGGGCTGGCGGGCGCGATCGAGCAGCGACTGGTAGAGCTGATCGGGAATCGGCCCGCTGACGCCGGGATACACGAAGCCGAAAAAGGTCAGGTAGGCGAGCAGCAGCCGCCAGTTCGGCCCGTAGCGCTCGAGCAGGCGATTCCAGTCGAGCGATTTCCCGCAGCGGAGGAGGAGATGCATCACGTCTCCGCCATCGAAGCGCTCGCGCTCCATGAGGAAGGACTTCTGCCAGATGAGCTCCTCGACCGGCATGAGCCGCACCGGCATGCCGAGCACCTGCGCCTCGACCGAGTGGTCGAACCACGCCTGGTCGACGCGGGCCACGCCATTGCCGGAGGAGTGCACCAGATCGACGAAGTCGTCCCCCTGGAACGCCTTCGCGAGCCAGTGCGCGAAGGTACGCTCGGTCCGGTAACCGGCTTCGGCGAGCGCTTCGAGCGCACGGTTCAGATCCTCGGCGCGGAGGAACAGGTCGAGGTCCTTGGTGTTCCGCGCGATGCCCGTGTAATGCAGGAAGGCATGCGAGCCGCCGACGAGGAAGGGCACCTGCGCGTCGCTGAGGACGTGGAGCGTCCGGCGATAGAAGGTGTTGGTGTCGAAGGCGGAGTCGTCGAGCGTGGAGTTGTAGCTCATGCGGGCGATGGGAAGCGGTCGTCGCGCGAGCACAGTGCAAGAGTGGGGCTTGCGCGACGCTTTCGCCGCGCCGCGTCACGCTGGCCCGGATCGTTCAGTAGCACCGCCGGACAACGCGGAGGCGATGACATGGCGGAGGCGGGCGGGACGGTTCGAGTGGCGGCGGTGAGCGACGTGCACTACGGCAAGACCTCGCAGGGGATGCTGCTCCCCCTGTTCACGGAGATCGCGCGTCAGGCGGAGGTGCTCGTCATCAGCGGAGACCTCACCGACTACGGGCTCGCCGAAGAGGCGAGGGCGCTGGCGAAGGATCTCACCGCGGCGGTGAAGATTCCCGTCGTCGCGGTCCTCGGGAACCACGACTTCGAGTCGGGACAGGAAGAGGAGGTGGCGCGCATCCTCACCGATGCCGGTGTCCACCTGCTCGACGGCGACTCGGTGGAGATCGCGGGGATCGGATTCGCCGGAGTGAAGGGGTTCGCCGGCGGCTTCGGTCGCGGCGCGCTCGGCGCGTGGGGGGAGACGACCATCAAGCACTTCGTGCGCGAGGCGGTGGACGAGGCGCTGAAGCTGGAGAGCGCACTCGCGCGGCTGCGCACGCCCTCGCGCATCGCGGTCCTCCACTACGCACCGATCCGCGAGACGGTGGAAGGGGAGCCGCTCGAGATCTACCCATGGCTGGGGAGCAGCCGCCTGGAGGAGCCGCTCGCGCGCTACCAGGTGCACGCCGTGGTGCACGGCCACGCGCACAAGGGATCGCCGCAGGGGAAGACGGCGCAGGGGATTCCCGTCTACAACGTCGCGCTCCCCGTGCTCAAGGAGCACTACCCGGACCGGCCGCCCTTCCGGATCCTCGAGGTTCCGCTGAGCAGCTCATCGGCGGAGGAGGAGCGCGTCGTCGAGCGGCGGCGTGGATGAGCGGGACGGGCGCCGGGGACGTCCGGCGCCCGCGATCCGTGCCCGCCTAACGCTGCACGACCCCGCAGGCGACCCGCGTCCCCGACGCCCCGGCGGGATCCGTCTGGTAGTCGTCGGCGAGGGCGTGGACGACGACCGCGCTGCCGTCGGCGTCGAGCAGGGTGCCGTCGCCGGAGCCGAGCCGGACGCCCGACGCGAGCAGCTCGACACGCAGCGCGCCGCTCTCCGGCACGCTGATGTTCGTCAGGTCCCCGGCGTGGTGGCCCGCCGGGTTCCGGAAGCCGTGCATCTTCGACGCCGGGTTGAAGTGACCGCCCGCGCTCGCGAAGTCGGGGGCATTGCACTGACCCACCGCGTGCAGATGGATGCCGTGCGTTCCCGCCGGCATACCCGTCAGGTCCGCGGTGAGCAGCACGCCGGCGGTGGTCTGCTGCAGCGAACCGTGGCCGACCTCCCGGCCGTCGCTCGTGCGCAAAGTGAACGACGCCGAGGAGACGGGAGCCTGCGGCACCGGCGGAGAGCCGGACTTGCCGTGGCAGGCCGCGAGAAGCATTGCGAGAGGAACGAGACGCCGCATGAAAGATCTCCGGTCGTGGGTACGGATGTGCCGCGCGATCATCGCCACTCGGCCACTCCGCTCGCCCTCGCGAGCAGATTGCGGGCCGCGACGGCGCGCGCCACCGCATCGTCGGCGCTCTCGCCGGTGGCGGCGAGGTGGCCCATCTTCCGCCCTGCACGCGCGCTGCGCTTCCCGTAGAGATGCAGGTGAACGCGGCCGTCGGCGAGCACCGTCGTGAAGTCGGGATTCCCCTCCGACGGCCAGAGCTCGCCGAGCAGGTTCGCGATCGCCGCGGGACGCAGCGAGGTCGTGTCGCCGAGTGGAAGCCCGCAGATCGCGCGCACCGCCTGCTCGAACTGGCTCGTCGCGCATCCCTCGATGCTCTCGTGATAGCTGTTGTGCGGCCGCGGCGCGAGCTCGTTCACCAGCAGCGCCCCGTCCGCCGACAGAAAGAGCTCCGCGCAAAGCAGTCCTTCGACGCCGAGTCCATCCGCGAGCGCGGCGGCGATGTCCCGCGCGCGGCCGACGAGCGCGGGGTCATCGACACCGGGAATCACCGAGGAGGCGAGGATCCCACCGACGTGAACGTTCGCCGCCGGCGGGTAGGTGGCGATGGCGCCCGCCGCCGTGCGCGCGACGAGCACCGAGAGCTCCATCCGCAGCTCGACGCCCTGCTCGGCGACGCACGGTCGCGCGCCGAGCTCGCGCCAGGCCGCCGCGATCCCCGCCGGAGACTCCGTGCGGATCTGCCCGCGCCCGTCGTAGCCGCCGGTGGTGGTCTTCACGAAGCAGCGCCCGCGCAGGGTGGCGCTCGCGCGGGCCGCGTCCTCCTCGCCGTGCACAACGACGAACGGCGTCAACGGGAAGCCATGGCTCGCGAGCCATTCCTTCTGCCGCGCGCGATCCTGGACGATGTGGAGCACGCCCGCGCCGTTGCGGACGGGCGCATGCGCGACGGCGCGCGCCATCCCCTCGGGGGAGATCGTCTCGATCTCGGGCATCAGCACGTCGCAGCGCTCGGCGAGCTGCACGATCGCGTCGGCATCCTGGAAGGGCGCCTGGATGAAGCGCGACGCCACGCCTCGCGCGGGCGCCGCGGCATCGGGGTCGAGGACGTGCACGTCGTAGCCCATGGAGCGGGCGGCGAACGCCGTCATGCGTCCGAGCTGGCCGCCGCCGAGGAAGCCGATCGTCGCGCCCGGGTGGATGATCGACACTTACGGCAGCCGCTGGCCGAGCACTTCCTCGCTGCGCGCGGCGCGCCAGGCGCGCAGTCGCTCGCGGAGCGCGGGATCGTCGTTCGCGACGATCATCGCGGCGAGGAGCGCCGCGTTCGCCGCGCCCGGCTTGCCGATGGCGAGCGTGCCGACGGGGACGCCGCGCGGCATCTGGACGATGGAGAGCAGGGAATCGACGCCGTTGAGCATCGTCGCCGGCACCGGGACGCCGAGCACCGGAACGATCGTCTTCGCCGCGACCATCCCGGGGAGGTGCGCCGCTCCACCCGCGGCGGCGATGATGACGCGGAGACCGCGCTGCTCGGCGCTCGCCGCGTACTCGAACATCAGGTCCGGGGTGCGGTGCGCCGAGACGATGCGCGCCTCGTGCGGCACGCGCAGCTCGGTGAGGATCTCGATCGCCGCGGCGAGCACGTCGTAGTCGCTGCGGCTTCCCATGATCACGCCCACCAGCGGGGGCGGGGCTGCGGCAGCGCTCATCGTCGCCATGCTCCAGGTCGAGGTTCGCGGGAAAATTGATCGCGAGCCGTCGCGCGCGACAGTGGCCATGAAAAAGACGCGGGGCCGTGATCGCTCACGGCCCCGCGCGCACAACCTTTCAATCCAGCTCCCGAGGAGGGACTCGAACCCCCGACCCGGTGATTAACAGTCACCTGCTCTACCACCTGAGCTACTCGGGATCAGTCCAGAGAATTTATCCGGCCCGCGCCTCGCGGTCAACGTCCCGGTGACGCGTTTTCACGGCTGGGACAGCGGGGAGCACGGTGCGCAGCCAGACCCCGGTGTGCGAGCCCTCCACCTGCGCGATCTCCTCCGGCCGTCCCATCGCGACGACCTGGCCGCCGCGGCTGCCCGCCTCCGGGCCGAGGTCGATCACCCAGTCGGCGAGCTTGATGACGTCGAGGTTGTGCTCGATGAGCACGAGCGTGTGCCCCGCATCGACGAGGCGGTCGAAGACGGTCGCCAGCTTCCGGATGTCCTCGAGGTGGAGGCCGGTGGTCGGCTCGTCCATGATGTAGAGCTTCTTCCCGCTCTTCTTCGTCGCGAGGGCGAGCTCGCGGGCGACCTTGAGCCGCTGTGCCTCGCCGCCGCTGAGCGTCGTCGCCGGCTGGCCGAGCCGGAGATAGCCGAGTCCCACCTGCTGGAGCTGCCAGAGCGCCTGGCCGAGCTTCTCCTCGCGGGGGAAGAAGCGGATCGCCTGGTCGACGGTGAGCTCGAGGACCTCGTGGATGTTCTTTCCGTTCACGCGCACGTCGAGGACGTCGGCGCGGAAGCGCTTGCCGCCGCAGTCGTCGCAGGGGACGAACACGTCGGCCATGAACACCATCTCCACCTCGAGATAGCCGGCGCCCTCGCAGCGCTCGCAGCGTCCGCCCTTCACGTTGAAGCTGAACGTCCCCGCGCCGTAGCCGCGCTGCCTGGCGAGGGGGGCGTCGGCGAAGATGCGGCGGATCTCGTCGAACGCCTTCACGTAGGTGACGGGGTTCGAGCGCGGCGAGCGGCCGATCGGCTCCTGGTCGATGAGGACGACGTCCTCGATCCCCTCGGTGCCGGTGAGCTCGCGATACGCGCCGACCTTCTCACCGAGGTGCATCTTCGCCGAGTGCTCGCCGTGGATCCGGTGCTCCAGGGCGCGATAGAGCACGTCGTGCACGAGCGTGCTCTTTCCGGACCCCGACACGCCGGTCACCGCGGTGACGGTGCCTAACGGGATGCGGATGTCGACGTCCTTCAGGTTGTGCTCGCGCGCGCCGGTGAGGGTGAGCCAGCGCGGCCCGAGGCGGCGGCGCTGTTCGGGGATCGCGATCGAGCGCCGGCCGGTGAGGTACTGCCCGGTGAGCGGGCTCTCGGCGACGCGGGCGATCGGCCCCGCGAAGACGAGGTCGCCCCCCTGCTCGCCGCTCGCCGGCCCGAGCTCCACCATGTAGTCCGCGGCGCGGATCGCGTCGATGTCGTGCTCGACGACGAGCACCGTGTTGCCGCCCGCGCGCAGGCGCTGCAGCAGGCGGAGCAGGCGAGCCATGTCGCGCGAGTGCAGGCCGATCGAGGGCTCGTCGAGGACGTACAGCGTGTCGACGAGATGCGAGCCGAGGGAGTTCGCGAGCCCGATGCGCTGCGCCTCGCCCCCGGAGAGCGTGCGCGCCGCGCGGTCCATCGAGAGGTAGTTGAGGCCGACGTCGCAGAGAAACTGCACGCGGTCGCGCGCTTCCATCAGGATGTGCTCGGCCACCTGCCGCTCGAAGCCGGAGAGCTGGACCTTCTCGAGCCAGGAGAGCAGCTCGTCGACGGGGAGCGCGCTGATCTCGGCGATGTGGCGGGCGGCGACGCGGACGTTGAGCGCCTCGGGCTTGAGCTTCGTCCCGTGGCAGGTGCGGCACTCGTTCGCCGTCTGGTACTGCCGGAGGAAGACGCGGATGTACTGCTTGTACCGCTTCTCCTCGAGCCCTTCGAGGAAGGGGACGATCCCAACGAAGCCGCGCTGCCGGGCACGCAGGAGCTTCTCCCGCGCCGATTCCGGAAGATCGCGCCAGGGGGTGTCCATCGAGATCCGCTCGCGCTTCGCGAACTCGGCGAGCGCGCGGCGCTTGTTCTCGTAGCGCGGCATCGTCCACGGCGCGATGGCTCCCTCGCGGAGCGTGCGCTCCGGGTAGGGGACGATGAGGGCGACGTCGTACTCGAGGACGGCGCCGAAGCCGTTGCAGGTCTCGCAGGCGCCGCGCGGATTGTTGAACGAAAAGAGCTGCGGCGTCGGGGCGGGCGCGGTCGTCCCGTCGTACGGGCACTCGAAGCGCTCGGTGAAGCGGAGTCGCTGGCCGGAATCGGCGACGAGGGCGACGGCGTCGCCGTAGCCCTCGCGGAAGGCCGTGCCTAACGCGTCGGCGACGCGGCCGGAGCTCTCCGCGGCCGCCGCGAGGCGGTCGACGACGACGAGGAGCTCCTTCGCGAAGGTGACGTCGATGGGCTCCGTGGCGAGATCGTCGAGGTGCTTCATCACGCCGTCGAGCGCGACGCGGAGGAAGCCCTGTGCGCGCAGGTTCTCGACGACCACCTCGTGGGTGACGGCGTCGGAGAGCCGGAGCGGGAAGGTGACGGAGAAGCGAGACCCGGCGGGGAGCGCGAGGAGCGCGTCGGTCGCGGACTGCACGGTGTCCGGCTTCATCTCGCGTCCGCACTTCGGGCACATCGTGTGGCCGACGCGCGCCCAGAGGAGCCGCAGGTAGTCGTAGATCTCGGTCGCGGTGCCGACCGTCGAGCGCGAGGTCTTGGTGGGGTTCTTCTGCTCGATGGCGACGGCGGGGGAGAGTCCCTCGATCGAGTCGACGGCGGGCTTCTCCATCCGCTCGAGGAACTGCCGCGCGTAGGCGGACAGCGACTCGACGTAGCGGCGCTGGCCTTCGGCGTAGAGCGTGTCGAAGGCGAGCGAGGACTTCCCCGAGCCCGAGGGACCGGTGACGACCGTGAAGGAGCGCCGAGGGATCTCGACGTCGAAACCCTTGAGGTTATGCTGGCGGGCGCCGCGGACGACGATGGAAGACATCGTCAGGAAAGATAAGGCACGGCGCGCCGATCTGCGGGATCTGTTCGGCTCGTCGGCGCGGCTAGCGCGAGTCTCCGCCGCGGCGCAGGAGCCGGCCGATGGCGAGCAGGATGATCGCCCCGAAGGTGGCGATGCCGATGGAGCGGAGGTCGAGCGTCCCGACCGTCACCCGTCCCCAGCCGAGCCTGGTTCCGACCCAGCCGCCGAGGAAGGCGCCGACGACGCCGAGGACGATCGTGAAGATGCACCCGGCGGGGTCCCGGCCGGGCATGAGGAACTTCGCGAGTGCCCCGGCAAGGAGGCCGAGGATGATCCAGTAGAGCCAGAGCGCCAAGGGTCACCTCGCGTGGTAGTGCGCGCCGCGGCATCGCGGCGCGCACCACGCGCTGTCAGACCGTGGTCGAGCGGCCGCGCGTCGCGACGCGGTAGATCCAGAGGAGGATCATCGCCCCGACGATCGAGAGGATGATGCTCCAGAGATTGAGTCCCGTGACGGGGGTGTGGCCGACGAGGCTTCCGATGAAGCCACCGATGAAGGCGCCGACGATTCCGATCAGGATCGTCACGATGATACCGCCCGGATCCCTGCCCGGCATGATCGCCTTGGCGATCGCACCCGCGATCAGACCGAGGACGATCCAAGCAATGATACCCATAGCTCCTCCAAGTGGTGAGGGTTGCGCGTTCGGCTAACGCAACCGCAGTGCCATGTACGGCCTGGAAGGGTCGACAGAAGGGCACGGCGACGGTGCGCGTTGACCGTCGGTGACGTGCGCCACTAGGATGCAGCCATGGCCGAGCAGGGAATTCACGAAGAGGACGTACTCGGGAAGGCATACGACGGGCGGCTGATGCGCCGGCTGCTGCGCTACGTGCGGCCGTATCGCGCGCTCGTCGGCGGCGCGCTCGCGCTGCTCTTCACCGAGGGCGGCCTTCAGCTCGTGGGCCCGCTGCTCACGAAACGGATCATCGACGTGGCGGTGCCCGCGCGCGACATCGCGCTCGTGCAGCGGTCGGTGCTCCTCCTCGCCCTGGCGCTCGTCGCGCAGTTCGCGTGCTCGTACGGCGAGACGATCCTCACCGCGCTGCTCGGCCAGCGGGTGATGCACGACCTGCGCGGGCAGCTCTTCGCGCACCTGCAGCGGCTGCCGATCCCATTCTTCGATCGCAACCCGGTGGGGCGTCTCATCACGCGCGTCACCACGGACGTCGAATCGCTGAACGAGCTATTCACCGCGGGAGTGGTCTCCGGGCTCGGCGATCTCTTCACGCTCGTGGCGATCAGCGTCGCGATGCTCTGGGTCGACTGGAGACTCGCGCTCTTCGGCTTCGCGACGATCCCGCTCGTCTATCTCGTCTCGCACGTGTTCCGGGTGAAGGTGCGGGACACCTACCGCGACATCCGCACGCGCATCGCGCGCATCAACGCCTTTCTGCAGGAGCGCATCACGGGAATGCGCGTGGTGCAGCTCTTCGGGCGCGAGGCGGACGAGGCGAAGCGCTTCGACAAGCTGAATCGCGACCACCTCGACGCGAATCTCCGGTCGATCACCGTGTACGCGCTGTATTTCCCGGCGATCGAGCTCCTGACGACGGTGGCGCTGGCGATCCTCGTCGTCGCCGGCGCACACCGTGTCGGTGTCGGCTCGCTGACGGTGGGGACGGTCGCCGCCTTCCTGCAGCTGCTGCGCCGGTTCTTCCAGCCGCTGCAGGATCTCTCGGAGAAGTACAACATCCTCCAGCAGGCGATGGCGGCGTCGGAGCGCATCTTCACCCTGCTCGACACGCCCGCCGCCGTCGGGACGAGCAGCGTCGACGCGCCCGCGGCGCGCCCGCCCGTCGCCCTCGCGGGGCGCCGCGGGGTGTCCGTGCGCTTCGAGGAGGTCTGGTTCGCGTACCAGGAGCCGCAGTGGGTGCTGAAGGGAGTGAGCTTCGCCGTGGCGCCCGGAGAGACACTGGCGATCGTCGGGCACACGGGCGCGGGGAAGACCACGATCGTGAGCCTCCTCCTGCGCTTCTACGAACCGCAGCGCGGACGGATCACGGTGGACGGCGTCGACATCCGCGAGATGCCGCTCGACCGGCTGCGGGAGCTCGTGGGCTACGTGCAGCAGGACATCTTCCTCTTCGCCGGCGACGTCGCGACGAACATCCGGCTGAACGCGCCGATCAGCGACGAGCAGGTGGTCGCGGCGGCGAACCGGGTGGGTGCCGATCGTGTGGTGGCGCGCCTGCCCGGCGGGTACTCGTACGAGCTGGGGGAGCGGGGTGCATCCGTGAGCGTGGGCGAGCGCCAGCTTCTCTCCTTCGCCCGCGCGGTGGCCGCCGACCCGGCGCTGCTGCTCCTCGACGAGGCGACGAGCGCGGTGGACAGCGAGGTGGAGGCGCAGATCCAGCGCGCGCTCGCGGAGCTGATGCGCGGGCGGACGACGATCGCGATCGCGCACCGGCTGAGCACCATCGTCGGATCGGATCGGATCCTCGTCCTGCACCTCGGCGAAGTGCGCGAGCAGGGGACCCACGCCGAGCTGCTCGCGCGCCGGGGGTTGTACGAGCGGCTGTACAGACTTCAGGCGGGCGCCGCGTGATCGGTGGTCGTCCGGCGCGTCACCCGATCGCGCTTGCTCGTCGTCAGGGGGGCGGGTAACTTCGGAGCGTCCACGAGGTCCCGCCCGGCGTTCCCACACCGCATGCCCTACATCCAGCTGAACGACAAGCAGTTTCCGCTGCGCGTCGGGGAGACGAGCGTCGGCACCGCCGGCGCCGACATCCCGGTGGAGGGACCGGCGGCGCTTGGAGTTCAGGCGAAGCTGCAGCTGGGGAGCGACAACAGCGTCGTCATCAGGCGCGCCTCGAACGACGCGGCGGTCCGGGTGAACGGGGTCATGCTCGGCGCGGAGCCGACGCCTCTGATCCACGGCGACAAGATCGATGTCGCCGGCCGCGAGCTCCTCTTCGGCGACGACCGCAAGGGCGGACAGACGCAGTACCTCGCGGGGTTGAACGTTGCCGAGCGCGTCGACGCGCGCCCGGCCGGCGCCGGCAACCGGGCGACCGCCGCGACCGGCGGCCGCCTGATCTCGCTCGTGGACGGGCGCGAGTACGCCGTCGGCGCCGGGGGACTTTCCATCGGTCGGGACGCGGGCTGCGACGTCGTCGTTCCCTCTCCGGAGGTCTCGCGGAAGCACGCAGAGGTCCTCGCCGGCACCGACGGCTACACGGTCACGGACCTGAGCACGAACGGTGTGCTCGTCAACGGTCAGCGCATCGCGTCGTCGCAGACGCTCTCGCGCGGCGACGTGCTTCGCATCGGCGGCGAGGACTTCCGCTTCTACGCGGACGCCGCCCAGGCCGCGGCGTCGGCGCAGCCCGCGCCGGTTGCCCCGGTCGCACCGGTAGCACCC
>JABFXC010000195.1 GCA_013361935.1 Gemmatimonadaceae bacterium
GGTTCCAGCCGACCGCGCGGTCGGCGCGGAAGCTGGCGGGCCAGGCGAGCACCCCGTCCGGGCCGTCAGTGACGGCGAGGGCGGCCGCGTCGGCGAGATCGGCGCGAACGTCGGAGATGACCTTCGCCGGCCGCTTCGCGCGCGCAGCGTGGACGCGGTTCGTCAGCAGGATCACGAACATCTCGCGATCGGGATCGATCCAGATCGAGGTGCCGGTGAACCCGGTGTGGCCGTACGCACGGTCGCTGAGGTACGAGCCGCAGCCGCCGTCGTTGTCGCAGGTGTCCCAGCCGAGGGCGCGCGTGCCCGCCGCGCGGGTGGTGAAGAGGCGGACGGTGGAGTCGGCGACGACGCGGACGCCGTTGTACTCGCCGCCGTTGAGCATCATCTGCGCGAACACCGAGAGGTCGCCCGCGGTGCTGAACAACCCGGCGTGACCGGCGACGCCGCCCAACGCGTAGGCGTTCTCGTCGTGCACCTCCCCGCGGAGGGGATAGCCGCGGGGCGGCGTCACCTCGGTGGGCGCGATGCGATCGCGAAGCGAATCGGCGGGCCGGAAGAAGGTGTCGACCATCCCGAGGGGACCGTAGACCTTCTCCTGGAGGAACTGATCGAGCGGCTCACCGCTCGCCGCCTCGACGACGAAGCCGAGCATGTCGGCGCCGAGGTCGGAGTACTCGTAGCACTGGCCGGGGCGGCAGTCGAGCGGGGTATCGATGACCATCTGCCGCGCCTCCTCGGGGGAGTGCGCGACGCGCCAGAGATCGCGGCCGGCGGGGAGGCCGGAGCGATGCTCGAGGAGCTGGCGGAGGGTGACGCTGTCCTTGAGTCCACCGGAGAAGCCGGGGACGTACTTCGAGGCCGGATCGTCGAGGTGGATCTTCCCCTCGTCGAAGAGGACCATCAGCGCGGTGGTGGTGCCGATGACCTTGGTGAGCGACGCGAGATCGTAGATCGACTCGTCGGGGAGGACGGTCTCCGAGGAGGTGCTCCAGTCGAGATGGCCGAAGCCCTTCTTCCAGACCGCGGCGCCCTTGCGACCGACGACGACCGCCGCGCCCGGATAGCCGCCCGCCTTGAGCCCGCGGGCGACGACGCGATCGATGGCCGCCAGACGCTCCGCGGACATGCCGACCGAGACGGGCGCCTTGGAAGGCAGCCCGTCGGTGGGCACGACCGGAACCGGAGCCGCCGGGGCGGCCGGAATCGCGAGCTTCAGGGCGAACAGCAGTGAGATCACGTCAACTCCTGGGGCCTGCGGGGTGCGTCATGCTTCTCATGAGACGATCCGCACGCGTTGACGATACGCATACAGCGTGCGAATGTCCCAACCACAAGAATGGCGGGGACTTATCGTTTTTCCGGGTATCTCGGAGCGTCCTCGGTGGATACCGATTTCGAGGACGGGTGTTCCGGGGACGCCATACATGCAACGGTGATCGCGATCTGTCCAGTCTTTTGTGGAGCAACGAGTTGCGGGGTCAGCAGTGAAGCAATGGTTGAGGCGGCTGGTACTGCCATTCGGCATGAGGCTACTGTCAGCGTCAGGCGGCACGAGTCACTTGGCGGAGGGGCCATGTGGCAGTTGCTGCCCCATGGCCCTTCTGCCCCATGGCTCATGCCCCAGCAGTCATGACACTAGCCTCGTGACACATGGCAGTCCCGTAAACCTTCCCCCGCGCCCGGGTGACCAAGTAGCAGACTCCATGGAACCCGAACAACTCGTCATCCGGCGCGCCATCGACGGCGACGAAGGGGCGTTGCGAACGCTCTGGACTCGCCATGCCCCGCACATCGATGCGGTGGTGCGGCGGCTGGTGGGGGACCCGGATACGGCGGCCGACGTCGCGCAGGAAGTGTGGATCCAGATCTTCCGCGCCCTGCCGAGCTACCGCGGGGACTCGCAGTTCGGAACGTGGGCGCACCGGATCGCCGTCAACCGGACGCTGAACGCGCTGCGGCAGACCAAGCGGATCGCGATGCGGGAGACGGCGATCGAGGACGACAGCGCGAGCGTCGACCACGACTCGGAGCGCGCGATCCTCGCCGCCTCGATCGAGGATGCGGCGCGGCAGCTGTCGCCTGGAGCACGAGCGGTGTTCATGCTCCACGACGTGGAGGGGTACACGCACGAAGAGATCGCCCAGGAGCTCGGCATCACGTCGGGCGGCTCGAAATCGCAACTGTTCAAGGCGCGGGCGAAGCTTCGCCGCCTCCTCGCGCACGTGATCGATGGACCATCACGACCGGATGCACGCCATGCTACACCTGTCAGCTGAACGGCTCGCGGCGCTCGCCGACGACGAGCCGACGACCACCGAGGGGGAGCACCTCGCCCGCTGCGCGACCTGCGCGCGCGAGCGAACGGCGCACCGCTCGCTTCGCTCGCTCTCCGCGGGTGAGCGCTTCACCGCGCAGGGCGCGGGTGCGCCGCTCACCAGCTGGGAGTCGCTTCTGCCAGCGCTCCGCGAGCAGGGGCTCGTCTCGACCGCCCCCGTCGCGCCGGACACGGAGCTCCGCGTCATTCCGCTGCGACGCCGCGCCTTCGGGCAGGCGTCGTGGCTGCGCGCCGCGGCGGGCCTACTCGTCGCCGCGGTCGGGATCATGGCGGGTCGCGTCTCCGCGGGCGCGACGGCGATCCCGGGGCTCTCCCGCGCCGGCGTCGACACGCTGGTGCGCGCGGTCGCGGACACGCTCCCCGTCTTCCATTCGACGAGCGACGCCCTCGCCGCGCTCACGCGCTACGAGCAGGGGTACCAGGCGGCGGCGGCGTTCCTCGCCGAGCAGGACACGGCGTCGCGGATGCAGGGACGCGAGGCGTACGAGGCGCGGCTCGCGACGCTCGACCAGGTGGCGGAGGTGGCGCGCCAGGGGCTGCAGGGCGCGCCGTACGATCCGGTGATCAACCGCTACTACCTCACGACGCTGAGCGCGCGGCAGGCGGCGCTCCGTCAGCTGAGCACGACGCTGCCGCCCAACGTGCAGATGGGAGGCTATTGATGTCGGCGAAGCTGTTCGCGGGAATGCTCGTCGCCGCGGCGGCGGCGCCCTCGGTGGGGGGTGCGCAGTCGGGGCAGGGCGGGAACGCGCCGACCCCGCCTCCGTCGCCTAACGTCTGGGTGCAGGTCGCGCCGGCCCCGCGGGCGATGCAGCCCTCGCGCGTCGCCGCGCCGGAAGGATGGCTCGGCATCCATTACGTCTGCGCGATCGAGAGCTGGACGAAGGGACGCGAGATGTTCGTGAAGCACAGCGGCCATCCCTTCGTCGCGTCGGTGGAGCCGGGCTCGCCCGCGGACCGCGCGGGGATCCAGGCGGGCGACACCATCCTCGCCTACGACAACGACGACGTCGACGGACGGACCATCTCGCTCACGAAGCTGCTGCGTCCCGGCAATCGCATCACGGTGAAGATCCGTCGCGCGCGCGAGACGTACGACATCCCGGTCACCGTCGCGCGGAAGACGCAGTACATGCCCGACATGACGGCGGCGGTGATCGCCGCCGACGCCGGCGTGCGCGTCGACATCGACACGGTCACCGGCGAGCGGCGTCTGATGGTCGTGCGCACGCCGCGTGTCCGGGGGATGCGCGTGCCTCCCGGGGCGGTGGTGACCGATCAGATCCCCCCGGTGCCCCAGGTGTACCAGCTGGCGCCCGTCCCGGCGTCGACGCCGGCGATCGGGATGGTCTGGAGCACGAACACCGCGCTCGCCGGCGCCGAGCTCGCGCTCGTCACGAAGGACCTCGGCGAGGCGTTCGGCGTCGCGAGCGGCGTGCTCGTGCTCTCGGTCGGCCCGAACACGCCGGCGGCGCGCGCGGGTCTGCGCGGTGGCGACGTCATCACCCGCGTCGACGACGCCGACATCAACACGCCGACGCAGATGCAGCGCGCCCTCCAGCGCGCGCACGACGACCAGCAGGTGAAGCTGACGGTCGTGCGGAAGCGGAAGGAGATGGTGGTGCCGCTTAAGTGGTAGGGGTCAGCGCTCAGGCGTGAGGAACGGCGTTACCCGCAGTTCCTGACGCCTGGAGGCTGACCGCTGACCCCTGGGGTTCGAGCTTCCGCTCGTCGGGGACGAGCGACTTGTGGATGGAGAGAGCGGCGACGGCGCCGCCGGCGGCGGCGCGGATGGCGAGCTGAGGGCCGGGAACGATGTCGCCCGCGGCGAAGACGTTGTACACCGACGTGTGATGGTGCTCGTCGATCACGATGTGCCCGCCCTCGTCGCGCTCGCAGCCGAGCTGCACGCCGAGATCGTCGGCCGGGTACTGGCCGATGCTGAAGAAGATCTCCTCGACGCCGAGCGGATCGCGCCCGTCGAAGGTGAGAGAGCGGAGCTCGCCCTCGCGGAAGGTGATGCCGGTGATCGGCTCCTCGATGACCGGGATGCCTAACGCGCCGAGCTTCTCGCAGTACTCCTCGGTGAAGTCGGGGTCGCGGCCATTGGTGCAGACCGTGAGATCGCGCGTCCACGTGGTGAGGTTGAGCGCCATCCCGGTCGCCTTCCGCCCCTTCCCGATGACGACGGTCTTCTTCCCCCTGGCCTCGTAGCCGTCGCAGTCGGGGCAGACGTGGGCGCGGTCGCCGTAGATGTGCTCGAGCCCGGGCACGTCCGGCCAGACGTCCTTGATCCCGATCGCCAGCAGCAGCCGGCGCCCGGCGACCTTCGCGCCCCCCTCGAGCTGGAGCTCGAAGTGCTCGTCGCCGCGCTTCGCGACGCAGAGGACGACGCCGTCGATGAGCTCGACGCCGTGCTTCCGGCACTCGTCGCGCCCCCGCCCGCGCAGCTCGGCGGGCCTGATTCCCGGGAGCCCGAGGAATCCGTTGATGCCGCGCGTCTCCCAGTTGCGCGGATCGCCGGAGTCGACGACGACGACGCTGTGCAGATAGCGCGAGAGCCAGAGCGCGGCCGACAGCCCGGCCGTTCCTCCGCCGACGATCGCGACGTCGTAGAGGGGGACGCCATCGAGGTCGTCGGGGAGTGGCGTCCTGCGCGGGATGTCCTTCGACTCGGCCATGCTGGCCGGGGTGGCAAGACAGGGACCAGAGGCCGGGCGCCGGGTGCCAGGCGGAAGGAACTGCGCAACTGCAGGTAACGCTGTGCCTGACGCCTGGCGCCTGGCGACCTACTTCGTCGTGCCCGGCGGCAGGACGTACAGCAGCCGCATCGTCGCGATGTCGGCGCGGGAGAGATCGGGGGCGTGGGCGGAGGCGGCCATGATGTCGCTCTCGGCGGTGGAGTGGTTGAGGCCGAGGAGGTGGCCGATCTCGTGGAGGGCGGTGGCGCGGACCCAGCGCGCGTCCAGCGTGTAGCCGCTCATGGTGTGTGTCGCGATGGTGATCTCGCCGCCGACGAGCCAGCGGTACTGATCCCAGGTCTGCTGCGTCTGGCCGATCGTCCCGTCCTTCTCGAAGTGGTCGATCCAGCGGACGTGCACCGTCGCCGCGGCGGAGTCGGTGGTGAGCTCGACGCGCACGGGGATGCGCGCCGCGTCCCACGCCGCGAACGCCGAACGCACGGTGTCGACGTACGCGGGGTTCCAGTCCATGACGTCGGTGACGGCGGGGGCGATCCAGACGCGGAGCAGCGTGCCGTCGGGCCAGCGGACGATCTGCGAGTCCTGCAGCGCGAGCACGTCGCCGATGTAGGTGGCGGGCGCGCCCTGGATGAGGTGGCGGCGGATCTCGTCGATGTCGCGCACCGGTGGCGCGTTGCCCGAGCGCACGAGACGGACGCGGACCTCGCCGCTGTGGGTGATGGTCATCCGCTCCGTCGCGCTTCCGCCCTCGGCGGCGGCCGCCGCGACGTGGGTCGAGTCGCTCGCCTGACCAGTGTCGGCGACGGCGGCGACGAGCGGGGTGGAACGACGAGGCGCACTGACGATCAGCGCGCCGACGGCACAGACGAGAAGTCCGACGATGGCGACGGCGATCCGGTCGGAGCGCCGCACGGCGGTCAGCGGACCGGGCCCGGGGGGAGCGAGTACAGCAGCTCCATCGTCGAGCGATCGGCGGAGGAGAGATCGCGGACGCGGACGCGCGGCGTCATGATGTTCGCGATGTCCGACGTGTGATCGAGGCCGAGGAGATGTCCCACTTCGTGGAGCGCGATCGCGCGCACCGCCGAGCGGTCGAGCGGCTCGCCGCCGTCGTGATGCACGGCGAGGGTGATGTCGCCGTCGACGATCCACCAGTTGTCGTCGCGCGCCCAGCGGGTCTTGCCGCTGATCGGCTCGTTGAACTGGTTGATGAAGTGGACGTGGATGTCGGCCTTCGACGAATCGCCGACGAAGAGGAAGCGCACCGGGATTCCCGTCGCGCTCCAGGCGAGAAAGGCGTCGCGCACCTCGGTGAGGAACTCCGGGCGCCAGTCGCTGATGCTGGAGGCGGGCTGGATCCAGACCTTCAGCGGGCGCTCGACGCGGTCGTGCCAGCGGGCGAGGGCGGAGTCGCGGGTGAGGAGGATCTCGCCGATGTAGGTGCCCGACTCGTGCTGCTGGAGGCGGCGCTTGATCTCGGCGGCGTCGCGGCGGCTGGTGCGGAAGCGGCCCGTCGCGACCGAGCCCGACGCGCTCGACTCGTGCGATCCACGGCGGCTCGCGTTCGGCGCCTGGGCCGACCCGAGCACGACGAGCATCAAGCTGAGCGATGCGACGAGCAACGGTTGCTTCATGGGGGGACCCAATCCGACGATGGCGCCGAGAGGAACGAGTCGACGACGGCGAAGAAACGCTCCGGCGCCTCCCAGAACGGCATGTGACCCGAGCCCGGGACGACCACGAGATGCGCCGAAGGCAGAGTATCGGCGAGCTCGCGGGCGGCCTTGAGTGGAAGCAGGTCACGCTCTGCACCTATGACGAGCACGGGGGTCCGAAGGGCACTCAGCAGTGATCGCCAGTCGTAGCCCTCGCGCCGCAGGCGCGCCGCGACCGCCGCTCCGGTCACGCTCGTCGCGCGGGGCGGCGAGAAGAGACCAGCGAGCGTCGGATCGGCGAACCAGGCGGGGTAGAGCGCCCGCGCGTGGGCGCTCTGCACGTTCGGATCGTCGCTCGTCAGCGATGCCGGTGGATGACGCTCGAGTGCCGCGCGCTCGACGGGGCCAAGCCTGGCGAGCGCGGCGTCGTCGAGGGCGCGCATCCACCCACTCGTCGCTCCTACCGGACATACCCCGACGACGGCCCGGGTTCCATCCTGATCGCGCTCGGCGCCGAGGAGCGCGATGCCGCCGCCCCAGGAGTGGCCGAGGAGATCCCAGCGGGCGATGCCTAACGCGCGGCGCAGCGCGCCGACGTCGCCGGCGTCGTGCTCGATGGTCGCGCTCCGCGCGCCCGGCGGCGCGGGCGTCCTGCCGCGGCCGCGCTGGTCGTAGAACCAGAGCTGCCGCGTCGCGGCGAGCGGCGAGAGCGCGGGCCAGAGCAGCGAGTGGTCGTAGAGCAGCCCGCCGTTGACGCAGAGGAGCGGTGTCGCGCCCGGCACCTCCGGCGACGACCAGACGGCGAAGTCGATCCCGCGCGCGTGGACGGTGCGATGCGTCAGCCGCGGCGTGGGGCCGAGGGAGCGGCGGAAGGCGATGAAGTCGTCTCGTTTCATCTCACGGTCCGATCACGAATCCATCGATGCCGACGAGGAAGCCGTCGGAGTATCCCGCCGCGCGCGCGTCCTTGCCGACGATCTCGACGACGAGATCGTTGACGCCCGGGCGAAGGGCGACGCGTCCGAAGGAGATCGCGCCGGTCGGCTCGACGGTGGGAGAGTATCCGCGGACGACAGGCGCGAGCGCGCGGCCGTTGAGCAGCACGCGAACGTCGCCGTAGTCGCGGGCGCGGGTGAAGTAGCCGGTGAGCTCGTGCGTCCCGCCGCGCGGTGTGCGGATGGGAAGAGTGAGCCTGGCGCCGGGGCGGGCGAGCACCCACCAGAGCTGCGCGCCCCCGCTCCAGCGTCCCGAGTCGGGCTCGAAGCCGGCCATGTCCTGAACGCGCAGCTCGCCGGCGGTGACGCGCGCGGTGGCGAGGAGACTCTCGGCCTCGATCATCCGCGGGATCCGGAGCACGGCGGTGCTCGTGGTGTCCGGAAGAAGATCGGCGGGCAGCGCGGGGAAGCGCGCGTGCGGGTGCGTCTGATACCAGAAGGCGACGGTGCTGTAGTCGGTGCGCGGCGCGTCGTTCGTTCCGCCATGCTCGATGGTGAAGCGAAGGGAGCTGGTGAAGGGGATCGGATCCTCGATGTGCCAGCGATACGCGCTCACGCGGCCGGTGAGGCTATCCTTGATGGTGAGCCCGTGGTAGAGCGAGGAGTACGGCCCGGTGTCGAAGTACCAGCCCGACGAGAAGTAGTCCTCGGTGCCGGTGCCGACGATGCTCGGCGCGCTCTCGCCGTCGACGAAGACCCGCTCGTCGCCCTCGAGGAACCAGAGACCGCGCCCGCGAAGCGGCTGCATGGAGACGACGCTGCCGACGTACTGGCCGCGGCCCGTCGCGTCGAGCAGCGTCACCGGCTGGCCGGCGGTGGTGGTGACGCGGCGGAACTGCGCGTGAAAGTAGAGCGCGCTGTCGTCGACGGCGGGACGGGTCTCGACGTCGACATTGTAATAGAAGGAGCCGACCGTGACCGCGGAACGGTTCTCGACGGTGATGCGCGCGTGCCGGCGGAAGGGCATCGGCCAGTAGGTGTCGTAGCCGCCGCTCGTCATGTTCATCGGGGCAGACATGTACTGCCGCCACTCGCCGAAGCCGACTCCGAAGAAGTCGGTGATGGGAACCTCGACGGACGGCTCGGGCTCGTCGTCCCACCAGCAGCGCACGATGAGCTGCCGCTGGATGCGCCGGTCGTTGCGCGGCGCGATGGTGACCCACCAGCGCCGAACGATGCCCGCGCCGCGGTAGTCGAGCAGGGTGAGCGTTCCGCCCGGCGGGATGACGCGGTAGTCGTCGTTGCCGCCGGTGGTGTCGCGGCTGGAGAAGTGCGCGATGCGGCCGGGGCGTGGCACGGTGAGGGCGTCGAGGGTGCCGCCCGGGCGTTGGGCGATCAGCGTGCTCGCGAGTGACGCCGAGGCGAGCGAGAGGGCGAGCAGGATGCGGGTGCCGCGCATGCGGGTCTCCGGTGGCGGTGACGATCGATGCCGCGAAATGCGCGACGGCGATCGCGCTGTCAACCGCGTGCGGGGCGCGAAGTGCTGGCGACCGTTGTCCGGCGATGATACGTTCGCGTCCCCCGTTCGGAGGTCATCCCTGACAAGTATCCGCGCCGTCGCCGCGATGCGAGAGGAGGGTGCCGCGCGCGTCGCACTCGCCGGCTTCGGGCTCGCCGGCTCCGCGTTCCACGCGCCGCTGATCGCGGTGACGCCGGGGCTGCGGCTCGCGGCGATCGTCACGCGCGACGCCGAGCGCACGGCGAAGGCGCGGGCGACCTATCCCGGCGTCGAGATACTGCCCGACGTCGAGACGGTGCTCACGCGTGCCGGCGACTTCGAGCTGCTCGTGGTGGCGACGCCAAATCGCACGCACGTGCCGTTCGCGCGCGGCGCGCTGCGCGCCGGGCTGCACGTCGTCGTCGACAAGCCGTTCGCGGCGACGGCGGGCGAGGGGCGCGCGCTCATCGAGGAGGCGCGGCGCAGCGGACGGCTGCTCAGCGTCTTCCAGAACCGCCGCTGGGACGGCGACTTCCTGACGGTGCGCGACCTGCTCGAGCGCGGAGCGTTAGGCACGCCGTACCGGTTCGAGTCGCGCTTCGAGCGCTGGCGGCCGGCGCCCGCGGGCTGGAAGAACGAGGGCACGCCGGAGGACGCGACGGGTCTCGTCTACGATCTCGGCAGCCATCTGATCGACCAGGCGCTGCAGCTCTTCGGGCCGGTGGCGTCGGTGTACGCGGAGGAGGACGAGCGCCGTCCGGGAACCGCCATCGTGGACGACGCGTACGTCGCGCTCACGCACGCGTCAGGGGTGCGCTCGCATCTGCAGGTGTCGTCGATCGTCGCCGAACCGGCCGCGCGATTCCGCGTGCTGGGGGCGGAGGCGACGTTCACGAAGTTCGGGCTCGACGTGCAGGAGGCGGCGCTGCGCGCCGGCGCGCGGCCGGTCGACGCGGGCTACGGCGAGGAGCCGCGCGAGCGGTGGGGACGGCTGGCGCGCGGCAGCGAGTCGAGCGTCGTCGAGACGAAGCGCGGCGCGTATCAGCGCTTCTACGAAGGGATGGCCGCGGCGCTCCGAGGCGGCGCGCCGGTTCCGGTGGACGCGCACGACGCGGTCGCCGGGCTCGAGATCATAGAAGCCGCGAACCGCTCGGCGCGCGAGCGCCGCATGACGACTCCAGGCGAAGTCGGCCGTTAGGCACAACGGCGGCCGCACGGGTGGTGGCGCCGGAATTGCCCGGTGTCACCCCCCGCGTCGCGAATGACTCGCGCGCGCGCAGAGCACTGGAGAGAAGTGATGGACACCACATATCAGCAGCAGCTCGCGGTCGTGACCGGTGGATCGAGCGGGATCGGGCTCGAGCTCGCGAAGCAGTTCGCCGATCACGGCTTCGACCTGCTCATCGTGTCGGACACGGCGAAGGTGTTCGCCGCGGCGGAGGAGCTGCGCCGTCGTGGGGCGAAGGTGGACGCGATCCAGGCGGATCTCGCGACGTACGGCGGCGTCGAGGCGCTCTGCCGGAGGATCGACTCGCTGGCACGCCCGGTGGACGCGATCGCGATCAATGCCGGCGTCGGCGTGGGCGGGCCGTTCACGGAGACCGAGCTCGAAGCGGAGCTCAACCTCATCCAGCTGAACGTCGTGTCGGTGGTGCACCTCGCGAAACGGGTCGTGCGCGGGATGGTGGGGCGCGGCGAGGGACGGATCCTCTTCACCGCGTCGATCGCGGCGGAGATGCCCGGTCCCTTCGAGGCGGTGTACGCGGCGTCGAAGGCGTTCGTGCTCTCCTTCGCCGAGGCGCTGCGCAACGAGTTGAAGGACAGCGGGGTGACGGTGACCGCGCTGCAGCCGGGCGCGACGGAGACGAATTTCTTCCACCGCGCCGGGATGGAGGACACCCGGGTGGGCGCGGGCAAGAAGAGCGACCCCGCGGACGTCGCACGCGAGGGGTTCGAGGCGCTGATGGAGGGAAAGGACCACGTCGTCTCGGCGATGATGAAGGAGAAGATCCAGGTCTTCACCGGACAGGTGGTGCCGGAGAAGGTGAAAGCGGAGCAGCACCGGAAGCTCAGCGAGCCCGGGTCGGCGAGCGCCTGAGCCGCTCCTGATGGCGCGGGAGGTGCCTAGCTTTCGGGCCATGGAGCTCGGACTCTACACCTTCGCGGAGACGACGCGCGATCCGCGGACCGGACATCTCGTGAGCGCGGAGCAGCGGCTGCGCGACCTCCTCGAGGAGATCGAGCTCGCCGACCAGCTCGGTCTCGACGTCTACGGCGTCGGCGAGCATCACCGGCCCGACTACGCCGTCTCGGCGCCGGCGGTGGTGCTCGCGGCGGCGGCGGCGCGCACAAAGCGGATCCGGCTGACGAGCGCGGTCACGGTGCTCAGCTCGGACGACCCGGTGCGCGTCTTCCAGCAGTTCGCGACGCTCGATCTGCTCTCCGGAGGACGCGCGGAGATCATGGCCGGCCGCGGCTCGTTCATCGAGTCGTTCCCGCTCTTCGGCCAGGACCTGAACGACTACGACGAGCTGTTCGCCGAGAAGCTGGAGCTGCTGCTGAAGATCCGCGCGGGGGAGACGGTGACGTGGCGGGGGCGGCTGCGCGCGCCGATCGAGGATCGCGCGGTCTATCCGCGCCCGGTCCAGGATCCGCTTCCCGTGTGGATCGCGGTGGGAGGAACGCCGCAATCCGTGGTTCGCGCCGGCACGCTCGGCCTGCCGCTCGCGCTGGCGATCATCGGCGGAGCGCCGGAGCGATTCGCGCCACTGGTGGATCTCTACCACGAAGCGGGACGCGAGGCGGGGCACGATCCATCGACGCTCGCGGTCGGGCTGAACACGCACGGCTTCATCGCCGAGCGATCGCAGGACGCGGCGGACGAGTTCTGGCCGACCTACGCGGAGGCGATGACGCGGCTCGGACGGGAGCGCGGCTGGCCGCCGACGACGCGGGAGCAGTACGAGATGCTGCGCACGCCGCGTGGCGCGCTCGCCGTGGGGAGTCCGCAGGAGGTGATCGACAAGATCCTCTTGCAGCACGAGATCTTCGGTCACCAGCGCTGCCTGATGCAGATGAGCGTGGGGACGATGCCGCACGACAGGCTGCTGAAGTCGATCGAGCTGTTCGGGACGATCGTGGCGCCGGCGGTGCGGGCGGCGACGGCGGCGCGCGAGGTCGCGCGTCCGGCCGAGGCGGCGGAGCGTTAGGCATGGACGGCGACTTCGTACCGCGCATCTCGCGCGAGGAGCTGAAGGCGAAGCTGGAGAGCCCGAACCCGCCGGTGCTATTCGAGGTGCTGCCAGTCGGCTACTGGAAGAAGAACCATCTGCCGGGGGCGATCAGCGCGCCTCCCGACCGGGCGGTGGCGATCATCAGCGGAGCGGTGCCCGACCGGCACGCGGAGATCGTTGTCTACTGCTGGGACCACGGCTGACCGCGGTCAAGGTACGCCGCCCGTGATCTGGCGGCGCTGGGCTACACGAACGTGCGGGACTATCATGAGGGGAAGAAGGACTGGATCGACGCGGGGCTGGCGGTGGAGCGGTAGGGAGTACGGGAGTAGGGGAGTACGGGAGTACGGGAGTCCCGTACCCCCGTACTCCCCTACTCCCGAGCACCGCCCGCCGACTTCCCGAACGTCCGATACAGGTACGCCAGCGAGGGCACGAGGATCAGAGTCCCCCCGGCGAGCCCCCAGAGGAGGAGCTCGAGGGTGACGGTCGGCGCGGCGGCGCCGCGAATGGTTTGCGCGCCGGGGATCGTCCACGGATACTGCACGAGCACCCATCCCCAGAGGATGAGCGACACCTGCGCGGCGGCGACGACGCGGGCCAGGCCCCAGCGGCGCGTCCAGAGCGCGGAGATGGCGGTCAGAGCGCTCACCCCGATCGCGAGCTGGAGGGCGAGCGCGAGCCGAGTGCCGAGCAGCCGGGCGACGACGTGCGGCGCGTGGCGGGCGGCGATGGCCAGGGCGGCGAGCGCGGTCGAGAATACCGCGACAGCGGCGCCTAACGCGCGACGCCGGAAGTCGTCGCGAAGCGCCGCGCCGCGGGCCGCGTAGGCGAGATAGACCGCCGCGAGAAAGGCGAAGAGGGCGAGCGCCATCGCGCCGACGACGAGCGGGAAGGGGGCGAGCCAGGGCGCCAGGTAGACGTCGGTGAAGGATGCGAGCCCGCCGACCGCGGCGAGCCGCCGCACCGCCCGCCCCGTGTTCCCCGACGCGATCGCGCCGACGACGATGCCGAGCAGGAGCGGGGTGAGCGTGCTCGCGATCGCGAAGACGCGCCCCCACCGCCGCTGCGCCCCGTCGTCGCGCGCGCCGTAGCTGCGAAAGACGAACGCCGAGCCGCGGAGCACGACACCGACGAGCATCAGCGAAAGGGGCACGTGCAGGACGGTGCCCAGGGCGGCGAAGGTCGCCGGGAAGCCGGTGAATAGCACGACGACCACGACGATCAGCCAGACGTGGTTCGCCTCCCAGATCGGCCCGATCGCGTGCGCGACGAGGGCGCGCTGCGCGTCGCGACGCGGCCCGCGGGCGAGGAGATCCCAGAGCCCGCCGCCGAAGTCCGCGCCGCCGGTGAGCACGTACGCGTTCAGCGCGACGACCATGACGCCGGCGACGGCCTCGGCGAGCCCGATGGAAGCGAAGAAGCCGCTCATGTCGCGGGCGCTCCTGTCGGCGTGGTGGTCGCCGCCGGAACGACGCGGGGCGCGGTCTCGTGCACGAGCGACCCGATGAGCGCGACGACGATCGCGCCGAGCCCGAGGTAGAGCAGAGTGAAGAGTATCATCGGGACGACGAGCCCCGGCATCGGGGTGACCGCGTCCGCGGTGCGCAGCACGCCCTGCACGACCCACGGCTGGCGTCCGACCTCGGTGACGACCCATCCCGCTTCGGTGGCGAGAACGCCGAAGGGGGCGACGACGACGAGCGCGCGGAGGAGCCAGGGGCCGCGCGGAACCTCGCGGGTGCGCACGAGCGTCACCAGCGCGAGGAGGGCGACGAGGGCGAGGGCGCTGCCTAACGCGACCATCGCCTGGAAGGCGAGATGGACGACCGCCACCGGCGGCCGGTCTGCGCGCGGGACCGCCTTCAGCCCCTTCACCTCGGCGTCCGGGTCGTGGAAGGCGAGGAGGGAGAGAGCGCGCGGGATGTCCAGCGCCCAACGCGTGCGCTCGCGCCGCTCGTCGGGCCAGCCGCCGATGCGGAGCGGCGCACCGCGCTCCGTTTCCCACTGCCCCTCGAGCGCGGCGAGCTTCACCGGCTGCGTGCGCGCGACGAGGCGGGCGCTGATGTCGCCGGAGATGGGCTGGAGGATCGCCGCCGGCGCGCCGACGAGGAGCGCGACGAGAAGCGCCCGCCGGTGGAAGGCGGGCGACGCGCCGCGGAGCAGCATGAACGCGTGGATCCCCGCGACCGCCATTCCCGTCGCGGCATAGGCCGCGAGCACCATGTGCAGCGCCTGCGGGAACGCGGCGGGGCTTCCCATCCCGGCAATGGGGTCGATGCCGATGAGGCGCCCGTTCTCGGCGACGGTGTAGCCGACGGGAGCGTTCATCCACGCGTTGACCATCACCACGAAGATCGCCGACGCCGCGCCGCTCGCGGCGACGATCATCCCCGCCGCGAGGTGGGCCCGGCGACCGATGTGGCCCCAGCCGTAGAGATAGACGCCGAGGAAGATGGCCTCGGTGAAGAACGCGAACCCCTCGAGGGAGAAGGGCATCCCGACGATGGGCCCGGCGAGCTGCATGAAGCCCGGCCAGAGCAGGCCGAGCTCGAAGGAGAGCACGGTGCCGGAAACGGCCCCGACGGCGAAGAGCACGGCGGTTCCCTTGGCCCACCGCTTCGCCAGCTCGAGCCAGACGGCGTCGTCGGTGCGGTGCCAGCGCCATTCGGCGAGCACCATCATCAGCGGCATCGCGATCCCGATCTCGGCGAAGACGATGTGGAAGCCGAGGGAGATCGCCATCTGACTTCGCGCCGCGAGGAGGTTCGTCACTGCGAGGAGAGACGGGGGAGACGGCGATCGGAACCGGGACGAGAGATAGTGCGCGGTTGCCTGGGCGTGAGCCAGAGGGCCCGGCGAACTGTGGCTCGGCAAACTGCGTCACGCGGATCAGGCGGATCGGTAGGATCGACGCGGATCTCGTTGATCTTTTTGTTGCGCTGGCGAAATCGTCTCGCCTGGCGCGCCCTAAAAACGTTCATGGCCTTGGCTGGATGTAACAGGGAGCCGAGGAGGCCGGGGGAGGCGTTCGCAGGGGCTGGGGGGCTCGGCACCATAGCACCTCCCGTCGCTCCACGGCTCCCTGTTATTCACCGCCGAGCCGCAGTTGAAGAAGATCCGTGGCGATCGCGGGCATTCTCGGCGGGCATTCTCGCGGGTCGCGTGGTGTTCGGTCTCGGCGGGGAGATCGCGCGGTTTTTCCGGGAAGAACTGCGCAAGCACGGCGGAAGAACGGCGGAAGATTCTACTCGTACGAGCCCGGATCTGATTTTGGGGCATGCAGGGTGAGATGGTCTCGCCCCGCATGCCCCCACACAGCTTTCGTGGCTTGTAGCACGTCGATCATGGCCTCGAGAGGAGCCCTTCCGTAGTTCTTGGAGAGGGCAGTTCTTCCGCCGTTCTTCCTGCCCAAACCGCGTGATGCCAGTCCTCGCGACGAGCCCCGACGCGACCCGCGACAGAGCCGCAGACACGCACCGAGCCTCCGCTCCTCCCCGGCTCCCCGTCATTCACAGCCGAACAATGGTACGACAGGATCCGCGTCGATCCGTCAGATCCGCCCGATCGCGTTGCGCGGTTCGCCGAGCCCACGCACCTCTTCGCGCCACCCGCTCCATTCGCACGGCCTCATCCGGTGGTTTCCTGTCGCGGCGCTGTCATCGCCGCAGCTCCGGAAACCTCTCAACGCGGCGGGGGTCTCAGGCGTACATTGAACCATCCCCCCGGGGCGCTCCGCCCCTTCTGTATCCCACCCGGAGAATTCCGACTCATGTCCAAGAGCTCCCCGAGAGCGCTCGGCCGCCTCGCCATCGGCGGCGCGATCGCGCTCGCCGGCGCCATCGCCGCTCCCGTCGGCGCGCAGCAGCCGACGCGCTCGCTCGGCATCGACACCACCAACTTCGACCGCTCGGTGCGGCCGCAGGACGACTTCTTCCGCTTCGTGAACGGCGGCTGGCTCTCGCGCACCGAGATTCCCGCCGACGCGGCGAGCTGGGGCTCCTTCAACGAGCTCCGCGAGGGGAGCCGCACCGCGCTGCACAACATTCTCGAGGACGCGGCGAAGGCGAAGGCGCCGGCCGGGTCGGAGAAGCGCAAGGTCGCCGACCTCTACGCGAGCTACATGGACTCGTCGCGAATCGAGTCGCTCGGCACGACGCCGCTGCAGCCCGAGCTGAAGCGGATCGCCGCGATCAAGTCGACGAAGGATCTTCCTGCGGCGTTCGCGCACTTCGCGCGCATTGGCATCGGCAATCCGTTCGCGGTGTTCGTCGGGCCCGACCAGAAGAGCTCGAGCGTGAACATCGTCTCGGTGAGCCAGTCGGGGCTCGGGCTTCCGGACCGCGACTACTACCTGCTGCAGGACGCGAAGATGACGGCGGTGCGCAACGCCTATCAGGGCTACATCGCGCGCCAGCTCACCCTGGCGAAGCAGCCTGACGCCGAGGGCGCGGCGCAGCGCATCGTCGCGCTGGAGACGGCGATCGCGCAGAAGCACTGGGACCGCGCGCGGAACCGCGACCGCAACGCGACCTACAACAAGATGAGCGTCGCCGATCTGGCGGCGAAGTCGCCCTCGTACGACTGGAAGGGCTACCTCCAGGCGGCCGGGCTCGGGAAGGCGACGGATGTGATCGTCCGCCAGCCGGACTACGTGAGCGCGGCGGACTCGATCATCGCGGCGACGCCGGCGTCGACGTGGCGCGAGTACCTGACGTTCAAGCTGCTCGACTCCTATTCCGACGAGCTGCCGGCGGCGTTCAACGAGGCCCGCTTCCAGTTCCGCGGGAAGACGCTCTCGGGCCAGCAGCAGATGTCGGCGCGCTGGAAGCGCGGCGTCGACGAGACCGCCGGCGCGCTCGGCGAGGCGTTAGGCAAGCTGTACGTCGCGCAGTACTTCAAGCCCGAGGCGAAGGCGCGGATGGACGAGATGATCCGCAACCTGCGCAAGGCGTACGAGGTCGGGATCGACAGCCTCGAGTGGATGAGCCCGGAGACGAAGGCGCAGGCGAAGGACAAGCTCGCGCACTTCACGGTGAAGATCGCCTACCCCGACAAGTGGCGCGACTACTCGTCGCTGCGCATCGTGCGCGGGGACGCGTTCGGCAACGCGATCCGCGCCAACGAATGGCAGTACGCCGACATGGTCGATCGCCTCGGCAAGCCGGTGGACCGCTCGCGCTGGGGGATGACGCCGCAGACGGTGAACGCGTACTACAACCCGAGCAACAACGAGATCGTGTTCCCGGCCGCGATCCTGCAGCCCCCGTTCTTCGATCCGAACGCGGACGACGCGACGAACTACGGGGCGATCGGCGCGGTGATCGGTCACGAGATCGGCCACGGCTTCGACGACCAGGGGCGCAAGTCGGACGGCGCTGGCAACCTCCGCGACTGGTGGACGGCGGCCGACGCGCAGGCGTTCGAGGCGCGGACGTCGAAGCTCGGCGCGCAGTACGACGCGATCAGCCCGGTCGAGGGAACGCACATCAACGGCAAGCTGACGATGGGCGAGAACATCGGCGATCTCAGTGGCCTGGCGCAGGCGTATCGTGCGTACCGCATCTCGCTGAACGGCAAGGAGCCGCCGGTGATCGGCGGGTACACCGGCGACCAGCGCTTCTTCCTCGGCTTCGCGCAGATCTGGCGGACGAAGTACCGCGACGAGGCGCTGCGGCAGCAGCTCCTGTCGGACCCGCACTCGCCGGGGATGGCGCGGGCGTACGTGCCGCTCATCAACAACGACGTCTTCCAGAAGGCGTTCAACGTGCAGCCGGGCGACAAGATGTATCTGCCGCCGGAGCAGCGCGTGAAGATCTGGTAGACGACGCGCCTCCCGCACGACGCACGAGCGCCCCCAGCCACACGGCCGGGGGCGCTCGTCTTTCGCCCCCGGCTGCCTAACGGCGAGCCGCCTCGTATGCCGCGAGGCACGTCGCGGCGAGCGCCGCCGCGCCCAGGTAGCCGCCGAGCACGTCGGAGACCCAATGCTTCTCCTCGATGAGGCGCGGCCCCGCGGTGAGCAGGGGCGCGGCGAGCGCGAGGGGCACGGTCACCGCCGGCGGGGCGATCCCTTCCTCGCCCATGACCCACGCGGCGGTGAGCGCCACGGCGCCCGGGCCGAAGGCGTGGCCGCTCGGAAAGACCGCCTTCTTTTTCCGGCGCCGCCCGGGCGGAACGGGCGGCTGCGGAAGCCAGCGGTCGAAGGCGGGATTGAGCGCGGTCGCGACTCCGCCCGCGGCGAGGATCGCGGCGGCGCCGAGGAGACGCCGCGACCGGATGGCGGGACCGCCGCGGCGCTTCACCGACTTCGTCTCCTCGCGCGGCGCGGCGAGCACCACTCCCGAAAGCAGCAGCGCGAAGGGAAGGTAGGTGTACCACTTCCCGATCGGCGCCATGAGCTTCGCCGCGCGGCGCGCCGGCTTGCCGCGCCGCGCGCGCGCCTTGCTGCCGAGGCGGCGGTCCGTGCCCGCGGTGTGCCGGCGAACGGTGGCGAAGTCGAGGGCGGCGAAGCCCACCGCGGCCGCCCCCGCGCCGACACCGAAGGCGAGCGCGCGGCGCTCGGCCAGCGGCGGTTTGAAATCGCGGAGCGCATCGAGCATCGTCATGACCACCGTGAAAAGCACGAACCGTGCGCGCCCACCACTTTCCACTGCCGATGCGTCGTCTCCCGATCGCCGCCGCGCTCCTGCTCCTCGCCGCCTGTCACCCCGCGCGGCGCGACGTATCCGCGCCCGTCGCGGCGGTCCCGCGGGGCGAGATACCGCCCGCCTCACCGCCGGCGCACTGGCTCCGGGTCATCGGCGAGTACGGCAGCGATTCGGCGCCGCGCATCCTGCTCGAGCGCGACGGACAGCTGTGGCTGCGGACGCGCGACGTGGAGCAGCCGGTGATCGAGCGCCACGGGACGATCGCGATCGTCCAGGCCACGGGCGATACGACCGACGCGGTGGTCGCGCATGAGGGCGACCGCGTGAGCGCGATCGTCGTCGGCGACACCGGGTTGCTCCGTCGCGAGCTCGGCCCCGAGTCGGGCAACCAGCTCGTCATCACCCCGGTGCGGCCGATCGCCGAGCTGCGGCGCGAGGCGATGGCCGCGACGACGCCCGCGGAAAGCGGGAGCTTCCGCGCGCCCGATCTCGTCGAGCTCGTGCGTCTCGACTCGACGATCCATCTCGAGATCCGCTACGCGACGGCGAACAATCTCTTCGCGACGCCCTTCTACTCGCAGGCGCGCGCGTTTCTCCAGCGTCCGGCCGCGGAGGCGCTGGTCCGCGTGAGCGCGGCGCTGCGGGCGCGGGGCTACGGGCTGCTCGTGCACGACGGCTATCGTCCGTGGTACGTGACGAAGATGTTCTGGGACGCGACGCCGCCGGCGAAGCACGTCTTCGTCGCCGATCCGGCGAAGGGCTCGCGGCACAATCGCGGCTGCGCGGTGGATCTCACGCTGTACGATCGCGCGACGGGCGCGCCGGTGGAGATGGTGAGCACCTACGACGAGACGTCCGCGCGCGCATATCCCGACTATCCGGGCGGGACGTCGCGGCAGCGCTGGTTCCGCGCGCTGCTCCGCGCGGCGATGGAGCGCGAGGGGTTCACCGTGTACGAGGCCGAGTGGTGGCACTTCGACCACGCGACGTGGCGCGACTACCCGATCATGAACGCGCCCTTCGAGTCGCTCGGGCGCTGACGGACGCGTCGGCGGATCGCCGTAAGATCGTCACGATCGTGATCGTCCCGGCCTGCGCCGGCTGAGCGCCGGCGGGAAGCGGGCATGGCGGTTGCGGCAACGCGCGGGTCACCACTCACTCGCGCGTCGCGCAAAGGAGAACGTCATGTCGCCCACCGAATCGCCGCGTCTGTCCGATCTCGTCGAAGATCTCGAAGCGAAGCGCGAGGACGCGTCGAGCGGGGAGAGGCAGATCCTCGTGCTCGGCGCCCCGCAGCTGGAGCGGCTGAATGGCATGCTCGAGACGCCGAGCAATCGCCGCGTCTTCCTCGCGCGCGCGTCGACGCTGTCGCTGGCGATCCCCGGCCTCGGCGCCGCGCTCGCCGCGTGCTCGCCGGGGAAGAGCGGGGGACGGGACAGCGCCACGGCGCGCGCCGCCCAGGGCGCGACGACGAGCACCGGCGTCCCGCGCACGCACAACTCGGACAGCCGCCTCGACTCCGCGGTGCTCGAGCACGAGCATCGGCCGGCGACTTCGGCGACGGGCACCGCGACGCAGGGCGCGCAGGACGCGACCTTCCGCCGCTATGCGCCGGAGCTGCCGCCGCTGCCGGGGAGCGGCAAGCAGCAGCTGCACTGGCACTCGCGCGAGACGCCGGTGCGCATCTCCGACGATACCGTCGTCGCGGCGTGGACGTTCGAGGGAGACATCCCCGGGCCGATCGTGCACACGCGCGTCGGCGACACGGTGGAGTTCACGCTGACGAACGACGCGAACATTCCGCACTCGATGGACTTCCACGCCGCGCAGATCAACCCGAAGGAGGCGTTCCGCTCGGTGGCGAAGGGGCAGTCGGTGAGCTTCGCGTTCAAGCCGAAGTACGCGGGCGCGTTCATGTACCACTGCGGCACCGCGCCGGTGCTCATGCACATCGGCTCGGGGATGTTCGGGGCGATCATCGTGTCACCCGCGTCTCCGCTGCCCCCGGCGAAGGAGTTCGTGCTCGTGCAGAGCGAGTTCTACCTCGAGGAGCCGCAGAACGGGGTGCGCGCCTTCGACTACAGCAAGATGCTCTCGACGCTCCCCGATTTCGTCACCTTCAACTGCCGCCCCAACCAGTACCTGAAGGAGCCGATCCACGTGAAGGTGGGTGACCGCGTGCGCTTCTGGCTGGTGAACGCGGGGCCGACGCACCCGTGCAACTTCCACGTCGTGGGCGAGCAGTTCGACACGATGTATCTCGGCGCCCCGCCGGCGACGCCCATCCGCGGCGTCCAGACTTGGGACGTCCCGCCAGGCGGCGGGATGTGCTTCGAGCTCCTCTGCGACGTCGCCGGCGAGTTCCCCTTCGTGAACCACGGCTTCGGGCACGGGCAGAAGGGAGCGATCGGGCTGCTCGTCGTTTCTTAGGGCCCAGGGGCCAGGCGGAAGGAACTGCGTTGACTGCAGTTTCCGCCGTTCCTGACGCCTGGCACCTGGCCTCTCACGGTATCTCCCGGTACTCGAACGCCGGAGGAATGCCGAGTCTCAGCTGCATGCTGTAGGCGACGCGGTGGCCGAGGGCCTTCATGAGCTCAGCGTTAGGCCCGACGTGTGATGCGTCGACGGTGTGCTCGAGGGTGGCGAGCCAGCGGGCGAAGTGCTCGGCGGTGAGGCCGGGCATCTCGAGATGCGGGCGGAAGGCGTTGCCGGCGTAGCGTCCCGAGTGGAACATGATCGTCGACCAGAAGTCGGCGATGCGCGGGATGTGCTCCACCATGTCGACCGGCGCGAAGTACGGTGCGAGCAGCTCGTCGCGCTCGACCGTCGCGTAGAAGCGCGTGAGCAGCGGCTCGAGGTCCTCGTCTTTCAGATCGGGACGCGAGTCGTCGCGCTCGAGCTCGCGAAGGGGACGAGGATCGCCGGGGACGATCGGGAGAGGGGACATATCCGGAATCTATCGCGGCGTGCGCTGGTTCCTCGTGGTTTCCTGGATCTGTGCGTTCGCGGGGAGGCCGGGAGTCCGGGAGAACTGCTCGGGGAGGTCCGTTCAATCAGAACAACGCTCTCGCAGCAGCTCTCCCCACCTCCCGTTCTCCCCGCGAAAGGCAGAGATCGAAGACCGCCACTCGAGTCCCAACGCACGGCGCGAAGGACGCGCGCGAAGCGGGCGCGCGAGAAGCACCCGCATCACAGCCGATCCAGCCGCCCTCCATCCACGACGATCGCCGCGCCCTGGACGAACTTCGCCTCGTCCGACGCGAGAAATGCGATCACCGCGGCGAGATCCGCGGGGTCGCCGACCATCTTCCGGTCCACCTGCTCGACGCCGGACTTCACGTTCGGATTGTCCCAGAGCATCGGAGTGTCCACCGCGCCGGGGAGCACCGCGTTCACGCGGATGCCCGCCGCGCTCCCCTCGATCGCCGCCGATCTCGTGAGCGAGACGAGCGCCGCCTTCGCCGCGGCGTAGGGGGCGACCTTCGGCTCGGTCTCCACCGCGTGGATGCTCGCGACGTTGACGATCGCGCCGCCGCGCTTCATCCGCGCGAACGCCTGCTTGATGAAGAAGAACGCGCCGAGGAGGTCGACGTCGAGCACGCGGTGCCAGTCGCCGGCATCGAGCTGGGAGAGCGGCTTGAAGGTCATCACCCCGGCGTTGTTGACGACGACGTCGAGCGAGCCGCCGCGCTCCACGGCGCGCGCGACGCAGCGCGCCACCTGCGCTTCGTCGGAGACGTCGCAGCCGCAGGCCCAGGCGTCGGCGGCGCCGGCGCGCTTCACCTGCTCGGCGGCCTCCGCGGCCTTGCCCTCGTCGCGGTCGGCGATGACGACGCGCGCGCCCTCGCTCGCGAAGCGTGTCGCGGTCGCGAGACCGATCCCGCTCGCCGCGCCCGTGACGATGACGGTGCGTCCGGCGAATCGCGTCATGACGTGCTCGCGTGCTGCGTCACCGCCGCCGCCGGGTCGCTCTTCGCGCCGTTGCCGGCGACGGTCTCGCTGGGAGGAGGGGTCTGCTGCCGCGTCCGCGGCTGGCCCGTGTCGTCGTCGTGCACGCGCCGATTCCGCCGCCGTGCCTCGGACTCCATCTGCGAGACGAGCGGATCGCCCTGCCGGCTCGGCGGAAAGGCGGGGAGCGAGAGCACGACGCTCTGCGTCGGGAGCACCTCGCGCCACTCGCGAATCAGGTCGCGATACGCCGTTCCCACCGGGCGGATGTTGCGGTCGAGATCGTAGAGCCCGCGCGGGTTGACGCGATGGTGCCGCTCGCGCAGGGCGCTGTCCCAGTCCACCTGATCGGTGAGCGAGTACCAGGTGAAGCCGAGGATCGGCAGGCCGTCGTTGCGGACGCGCAGGACGTTCGCCCACTCCTTGCGCAGCCAGGCGACCGCCTCGTCGCCGCGCGGCCCCTGATCGACGTTGGTCTCCGTGTGCATCACGGGGAGACGATAGCGCTGGTAGTACTCCGTGGTGATCACGTGGTAGCCGAAGATCTCGCCCGCGGCGTGCGCGCGTCCCCCGGCGTCGACGATGTGCTCGTTGGTCGCGTAGTAGTCGTTCCCCATCACGCAGTGGTGCTTCATGCTCTGTCCGAGGAAGAACTCGTACTGCTCGCGCGTCATCCCGTTGTCGAGGAGGTAGACGTACATCTCCGAGCCGACGCGCCGCCCGTAGTTGAGGTCGAGCGAGAGGAAGCGGATCTCGTTCATGACCTCGGCCGGCCCGATCGCCCCCGGGTTCAGGGCGTGGTAGTACTCCGAGGACTCGCTCTGGACGAAGATCGCGTCGGGGCGGACGTCGAGGATCTCGCGCATCGCGAGGACGTTCGCGCGGACCAGGTGGCCGAGGGCAGTGACGAAGCCGCGGTCGGAGGAGAGCTGCTCGTTCCACCAGCCGTAGCGCGCGGAGAAGAGCGCGCAGACGTACATCTCGTTCACCGGCGTGTAGAACTGCACCCAGGGAAAGCGCTCGGCGAAGGCGCGCGCGTAGCGGGCGAAGAGCGCGGGGAAGTCGGGGTTCTGGAAGTTTCCGACCCAGTCGGGGACTCCGAAGTGGCAGAGGTCGGCGATGGGGGTGATGTCGCGCCGCCGGAGCTCGGCGAAGGTCTCGTCGGCGAAGGCCCAGTCGTAGCGGTCGGCGCCGCGCCAGGTGGTGTGCAGGGGCGGGCCGTAGCGGAGATGGTGGATCGTCAGGTCGTCGACGCGATCGAAATCGTCGCGCCAGCGATCGTAGTGGCGGCAGAGCTCCATCTCGTCCACGCGTACGCGTCCGCCGTCGATCGTCGGATAACTGTTCTCGACGCCTGTCGCGAACATGAAATACGTCGTCGCCGGGCGGTGTGCCATCGGGAGCGAGATCCGCACGATCCGTGCACGATCCGAGATTCATGGTTGCGCGGAGCGCCCTGGTCGCTTACATTGCATCAGCGACACATGCGCTTCGGCGCGTGGACAAGTTCCGCAGGAAACAAGGGGCCTGCCAATGCGAGCGGGCCCCTTTTGCGTTCCGTCGCAGCCACCGGGTGGTGGCGCCCGTCGTGAGGGTGATCACGAGGCAAGTTGTAGTCGGTTCGTATTGCATCGGGTCTTCGGGCCCAATGCTCCGACCACAAAGGACAATCAGTTTCAGGAGCAAGGCAATGCGTACGACAGGCACCGTGAAGTGGTTCAACGACGCGAAGGGTTTCGGCTTCGTCACGCCGGCGGATGGGCAGAAGGATTGCTTCGTCCACCACTCGGCGATCCAGGGCAGCGGCTTCAAGACGCTGACCGAAGGCGAGAAGGTCGAGTTCGACGTCGTGCAGGGCCAGAAGGGCCCGGCGGCGGAGAACGTCACCCGCCTCGGCCGCTAACCAGCGACCACGGATCGGAAACCCGCGCGTCCTCGTGGCGCGCGGGTGATCAACGAAGCGCCGGCCAGCGGACGACAGTCTCACGGCCGGCGTTTTCTGTTCCTCACCACCTCGACGGAGGCACCATGAGCGGAGGCTCTTCCACGGATCGGTCGGCGCTCGAGCGCGACGGGTTCGAGCCGCAGCCTTTTCTCTCGACCCACCGCGCGCACGCCGCGTGCAGCCGCGAGCTGGGACGTCTGATGGACGAAGTGATCGACCGCGTCGGCGCCCTCGCGCCCGGCGGAATCGCCGAAAAGCCGGTGGTCCGCCAGTCGCCGGAGCGCTGCATCGTGCAGCTCGGGCCCGTCGCGCTCACCCTCGTCTGGCTCCGCGGAGGGATGGAATCCGTCGCCGCCGGCGAGCTGCTCGTCATCGTCTGGAAGGGAATCGTCGCCCGTCCGAACAGCTTCCAGCCCGAGCGCTCCGGCGCGTCGGGCGGGATGCACGCCGCGAAGTCGCTCTGGGAGCAGGTGCTCCGGCCGACCGCGGCCACCGAAGCCGAGTGGAGCTGGCACGTCGTGAAGGGCGAAGCGCAGGGCGCCGGCTGCACCTCCATCGAGCTCGCGGCGCGCTGCGTCGAGCAGCTCCGCGAGGCGTACGCCGCCGCGGTCTAGCCGCCCCGCGAAACGCGCCCGGCGGGTCGCGCCGCCCGGTCGCCCGCTGGTATCTTGGATGCCTCCCCTGGCGCGTCGAGTCGACGCGCCGCGGCTGTCATCGAGGAGCACATGGCGAGCACGAGCGCGGCACGGCCCAAGGCGGTAACCAGTTCGTCCGATCCGGCGGAGGTGGTGCGCGACTATCGCGTCGCCTACCGCAGCAGGCAGGTGAGCACCCTCGCGCGCGGCGAGGTGATGCTCGGCCGGGCGATGTTCGGGATCTTCGGCGACGGGAAGGAGGTCGCCCAGGTCGCGCTGGCCAGGGCGTTCGAGCCCGGCGACGTCCGCTCCGGCTACTATCGCGACCAGACGCTGATGTTCGCGCTCGGTCTGCTCGACGTCCGGCAGTTCTTCGCGCAGCTCTACGCGCACACCGACGTCGTCGCCGATCCCGCGTCGGCCGGGCGCGGGATGAACGCGCACTTCGCGACACGCATGCTCGACGAGCAGGGGCGCTGGAAGCCGCTCACCGCGGGCCCGCAGTCCTCCGCCGACACCTCGCCGACGGGCGCGCAGATGCCGCGGTTGCTCGGCCTCGCCTACGCCTCGAAGCTCTACCGCAATCTCCCGGAGCTGCACGACTTCACCGAGTTCTCCCGCGACGGCAACGAGATCGCCTTCGGGACGATCGGCAACGCGTCGTGCGCGGAGGGGGTGTTCTGGGAGGCGATCAACGCCGCCGGCGTGCTCCAGGTGCCGATGCTCGTCTCGGTGTGGGACGACGGCTACGGCATCTCCGTGCCCAACGAGCTGCAGGTCTCGAAGGGAAGCATCTCGACGCTGCTCGAGGGCTTCCGCCGGACGAAGGGGAAGCACGACGGCTACGAGATCGAGAAGGTGCGCGGGTGGGACTATCCGGCGCTCGTCGAGACGTACGAGCGCGTCGCGCGGACGGTGCGGCGCGAGCACGTGCCGGCGGTGGTGCACGTCGTCGAGCTGACGCAGCCGCACGGGCACTCGACGTCGGGCAGCCACGAGCGCTACAAGTCGAAGGACCGGCTGAAGTGGGAGAAGGAGCACGATGGGCTGCTGAAGATGCGCGCCTGGATGATCGACGCCGGCGCCGCGACGGCGGAGGAGCTCGAGGCGCTGGAGGAGGAGGAGACCGCGCACGTCCGCGCCTCGCGCGACGAGGCGTGGGCCGCGTACCAGCAGCCGATCACGCGCGAGGCGGAAGCGATGGTCGCGATGCTCGGCGAGGCGGCGGGGGCCAGCAGCGGCGCGCGCGACGCGGTCGAGGCCCTGCGCGACGAGCTGGCGAAGCGGCGCGATCCGCTGCGCCGCGACATCATGTCGGCCGCGCGCCGCGCGCTCTTCGCGCTGCGCGGGGAGCACGACGTCGCCGAGCCGCTGCGCCGGTGGGTGAAGGAGCAGGAGGGACCGGCGAACGCGCGCTATCACGCGCACCTCTACGCGGAGGGGGAGGAGTCGGCGCTGAACGTGGCCGTCGTGCCCCCGCGTTACGACGAGGGCTCCGTCGAGGTGGACGCGTACAAGGTGCTCAACGCCTGCTTCGACCAGGCGCTGAAGCGCGACCCGCGCGTGATCGCCTTCGGCGAGGACGTCGGCAAGCTCGGCGACGTGAACCAGGGCTTCGTCGACCTGCAGGCGCGCTACGGCGAGCTGCGCGTCGGCGACGCGGGGATCCGCGAGTGCACGATCGTCGGGCAGGCGATCGGGATGGCGATGCGCGGGCTGCGTCCGATCGCCGAGATCCAGTATCTCGACTACCTGCTCTACGCGCTGCAGATCATGTCCGACGACCTGGCGACGCTGCGCTACCGCACCGCGGGCGGGCAGCAGGCGCCGGTGATCGTGCGGACGCGCGGGCACCGGCTGGTGGGCGTGTGGCACTCCGGATCGCCGATGGCGATGATGATCCACGCGCTGCGCGGGATGCACGTGCTCGTGCCGCGCGACATGACGCGCGCCGCGGGGTTCTACAACACGCTGCTCCAGTCGGGCGACCCGGGCATCGTCGTCGAGGTGCTCAACGGGTATCGCCTCAAGGAGAGGCTCCCGTCGAACATCGGCGAGATGACCACGCCGTTAGGCACGGTGGAGACCCTGCGCGAGGGCAGTGACGTCACGGTGGTGACGTACGGCGCGTGCTGCCCGATCGCGCTGGAGGCGGCGAAGCTGCTCGAGGGCGCCGGCGTCGACGTCGAGGTGATCGACGTGCAGTCGCTGCTCCCCTTCGACCGCGACGCGCGGATCGTCGAATCGCTGAAGAAGACGAACCGCGTGCTCTTCCTCGACGAGGACGTGCCGGGCGGGGCGACCTCGTACATGATGCAGGAGGTGCTCGAGCGGCAGGGCGGGTTCTACTGGCTGGACGCGGCGCCGCGCACGCTCACCGCGGCGGCGCACCGGCCCGCGTACGGGCGAGACGGCGACTACTGGTCGAAGCCCGGCGTCGAGGACGTGATCGAGGTGGTGACGGCGCTGGCGCGGGAGTGAGCCGCGCCCGGCGCTAGCGCGCCGCCGGCGCGGCGGCCGCGGGCGCTCCGGGAACGACGACGGGGGTGTTTCCGCTGGGGAGGGTGAGGGTGAACTTCGTCCCGCCGCCCGGCGCGCCGTCCACCCTCAGATCGCCGCCGAGAAGGTGCGCGAGCTTCCGGCTCACCGGCAGTCCGAGCCCGGTGCCGCCCTTGCGCCGCTTGTGCGACTGGTCGAGCTGCGTGAAGGCGTCGAAGACGCGCTCGCGATCGGCGAGCGTGATCCCGGGCCCGGTGTCGCTGACCTCGAAGAGCACGCGATCGTCCGCGCAGTGCACGGCGAGCGTCACGCCTCCCACGTCGGTGAACTTCACCGCGTTGCCGAGCAGGTTGATCAGGATCTGCCGGAGCTTGGTGTCGTCGGTGCGAAGCATCGGCGCGCTCGCCGGCAGATCCAGGCCGAGGACGAGCGACTTGCCCTGCGCCTGCGGCTCGAAGAGCGCCTTCACCTCGCGCGCGACGTCGGCGGCGTTCACGACCTCCACGAAGACCGATTCCTTTCCCGCCTCGACGCGCGAGAAGGTGAGGATCTCCTCGATGATGCTCATGAGGTGGCGCGCGGCGGTCTTCACCCGGCCGAGGTAGTCCTTCTGCAGCGGCTCTACGGGACCGACCATCTCGCCCTCGAGCAGATCCATGTAGCCGACGATCGCGGCGAGCGGAGTGCGCAGCTCGTGGCTCATCGACGCGAGAAAGTCGGATTTCGCCTGGCTCGCGACCTCGGCGCGCTCGAGCGCGTGGCGCAGCTGGTCCTCGCGCGCGACGCGCTCGGTGACGTCCTGCACCAGTGCCACGACGCCCTCGGTCCGGCCGTCGCGGGTCCAGGGCATGATGCGCGCGCTCTGCTGCATCCGCGCGAACGCTTCGTGCCCCGTGGGCGGATCGAGGGGAAGGAGATGCCCGTGGAACGGCTGCGACCACATGACCGTCGCGCCGTTCAGCGCGCGACGGAGCGCGCTCTCCGCCTGGCTGCCCCGCAGCTCGGGGAAGATGTCGAGCAGGGAGCGCCCGATCGCCGCCGCGGGCTCGATGTCGCTCGCGAGCGCGAGCCAGCGATTCCAGCCGCGCACCATGAGCTCGCGATCGAGGTTGACGATTCCGATCTCGAGGACATCGCCCAGCTCGTGCAGAAGCTCCACCGCCTGAGTCTCGGCGCCCTTCACGGATTCGCCTCGCTCCACCTCAGCCCTCCCGTGCCGCGAGGGCGCGCGTGATCAGCGAGAGCGACGTCATCCCGACCGCGATGATGAGGTAGCCGCCGACCTCCCCTTCGGTCAATCGGAATCGCGTCGCGGCGAGGAGCGCGAAGTGGAGATCCTCGTTATCGACGACGAGCGAGGAGAGCAGCCCCTCGAGCGATTCGACGTGGATGCGGGGGACGGAGAAGGAGACCGAGACGTGCAGCATGTCGCCGAAGGCGCTGAGGCAGGCGCTGAGGATCACGTTGCCGACCTCGGCGAGCACCTCGCGCGCCGACTGGTCGAGGCGGCCGCCCAGCGCGACGTTGCCCTGCGTCATCAGCGCGGCGAGCCGCGTCGCGCTGTCGTACTGCAGCACGAGCACCGCGTCGCCGGTCACCGAGCCCTTGAAGATCTGGTGCACCGTGGCCAGGTCGCCGTCGAGCAGACCCAGCAGGCGGTCGTGCATCTCCTTGATCGGGCAGACCCAGAGCCGCGGCAGGTCGACGAGGATCCGCTGCCCGGTGAGCTCCGAAAGCGACGACGCGGCGCGGTGGAGCCCGATGTTGAAGAGCTCCGTCAGGGCATCGGTGTCCATCGGCTGGGCGGTCATGGCGCGTCGGCCTCGATTACTTCGCGTACCGTGCCGATGAGATCCTCGGCGGAGACGGGCTTGCCGAGGAAGCCGAGGGCGCCCGATTCCGCGACCATCTTCCCCGTCGAGCGCTGGACGTCGGCGCTGATGACGACGACCCGGGCTCCGGCGTGCAGCTCGCGGAACTTCTGGAGCACGTCGAGCCCGCCCATGTCCGCCATGGTCAGGTCGAGGAGGACGAGGTCGGGATGGTGCAGAAAGTAGCCCTCGATCGCCGCCATCCCGGTCGACGCTTCGACCACCTGGTACCCCGCGCCCTCGAGGATCTTCCGATGGGTGCGGCGGGTGTACCCGGAGTCGTCCACGATCATGATTGTCGGCATCTCAGATCAGCTCCACGATTGCATCGGCCATCTCGTCCAGGGTCGCGCTGCGATCGCTCAGCGACGCCTCGACGACGGCCCGCGGCATCCCATACACGACGCATGACGATTCGGCCTCGGTGGCGATTCGCCCGCCGTGCGCCTTGATGTGCGCGGCTCCGAGAAGCCCGTCGGTCCCCATACCGGTCATGACCACGCCGAGCACCCGTGAGCCGAAGACGTCGGCCGCGGAGCGGAAGAGCACGTCGACGGCTGGTCGATGTTGAGTATCAGCGGGCTTCAGGTCAAGATGCGCCCGGATCTTCCCGTCCAGACCGCGCACGAAGGTGAGGTGGCGTCCCGCTGGGGCGAGCCAGACCATCCCCCGCTCGAGCGTCGCTCCCTCCTTCGCCTCGACCACCTCGAGCGCCGAGATCTCGTTCAGGCGCTGAGCGTACATCTCAGTGTAGCCCACCGGCATGTGGAGCACCATCGCGATCGGCACCGGGAAGTCACGCGGGAGGCGGGGGATGAGCTCGCGCAGCGCCTGCGGCCCCCCGGTCGAGATGCCGATGACGACGATCTCGGCGTGCGTGGCGGGGCGCGCCGCGACCTGCACGGGGTGCCCGGCGCCGACCGAAGAGCTGGCGCGGGCCCGCGAGACGTCCGCCGCCGCGGCCGCCTCGACCTTGGCGATGAGCTCGTCGGCGATCTCGTAGACCCGGTCCGTGGCGAGGGCGGTCGGCTTCTGGACGAAGTCCACCGCGCCCGCCTCGAACGCCTCCATCGCCATCTCCCCGGATTCGTGGGCGATGCTGCAGACCACCACCGCGACCGGTCGCCGCTTTCCCTGCGCGCGCAGGAACTCGACCCCGTTCATCCGCGGCATCACGAGATCGAGGGTAATGACGTCCGGCCGCAGGCGCTCGGCGAGGTCGAGCGCATCCTCCCCGTCCCGCGCCGCGCCGACGACCTCGATGGAGGGGCTGCGCGAGAGCATCTGCGTCACGACCTTGCGCACGAAGGCGGAGTCGTCGACCACGAGCACGCGAATGGACTTCGACATCTGCCTCAGAATCTCCGGTATGCGCCGGCGTCGGCGGCTGGCGCCGGCGCGACGCGCGCGGCGGACTTCTTCACGTACACGAACGCTCCCGCGATTTCGGCGAGGTCGAACTCCGTCGGCAGCCGCGTCAGCGATTCGGACGCACCGAGGAACAGGTAGCCGTCGTCGCGCATCGACCCGCCGAAGACGCGCACCACGTCCGTGATGGTCTGGTCCGCGAAGTAGATGAAGACGTTGCGGCAGAAGATCACGTGTGCATCGGCGAGCGGGCGCACGGCCGCGGGCTCGACGAGATTCGCGGTCGACCAGTGGATCCGTTCGTGCAGCCGGCGCTGGACGCGCCACCCCTGACCCTCGGGGGTGAAGTACCGTTCGCGCAGGTGCGCCGGCAGGTTGCGGAAGGAGCGCTCGTAGTAGACCCCGCGCCGCGCGCGCTCGAGCATGGCCTCGCTCGCGTCGCTGGCGACGATCTCGATCGGACGGCGGTCGAGGAGGCCGGCCTCGGCAAGGGCGATGGCGATGCTCAGCGGCTCCTCGCCGCTGCAGCAGGCCGCGCTCCAGATTCGCAGCGGCTCGTGCGGACGCTGCTCGAAGTGCCGGGGGGCGACGACGTTCGCCAGGGCGAGGATCTGCTCCGGCTGGCGCCAGAAGAAAGTCTCCGGCACCGAGAGGCGGTCCATGAGCTCCGACCAGTGACGCTCGGCGTCCGTGTCGTAGCGCAGCAGGTAGTAGTAGTCGAGAAACGAGGTCATCCCGCGCGCGGCGACGAGCCCGGCCAGCTTGTCGGTGAGCAGGTCGCGCTTGTCGTCGCCGTAGAAGACGCCCAGCCGCTGCGCGATGATGTCGCGGAGCAGGGTGAACGCGCCCTGCGAGAAGCCCAGGACATCGGCGCTGTACCCGAACGAATCGGCGGGGCGTCCGTACGGGTCGCGCATGGTCACCTCGCCAGCGCGCGTTCGGCGGCGAGCCGCACGGCGTCGGTGCGGTCGTGCAGCGCCGTCGCGAGGAGCGTCGAGGCGCCGCGGTGGCGCATCCGGCCGAGCGCTTCGACGATCACGCAGCGCACGCCGTCGTCCGCGTCCTCCAGTCCGCGACCGATCCAGGCGAGCTGCGTCTCGCCCTGCCGCGCGAGCGCGGCGACGACCGCGGTGCTCCGGCGCGGATCGGCGGCGAAGGCGAGCAGTCTCCCGATGGCCTCCTCGCTCGCGATGTCGCCCAGCGCGTGGATCGCCAGGTCGCGCAGCTCGGGATCGGCGTTCGCGGCGGCGATGCGCGCGATGGCCGGCACCGCCGACGACTCACGCCGTCTCGCGAGCGCGGCGACGGCGATGCGCCGGCGATCGCGGTCCGCGGAATCGAGCGCGTCGACGAGAGGGGAGGCCGCCCCATGATCCGCGGTCGAGCCCAGCGCTTCGAGCGCCTGTCGGGCGACGATGTCGTCAGGGTCGCGGGTGAGCTTCGTCAGCAGCGCGACGCACTGCTCGTCGCCGATCTCCCCCAGCGCGTCGATCGCCGCGATCCGCACCGGGGGAACGGGGTCGGCGCCGGCGAGGTCGGCGAGCCAGGGAACCGACTCGGCGCTCGCCTGGCGGCCCGCCGAGCGCGCCGCGTAGTAGCGGACCCAGGGGTCCTCGTCGCGCGCGGCGGCGAGGAGCCGCGGGAGCGCGACGCTCGGGTCCACATGGGCGAGCGAGCGCGCCGCGGCC
>JABFXC010000076.1 GCA_013361935.1 Gemmatimonadaceae bacterium
CGACATGGCGCGCGGCCGCGAGATCCGCGAGCCCGCGCCGGGCATCGTCCACGGAGTCGCCGCCGATGGAGCCCTGCTCGTGCGCGCCGCGGACGGCATCATCGGCGCCTGGCGCGCCGGCTCTCTCGTCTTCACGGAGGAAGCGTGATTCTCGCCTTCGATGTCGGCAACACCGAGACGACCATCGGCCTCTTCGACGGCGCCGAGCTTCGCGCGAACTGGCGCGTCACGACGAACGCGGCGCGTACCGACGACGAGGTCGGGTTGATGCTTCGCGCGCTGCTCGAGTCGGCCGGCGTGGACAGGCTACGGCTGAAGGGCGCGGCGATCGCCTCCGTGGTCCCGGCGGTCACCGGACCGCTCGCCGACGCGTGCATCCGCTGGCTCGGCGCTCCGACGACGGTGATCGACGGCGGCTCCTCGCTGCCGATCACGCTGCAGGTGGACGAGCCGCGCACCGTCGGGGCGGACCGCATCGTGAACACGCTCGCCGCAAGCCGGCTCTATCGCGAGGACGCGATCGTCGTCGATCTCGGGACGGCGACGACCTTCGACTGCATCACCGCCACCGGCGTCTTCCTCGGCGGCGTGATCATGCCCGGCGTGCGCACCTCGGCGGACACCCTCATCCGCCGCACCTCGAAGCTGCCGGCCACCGATCTCGTCGCGCCGGCGCGCACGATCGGCACGCGCACCGAGGACTGCATCCGCGCGGGGGTGATCTTCGGCGCCGCCGACGCGATCGACGGGATCGTCGCGCGCATCCGCGCGGAATGGCCAGGGTCGTCGCGACCGATCTGCGTCGCGACCGGCGGACTTGCGGAGCAGTTCCGTCCCCTGTGCCGAAGCTTCGACCGGGTCGAGCCCTCGCTGACGCTGCAGGGGATCCGGCTGGCGCACGAGCACCTGGTGCGGCCGAGTCCGTAAGTCAAAGCTCTACAATTGTTTACGCGGTTGGACAATCTGCGGGTGGGGCACTTGACCCTCCCCGTGGTCGCGGATAGCTTTGGCCCTGTTAGCACTCAGCGCGAGCGAGTGCTAAGTGTCGTCAATCGCTGTATCACTGACCCTATACATCCCGAGGAGGGACGCATGGCCAACAAGACGGCTACGAAGATCAGCCCCCTGGCCGACCGCGTCGTGGTGAAGGCGCTCGAGGAAGCCGAGCAGATGCGCGGTGGGCTCTACATCCCCGACACCGCGAAGGAGAAGCCGCAGCAGGGCGAGATCGTCGCCGTGGGCCCGGGCCGGTACGAGGAGGGCAAGCGCGTGCCGATGGATCTCAAGGTCGGCGACAAGGTGCTCTACGGGAAGTACAGCGGCACCGAGGTCACCATCGACGGAGAGCAGGTCCTCATCCTCCGCGAGACCGACGTCCTCGCCGTCGTCGGCTGAACTGCAGACTCCAGGAATCAGGATCCAGGCGCCGCTTTTCCTGGCGCCTGACGCCTGACCCCTCGAACCACGATCTCAGACTCCAAGAGGAGCTCCACACATGGCCAGCAAGGAACTGCACTTCAACGTCGACGCGCGCGCGGCTCTCAAGCGCGGTGTCGACAAGCTCGCCGAGGCGGTGAAGGTCACCCTCGGCCCCAAGGGGCGGAACGTCGTCATCGACAAGAAGTTCGGCGCCCCGACCGTCACCAAGGACGGCGTCACCGTCGCCAAGGAGATCGAGCTCTCCGATCCGCTCGAGAACATGGGCGCGCAGATGGTGAAGGAAGTCGCGACCAAGACCAGCGACAACGCCGGCGACGGCACCACCACCGCGACCGTCCTCGCCCAGGCGATCTTCCGCGAAGGCCTCAAGAACGTCACCGCCGGCGCAAACCCGATGAGCATCAAGCGCGGCATCGACAAGGCCGTCGCCGCGATCGTCGAGGAGCTCAAGAAGATCAGCGTCCCCACCAAGGGGAAGACCGAGATCGCGCAGGTCGGCACCATCTCCGCGAACAACGACAAGGAGATCGGTGAGCTCATCGCCGAGGCGATGGACAAGGTCGGCAAGGACGGCGTCATTACCGTCGAGGAGGCCAAGGGCCTCGAGACGGAGCTGAAGACGGTCGAGGGCATGCAGTTCGACCGCGGCTACGTCTCGCCGTACTTCGTCACCGACCCGGAGAAGATGGAAGCGGTCCTCGAGGACGCGCTCATCCTCATCCACGACAAGAAGATCTCCTCGATGAAGGACCTGCTCCCGGTCCTCGAGAAGGTCGCGCAGATGGGCCGCCCCCTCCTCATCATCGCCGAGGACATCGAGGGTGAGGCGATGGCGACGCTCGTCGTCAACAAGCTCCGTGGCACGCTCCGCGTCGCCGCCGTCAAGGCGCCGGGCTTCGGCGATCGCCGCAAGGCGATGCTGCAGGACATCGCGATCCTGACCAACGGTCAGGTCATCAGCGAGGAAGTCGGGTTCAAGCTCGAGAACGCGGTCGTCACCGATCTCGGCCGGGCCAAGCGCATCGTCGTCGACAAGGACAACACGACGATCATCGACGGCGCGGGCGAGGACGACAAGATCCAGGGCCGCGTGAAGGAGATCCAGGCGGCGATCGAGAAGTCGACCTCGGATTACGACAAGGAGAAGCTCCAGGAGCGTCTCGCGAAGCTCGCCGGCGGCGTGGCCGTCGTGCACGTCGGCGCCGCGACCGAGGCGGAGATGAAGGAGAAGAAGGCCCGCGTCGAGGACGCGCTGCACGCGACCCGCGCGGCCGTCGAGGAAGGCATCGTCCCCGGCGGTGGCGTCGCCCTCATCCGCGCCCAGCGCGCGCTCAAGGGCCTCAAGCTCGACGAGGACGAGCAGATCGGCGTCGACATCATTCGCAAGGCGATCGAGGAGCCGATCCGCATGATCGTCCAGAACGCGGGCGGTGAAGGCTCCATCGTCGTCGAGAAGGTGCGCGCGTCGAAGGACGACGCGTACGGCTACAACGCCCTCACCGACAGCTACGAGAACCTCGTCCAGGCGGGCGTCATCGACCCGACCAAGGTGACGCGCACGGCGCTCCAGAACGCCGCGTCCATCGCCGGCCTCCTCCTCACGACGGAAGCAATCGTCGTCGAGAAGAAGGAAGACAAGCCCGCCGCGCCGGCTGGTGGCGCCCCGGGCATGGGCGGGATGTACTAAGGCAGGCACCGGGTACCGGGTCCCAGGTACCAGGAGTGAGCGACGGCGGCTCGGGGGTGATCCCCCGGGCCGCCGTTGTCGTGCCCCTCGACGGAGTTCCTTCCGCCTGGCGGCTGGCCCCTAGAAAAGCGTCAACTGCTCGACCCGCGCCGTCGTCCGGCTGTGCTTCGCGCAGAAGGGACCAACCGGCCCGTGCTGCGCCGCGGTGGACACCCGGCCGGTGAAGCGCGTCCTGCCTAACGCGCGCGAGACGGTCTGCGTCGCCAGGCCGTGGTCGTTGTTCGTCTCGCTCAGGTGCGCCAGTACCACATGGTTGAGCGCGCCGTGCGCGACGTCCGCGCAGAGCGCCGCCGCGGCGCGGTTGCTGAGGTGGCCGGTCCGGCTCGCGATGCGGTTCTGCAGGTAGCGCGGATACGGCCCGCCCCGCAGCATCCCCTCGTCGTGGTTCGCCTCGATCACGAGCACGTCGACGTCGCGCACGGACTCGCGCACCTCCGCCGTCACGACGCCCAGGTCGTACACGATCGCCGCGCGCGCGCCCGATGCCCGGTCGGTCACCACGAGCCCGATCGGGTCGCTGGCGTCGTGCGAGGTGCGCACCGTCGTCAGCTCCGCCCGGCCGATGGACAGCGTCGCGCCGGCCTCGAAATGCGCGACTCCCGCGTCGGCGAGCTCGCCGTACCCGCCCGCCGTACCCGGAGTGGCGTGCAGCGACCACCCCCAGCGCTTCGCCGCCCCCGCCGCTCCGCGCACGTGGTCGATGTGCTCGTGCGTCATCACGCAGGCGCTGACCGAGCCCGGCGCGACGCCGATGGCCGTCAGCCTGGTCGAGAGCGTGCGCGCGGGAAACCCCGCGTCCACCAGGACGCGGGTGTCGCCGCACTCCACCAGGAGCGCGTTGCCCTTGCTGCCGCTGCCTAACGACCAGATCCTCATGCGCTCCACCGCGCGGCGTGCGAGGCCGCGAGCTGCTTCCGGGCGCGCTCGCTGAGCGCGACCGAGCGGCGCGCCATCACCCGCGCCACAACGTCCACGAACTTGTCCACTCGATACGTCTCGAACGATCCCGCCTCGCCCCACGCGAAGGGCGGCACCACCTTCGGCGGCATCCGCCCCACGACGTTCGCCCCCGCGCCGACCACGGTCCCCGTGCTCAACGCGAGGTTGATCCCCGTCTTCGCGTGATCCCCGAACAATGTACCCAGAAACTGCATCCCGGTGTCACGCATCCCCTCCGGCGTCCACAGCGTGACGTTCCCGTACGTGTTCTTGAGGTTGCTCGTCACCGTCTCGGCGCCGAGGTTGGCCCAACGTCCGAGATACGAGTGGCCGACGAAGCCGCTGTGCCCCTTGTTCGCGTAGCCGAGCACGACCGACGCGCTCATCTCCCCGTGCACCTTGGTGTACGGGCCGATCGAGCAGCCGGAGACGCGATCCGTCGTCACCAGCGAGTGCTCGCCGATGAAGCACGGCCCGACGACGCGCGTGAACGCCTGCACCGTCGCGCCCGTCTCGACGAGCACCGGCCCGTCGCTCACGTCGAAGCAGGCGTACGGCTCGATGACCGCCCCCTCCGCGGCGAGCACGGGATGCGATCCGATGATGATCGCCTCGTCGCGGCCGACGGTGCGCAGATCGGCGCCGAGCACGGGGATGTCGCGTCCGAGCATCGGCCGCAGATGCTCGATGAGCTGCCAGACCTCGTCGATCCAGACGCCGTCGAGCGCCGCGATCGCTCCTTCGCCGTGCTGCAGCCCCTCGAGCGCGACACGTCCCTCGTCCAGCTCCTCGACATCCACGTCGCGGGTGAGCCGGACCGCCGCCACGCGGCCGTCGGACACCCATCGCGTCGCCTCGCGCTGCGCCGCGGCGAGGGTGGGGGAGAAGCGCGCGTTGGCGAGGATCGCGCCGCGCGGGATGGTGCGGAGCGCCCCGGGAACTCCGGACTCGTCGAAGTCGGCGAGCTGGCTCGCGCCCACGAAGCCGAGCGACTCGCAGCCCAGCGCACGCGTCCACCGCTCGCGGACGAGGAGCGCGCCCGCGCGCAGCTCGGCGACGGGTCGCGTCAGCGCGAAGGGCTCGAAGCGGCGGGCGCGCGCGTCGTCGTAGAGGACGACGCCGCTCATCGCCGGTCGCGCACCTCGCGCGGCAGCTGCTCGACGAGGCTCTTCAGATCCGCCGCGCGATCGATCGTCGTCACGACCGTGAGCCCCTGCTGCGTTATCACCACGAGGTCCGAGACGCCGTAGAGCACGACGGTGTTCCCCTCGGCGTGCACGACGTTGCCGCGCGCGTCCACGGCGTGGACGTCGCCGCTCGCCGCGTTGTCGAGATCATCGCGCGCGCGCACCCGCCGCAGCGCCGCCCAGGTCCCGACGTCGTCCCACGCGAAGTCGCCCGGGAGCACGAAGACGCGCGCGCTCCGCTCCAGCACTCCGACGTCGACCGAGATCGACTTCGCCTTCGCGAAGAAGTCGCCGATCGCGGGGCCCGCGTCGAGCGCCGGCGCGACCTCCGGCGTGTGCGCGCGCACCTCGTCGAGAAAATCGCCCGCGCGCCAGACGAAGATCCCCGAGTTCCACAGGTAGCCGCTCTTCACCATCCGCTCGGCGACTTCGCGGGTGGGCTTCTCGACGAAGCGCGCGACGCGGCGCGCGTCGCCCTCGATCGCGTCGCCGGGCTGGATGTAGCCGAATCCCGGATCGGGGCGAGTCGGGACGATGCCGACGGTCACCAGCGCATGGTGCTTCTCGGCGAGGTCGGCGGCCTGCGCGAGCCGGCGGCGGAACTCCTCGGGAGCGCCGACGGACCAGTCGGCGTGCACGCAGATCATGACCGCGCTCGCGCCGTCGCGCCGCTCGATCTCGCTCGCGCCGAAGGCGAGCGCCGCCGCGGTCCCCGCGGGACGCGGCTCGGCGATGATGTTCTCGCGCGGCAGCTCCGGCGCGAGCGCGCCGATCGCGTCGACCAACCCGGCGTTGGTGAGAACGAGCGTTCGCCGCGGCTCGACCAGCGGCGCCAGACGGTCGAGGGTATTCCGCAGCAGCGGCGATCCGTCGACGAGGGGGAGGAGCTGCTTCGGCCGCTCGGGAGTGCTCAATGGCCAGAAGCGGGAGCCGACGCCTCCGGCGAGCACGACGGCCCAGCGGCTCATTCCGCGTCGGTGTCGACGCCCACGCCCGCCAGCTGGGCGGCGCGCGCGAAGAGCTTCTTCGGGCTGAACGGCTTCGTGAGGAAGTCGCTCGCCCCGAGCGAGAGGGCGCGGCGCTGCTGCGCCTCCTGTCCCGCCGCCGTGAGGATGATGCACGGGACGTCCTTGAGCCGATCGTCGGCGCGCATCTTCGCGAGCACGTCGAGGCCGGTGAGCCGCGGCATCATCACGTCGAGGAGAACGAGCTCCACGTCGTCGTCGCGCTGCAGCACGTCGAGGGCCTCCTGCCCGTCGTAGACGAGCGTCACGCGGAAGGGACCCTGTTCGAGCTTCATCTTGATGATGCGCCCGATGTGCGGCTCGTCGTCCGCAACGAGCACGTGGTGCCCGGCGGCGCCGGCCGGTTCAGACGAGTGCTGCAATGTGCTGGCGGTTGCGGCGCAGCTCGAAGAGCAGCTTGCCGACGTCGGCGTTCGATTGGACGAGGACGAGCAGGAGCGCCTCGCGCGAGAGCACGGAGACGATGGCGTAGCCGCGCTCGTACTCGAGGATGGACGTCACCAGCTCCCCGCGCCGTGCCGCGCTCGCCAGCTCCTCCGCCGCGTTGATGATCGACGGGATGTGTGCGGCGATGTGCTCGGGGTCGAAATTGGGGAGAACCTGGCTGTCGATCAACAGTCCGTCGCGGCCGAGCACGACCGCCGCTTCGACCCCTTCACGCTGGCGGATCGCGCCGACGAGGTCGCGAATGGTAGCCATCTTCGCTCCGGAAATGGTCGTGCGAAGCTAGAGATCGCGCGAGTCGAAGTCAAGCAGCGACAATCGCTTGAACTCTTTTCGGCCGCGGGGTATCCTAAGGCTCGCCGTCGCGCACTCTTTCCTGGTGATCTCCGCTTCAGATGAGCCTTCGTCGTCTCGTTCTCCTCGCGATTCTTCCGGTCGCGGCCGCCGTCGCGTGTCAGGATGCGTACGCGCCGAAGGCGCTCAGCGAGGTCGGCGCCGATACGCTCCGCCTCCGCGCGCTCACCGGCACCCCGATCGACGCCCATAGCGCGGTCCACCTGCTCTCCGGCTCCGAGATCGTCCCGGGCGTCACGGATCTCTTCGACTTCGCGCTCGACCTCGACGCGGCCGGGAAGGTCGTGATCATCCCGCGCACGAGGGTCGTCACCTGCACCTCGCTCTGCCAGCTCGGCATCGCTTTCCCGTCGACCCCGTACGACTCGCTGTGGGATGCGCCGGAGCGCGGCTACGTCTACGATTCGGTCAAGACGGTCGAGGTCGGGCAGACGGTCGCCTTCGTCACGAAGGACGTCAACTGCCTCGCCTCGAACATCTCGACGTACGACGTCTACGCGAAGATGATCGTCGACAGCGTCCACATGGACGACCGATCGATCTACGCCCGCATGGTCTCCGATCCGAACTGCGGCTTCCGAGGGCTCGTGCCGGGCATCATCCCCAAGCACTGACATGCACGATCTGAAGGCGGTACGCGATTCCGTCGACGCCCTGCGCGACGGGATGGCGCGTCGCGGCAAGCTCGACGCGCTCGCTCCGGTGATCGATCGCGCGGTCGCCCTCGATCGGGATCGCCGCCTGATGATCCAGGCGGTGGAGGAGCGCAAGGCGGCGCGCAACGCGTCGAGCCAGGAGGTCGCGCGGCGGAAGAAGGCCGGCGACGACGTCGCCGACCTGGTCGCCCAGGGGCGCGCGCTCGGCGAGGAGATCTCGCGCCTCGAGCGCGAGCTCGGCGAATCGGAGGGCGAGCTCCAGTCGATCCTCATGGAGATCCCCAACGTCACCCTCCCCGAGGTGCCGAGCGGGGGTGAGGAGGCGAACACCGTCGTCCGCTCGTGGGGGACGCCGCGCGCCGCCGAGAGCGTGAAGCCGCACTGGGAGGTCGGTGAGACGTTAGGCATCCTCGACCTCGCCCGCGGCGCGAAGATCGCCGGCTCCGGATTCATCGTCCTGCGGAGGAACGGCGCGCGGCTCGCTCGCGCGCTGATGAGCTTCATGCTCGATCTGCACACGCGCGAGCACGGCTACGAGGAGACCTGGGTCCCCTTCGTCGTCAACCGCGCGTCGATGACGGGCACGGGCCAGCTGCCGAAGTTCGAGGACGACATGTACCGTCTCCCCGACGACGACATGTTCCTCGTGCCGACGGCCGAGGTGCCGGTCACGAACCTCTACCGCGACGAGATCCTCGACGGCGGCGCGCTTCCCATGGGCCTCACCGCGTACAGCCCGTGCTTCCGGCGCGAGGCGGGGTCGCACGGGAAGGACACCCGCGGCCTCATCCGCGTCCACGAGTTCGACAAGGTGGAGCTCGTATGGTACGCGCGCCCCGAGGAGAGCGCGGCGCGCCACGAGGAGCTCACGCGTCACGCGGAGCGCGTCCTCCAGCTCCTCGAGCTGCCGTACCGCGTCCTCCTGCTCGCCAGCGGCGACACCGGCTTCGCCAGCGCGAAGACGTACGACCTCGAGGTGTTCGCGCCGGGCATCGGAAAGTGGCTCGAGGTCTCCTCGTGCTCGAACTTCCTCGACTTCCAGGCCCGGCGCGCGAACATCCGCTATCGGCCCGCCCAGGGCGAGAAGCCGCGCTTCGTGCACACCCTGAACGGCTCCGGCGTCGCCTTTCCGCGCACGATCATCGGTCTGCTCGAGCACCATCAGCAGCCCGACGGAACCATCCGCGTGCCCGAGGCGCTGCGCCCGTACCTCGGCGCCGACGTCCTCCGCTGACCGATGCGGCGGCGCTGGCCGGTCGTGCTCATCGTGGCCGGCCTCGCGCTGCTCGTGGGCTGGTACGTCACCTACACGCAGAAGGTCGTCGGTGAGCTCCGGCGCGAGGCGAAGCGCTCCGCGCGGATGTACGCCCACGTCTACCGCGGGCTGAACTCACCCGGCGACACCAACGGGATCGCCGCGCTGCTCGCGCTCGCCGACGAGATCCGTCAGGCCGGCGTGCCGCTGATCGTCACGACGATGGACGGCACGCCCACCGCCGCCGCGAACCTGCCCTTCGCCGCCGAGCCTAACGATCCGCGGGTCCGCCGCTACGTGCCCGTGCTCGACGCGATGAACGATCCCGTCGTCGTCCGCGGTGTCGGGATGGTGCACTTCGGCAACACGCCGCTCGTGCGCGGGCTGCGCCTCGTCCCCGTGCTGCAGGGCGGGGTGCTCCTGCTGCTGCTCGGCGCGGGCGTGTTCGCGCTCCGCGTGCGCGACCGCGCCGAGCGCGAGCGCGTCTTTGCCGGAATGGCGCGCGAGTCGGCGCACCAGCTGGGAACGCCCCTCTCCAGCCTTCGCGGCTGGCTCGAGCTCCTCGAGGAGCGCGACGTCGGCGACGGGGCGCGCGAGACGGCGGTGCTCATGCGCGCCGACCTCGAGCGCCTGGAGCGCGTGGCGCACCGCTTCGAGCGCATCGGACGGCCGCCGCGGCGCGAGCCGGTCGATGTCGGCGCGCTGGTCGTCAAGCTGGCCGACTACTTCCGCGCCCGCGTCCCCACCCTGGCGAAGGCGGTCTCCATCCGCAGCGACGTCCCCGCGGCCCCCGTGCTTGTCGCGGGCGACCCCGTCCTTCTCGAGTGGGCGCTGGAAGCGCTCGTGAAGAACGCGATCGATGCCCTCGGCGGCCGCGGGGGAGCGGTGTCCCTCTCCGTGGAGAAGCGGCCGGAAGGTGTGCGGGTGAGGGTCAGCGACGACGGTCCCGGCATCCCCCGCGAGCTGCGGGGACAGATCTTCGAGGCCGGCTACAGCACCAAGAAGGGCGGGTGGGGGATCGGTCTTCCCCTCGCGCGACGGATCGTCCAGGAATGGCATGGCGGTACGCTGCGCGCGATTCCGGTGGACCGGGGGGCGACGTTCGAGATTATCTTTCGTTGATGCACACGCTCGCCGACGACGCTCTCCTCTCCGGCCTCAATCCCTCGCAGCGCGAGGCCGTGCTCCACTTCGAAGGTCCGCTGCTCGTCCTCGCCGGCGCCGGTTCCGGGAAGACACGGGTGCTCACTTCGCGCATCGCGCGCCTCGTCGGGCATCAGGGCGTCGACCCGCGCCACATTCTCGCGGTGACCTTCACCAACAAGGCCGCGGGGGAGATGCGCGAACGCGTCCAGCGGCTGCTCGGCGAAGCACCCGCCGGTATGTGGATCGGCACCTTTCACGCGATCGGCGCGCGCCTCCTTCGCGCCTCGCCGCATCTCGTCGGCCGCGACCGCGCCTTCACCATCTACGACGAGGACGACCAGCTCGCCGTGGTGAAGCGCGTCATGGAGCGCCGCTCCATCTCGCCCAAGCAGTACACGCCGAAAGCGATCCACGGCGCCATCTCCAGCGCGAAGAACGCGCTCGTCATGCCCGCCGAGTACGCGCGCCTCGCGAGCGACCAGTTCACGAAGGCCGTCGCGCTCGTCTACGACGACCTCGAAGCGGCGTACCGCAACGCGAACGCCGTCGACTTCGACGATCTGCTGGTGCTGCCCGTGCGCATGCTCCGCGAGAACCCCGGCTATCATGCCGAGCTCCGTGCGCGCTTCCAGTTCATCCTCGTCGACGAGTATCAGGACACCAACCACGCGCAGTATCAGTTCGTGAAGCTGCTCGGCAGCGAGCATCAGAACGTCTGCGTCGTCGGCGACGACGACCAGTCGATCTATGGCTGGCGCGGCGCGGACATCCGGAACATCCTCGACTTCGAGAAGGATTTTCCGAGCGCGAAGGTCGTCCGCCTCGAGGAGAACTACCGCTCGACGCCGGGGATCCTCCGCGTCGCGAACGCGGTGATCTCCGCGAACACCGAGCGCCGCGGCAAGACGCTCCGTCCGACGCGCGGCGAAGGCGAGACGGTCACCGTCGCCGGCGCGCTCGACGATCGCGACGAGGCGGACTACGTCGTCGAGGAGATTCTCGCCCGCCGCGGCGCCGGACGCGCGCTGCAGCTCCGCGACGACGCGATCCTCTATCGCA
>JABFXC010000070.1 GCA_013361935.1 Gemmatimonadaceae bacterium
CCCACCCCCGACCCCCGGAGGCCGCTACGTAGCGTGTCCGACGAAGAAGCCGACGATCACGCCGCCTAACGCTCCCGCCCAGAACTTCCCGCTGGAGTACCAGTGCTCCTGCGGCGGCCGGAGGAGCACCACGTGATCCGTGGTCAGCTTCTGCGCCTGGCCGACGATGAGCGCGTTCGCCAGGCCGCCGTCGACGCCGAGGACGACGAAGCGCGCCACGAGCCCGTCGCGGCGCCGCGGATCGACGGCGATCCCCTTCTGGCCGCGCGCGACCCACGGCGTGCGGCTCGCGTCGAAGGTGAAGGTGCTGTCGCCCACGCTCCGGATCTCGAAGCGGACCGCGCTGTCCTGCGCGCGCGCGCTGCCCGGCGCGAGCAGCGCGCCGGCGAGCAGCGCCAGGACCAGCAGGATACGATTACGCATCAGAAGGCTCGACTCAGGAAGTCCATCGCCGTCCCGGCTATTCGCCGGATGTCGTTGAACATCACCACCACGAAGAGCAGAGCGATCGCCAGCAGCCCGACGCGCGCGAAGTTCTCCCGCGTCCGGATGCTGAACGGCCGCCCCTTCACCGACTCCGCCACGTTCATGACGATCTGCCCGCCATCGAGTATCGGGATGGGGAGGAGATTCATGACCGCGAGATTGATGCTGATGAACGCGAGCAGGCGGAGGAACTCGCTCATCCCGCTCTTCGCCGCGGCAACCGATGCCTGGGTGATCGCGATCGGCCCGCCCATGTCGCGCACCGAAGCCTGTCCGGTGAGCAGGTTGCCGAGGAAGTCGATGATCATCCCGACGCTTCCCCAGGTCATCCCCCACCCGGCGCGGATCGCGTCGCCGACGCCGAGCGGCTCGTGCAGCGCGACGTCCGCGTTCGAGACGCCGATCCGCCCCGCGTAGCGCGGCGCGCTGTCCCGTGGGCTGAGCCGCTCCGAGTCCGGGACCACCCGCACCGTGCGCATCGCCGACCCGCGCCGGATCTCGATCTCGAGCGGCTTGCCCGGCGCGGCGGAGACGATCCCCATCATGTCCGCGTACGTGCGGATCGGCGTCGAGTCGATGCGCACGAGCGTGTCGCCACCCTCGATGCCGGCGCGCGCCGCCGGCCGGTTCGGCACCACCGACCCGATCACCGGCGGGTACCAGGGGACGAAGCTCGACACGAGCTGCGCCCGGCGCTCGCTTTTCGCCGGACCGACGGTGAGCGGGTACTCGCCGCGCTGCGTGCGAATCGTGACGACGGTGTCATTCGCGGTGAACAGCGCCATCTCGAGCTCGTTCCAGTTCGCGACCGCCTTCCCGCCGACCGCGAGGACGGTGTCGCCGGACGCGATCGCGACCGGCCCGGGCGATGCCCACGCCGGGGGATCGAAGCGGCCGACCACGCGCGTCTGCAGCGTCGACTTCCCCGACGACTTCGCCAGTCCGGTCATGATCACCAGCGCGAGGACGACGTTCATCGTCACCCCGGCGATCATGATGATCAGCCGCTGCCAGAGCGGCTTCGACTCGAAGGTCCTGTCCGCGGGAACCGGGTGCGGCCCGAAGGGCATCAGCGCCGCCGGATCGTAGCGCGGATCGTCGGCGGACAGGCTCTCGCTCTCGTTCCCGCCCTCGAGCGACGACGCGGTCTCGTCCTCCCTCGACGCCATGCGCACGTAGCCGCCTAACGGCAGGCTGGCGAGCACGTACTCGGTTTCCCCCCACCGCTTGCGGAAGAGCGCCGGCCCGAAGCCGATCGAGAAGCGCGGCGCGTAGACGCGGAACGTCTTCGCGGCGAGGAAATGTCCGAGCTCGTGCACGAACACCACGAGCCCGAAGACGATGAGGGGGCCCAGCCAGGGCAGCTTCGTCAGCATCCAGCGATCTCCTTCACGTGTGCGCGCGCGGCCTGGTCCGCCGCGCGCAGCGCGTCGAGCGTGTCTCCGGGTGCACCGCGCAGCGCCTCCAGCGCGCTCGCGATCGCCCGCGAGATCCCCCCGAACGGGATTCGCCCGTCGAGGAACGACGCGACGGCCTGCTCGTTCGCGGCGTTGTACACCGCCGGCTGCGCCCCGCCCCGCCGCCCCGCCTCCACCCCGAGCTGCAGCGCCGGGAAATCCTCCCACCGCACCCGCTCGAAGGTGAGCGGAGACAGCTCCGTCGGATCGTACGGCGGTACCCCGGCGTCGTGAACGCGTTCCGGATGCGTCAACGCGTACAGCACCGGCAGCTCCATGCTCGGCACACCCATCTGGGCGATCACGCTGCCATCCACGAACTCGACGAAGGAATGCACTACGCTCTGCGGATGCACGACGACCTCGATGCGCTCGTAGGGCACCCCGAACAGATAGTGTGCCTCGATGACCTCCAGCGCCTTGTTGGCGAGCGTCGCGCTGTCGATCGTGATCTTCCGGCCCATGCGCCAAGTGGGATGCTGGAGCGCGTCGTCGACGGTCGCCCGCTCGATCCGCTCCCGGCTCCAGTCCCGGAACGGCCCCCCGGACGCGGTGATCACCAGCCGGCGAACATCGCCCCCCGACCGGCCGGCGAGACACTGCAGGATCGCGCTGTGCTCGCTGTCCACCGGCACCAGCTCCCCCCCGCCCGCCCGCGCGGCGCGCGCGACGAGCTCTCCGCCCATCACGAGCGTCTCCTTGTTCGCCAGCGCGACGCGCTTCCCCGCGCCGAGCGCGGCCAGCGTCGCGTCCAGACCGGCCGAGCCGACGACCGCGTTGAGGACGATGTCGACGTCGTCGCGCGTGGACGCCTCCACGAGGCAGCTCGCCCCCCGCGCCCAGCTCCCGACGCCCCCCTCCGGGCTCACCAGGCCGACGTACGGCGCGCGGGTCTGCGCGGCCTGCTCCTCGAGCAGCGCGGCGTTCGCGAAGGCGGTCAGCGCGGCGACGTGGAAGCGCTCGCGCTGGCGCGCGAGCACGCGCAGCGCCGTCGTCCCGATCGATCCCGTGCTTCCGAGGATGGCGACTCCCCGCGTGCTCATCGCAGCGCCGGAATCAGCAGCCAGTCGAAGAGGAGGTAGGCGGTGGGAAGCACGAAGAACAGACTGTCGAGCCGATCGAGCACGCCGCCGTGTCCGGGGATCAGGTGCGAGCTGTCCTTCACCCCGCTCTCGCGCTTGATGAGGGACTCGGCGAGGTCGCCGACCTGCGCGACAACGCTGATCAGCGCGCCGAAGAGCAGCGCCCCCGACGCGCCAAGCGCCGGCACCAGGGGCCGCAGCGCCAGCGTCGCCCGCGGCACCAGCACCCAGCGCTGATACGCCCAGGCGACGAGCATGCAGAGCACGAGCGCGCCGACCGCGCCGGCCACGGTCTTTCCCGGGCTCACCGCGGGGATCAGCTTCCGCCTGCCTAACGCGCGGCCGACGAAGTAGGCGCCGATGTCGCTCGTCCAGGTGAGGATGAGGGGCAGCGCGACCATCGCCGAGCCGGCCACGGCCCCGACGGCGTAGGGGTGATAGCGCAGCGAGTAGCCGTAGGCGAGCGTCCCGCCGGTGTAGACGATCCCGAACACCGTCGTCGCCGCCGCGCCGATGGGCCGCCCGTCCGGCCACCGCTTCCAGATCGCCGCGGCGAAGATCGCGAGCGACAGGACCACCGCGAGCGTGACGAGGTCGCTCCCGAACACGCCGAGTCGGCGCCCGTGCATCACGATCGGGACGAGTCCGGCGAGCGCGGCACCGGCCATGACGAAGGGCTGATGGCCGGCCTCGCGCGCGATGCGGAAATACTCCGCGGCGGCCAGCGCGGCGGCGATCGCCAGCAGCGCGGCCAGCGCCCAGTCGCCGAACCAGATCGCCGCGAGGGCGATCGGGATCGCGACCACCGAGAAGAGGACGCGGCGCGTCAGCTCGGACACGCTATGCCGAGACCTTGCCGAAGCGACGCTCGCGACTCTGATAGGCGACGATCGCCTCGTACAGCTCGCGCCGCCCGAAGTCGGGCCAGAGCACCGGCGAGATGTAAAGCTCGGCGTACGCGACCTGCCAGAGCAGGAAGTTCGAGATCCGCTGCTCCCCCGACGTCCTGATCAGCAGATCGGGATCCGGGCAGCCCGCGGTGAAGAGCCGCTTCTCGATATCCGCCTCGGTGATCTCTCCGGGAGAGAGTCGCCCCGCCGCGACGTCGGCGGCGATCGATCGCGTCGCGCGCAGGATCTCGGCGCGGCTGCCGTACGAGATGAACAGGTTCAGCGTCAACCGATCGTTGCACGCCGTCTGCGCCATCACGCGGTCCACCGCGGCCCGCGCCGGCGGCGTCAGCCGATCGAGCTCGCCGAGGACCACCACGCGCACCCCGCGCGCCGCCAGCTCGTTCGCTTCGCGCGCGATGTATTCCTCGAGGAGCGACATCAGCGCCGAGACTTCGGTGATCGGGCGCTGCCAGTTCTCCTGGGAGAACGCGAAGAGCGACAGCACCTCGACTCCCGCTTCGATCGAGCCCTCGACGACCTCGCGGACCGCTTTCATCCCGCTGCGATGGCCCATCGGCCGTGGCATGAGACGCTCGCGCGCCCAGCGCCCGTTGCCATCCATGATGATGGCGACGTGACGCGGTACGGCTCCGTTGAGCCGGATGCGCGCGAGCAGGTCGGCGGCGGTCATCACCTGCGTCGGCCCTCGCGGGCTCAGACCTCCATGATCTCGGCTTCCTTCGCCTTGATCAGCTCGTCGATCTTCTTGATCGCGTCGTCGTGCACCTTCTGGATGTCCTTCTCGAAGTGCTTCTTGTCGTCCTCGGGCACGCCGTCGGTCTTCTTCACTCGGTCGCGCGCCTCGGTGCGCGCGTGGCGCACCGCGACCCGCCCTTCCTCGGCGTACTTGTGGACGATCTTCACGAGATCCTTGCGCCGCTGCTCGTTCATCGACGGAAGCGGAACCCGGACGATGTTCCCCTGCACCGCGGGATCGAGGCCGAGGTCGGACTCGCGGATCGCCTTCTCCACCGCCTTGATCTGCCCCTTGTCGAAGGGAGTCACGATCAGCATCCGCGGCTCCGGCGCCGACACGCTGGCGACCTGGTTGAGCGGCATCTGCTGGCCGTACATCTCGACGCGCACGGTGTCGAGCATCGTCGGCGATGCCTTGCCCGAGCGGACGCCCGAGAACTCCTTGCGCGTGTTGTCGATCGCGCGGTCCATCTGCTGCCGCGCCGAATTCAGAATCGGTGTGAGTGCGCTCATCTGACGAGTGTGCCCACGCGCTCGCCGCGAGTCGCGGCCGCGACGGCGCCCTGGCGGTGGATGTTCAGCACGATCAGCGGAAGCTTGTTCTCGCTGCAGAGGGTGATCGCCGTCTGGTCCATCACGCCCAGCTGGTCGACGATCACGTCCCGGTAGCTCATCTCGGTGAAGAACTTCGCCGACGGGTCCTTCTTCGGGTCCGCGGAGTACACGCCGTCCACGCTCGTCGCCTTGATGATGACGTCGGCCTTCATCTGGATCGCGCGCAGCACCGCGGCGGTGTCCGTCGAAAAGTACGGATTCCCGGTCCCGGCGGCAAAGATCACCGTCCGACCCTTCTCGAAATGGCGGAGGGCGCGCCGCCGGATGTACGGCTCCGCGAGCTCCTCCATGCGGATCGCCGTCATCACCCGCGTGTCGACGCCCGTCCGCTCCAGCACGTCCTGCATGGCCAGCGCGTTGATGACCGTGCCGAGCATGCCCATGTAGTCGGCGCCCACCCGGTCCATACCGATCTTCGCCAACTGGCCGCCGCGGACGATGTTTCCGCCACCCACCACCAGCCCGACGCTCACTCCCTGATCGACCACCTGCTTCACTTCACCGGCGAGCCGGTTCAGCACGTCGAAGTCGAAGCCGAATCCCTTCTCTCCGGCGAGGGCCTCGCCGGAGAGCTTCAGGAGGATCCGCTTGTAGTGGACGTCGGGCACCGGCGTTTCTACTCCTGGCCCATCTGGAAGCGGGCGAAGCGGCGGATCTTCAGTCCGCTCCCCGCGGCGCTCACGATGTCCCGAATCGACTTCGAGTCGTCGCGGATCCACGGCTGGTCCACCAGCGTGACCTCCTTGTAGTACTTCTCGATGCGGCCGCCGACCATCTTCTCGACGATGTTCGCCGGCTTCCCGCTCGCCGCGGCCTGCTCGGTGAAGATGCGGCGCTCGCGGTCGACGAGATCATGCGGGACCTCCTCGCGGTTCACCGCCGCCGGAACCGTCGGCACGCCCGCCGCGACGTGCTCGGCCACCGTGCGCGCCAGCTGCTGGATGGCCTCGCCGCTCCCACCGGTCACGTCGACCATCGCCGCGACCTTACCGTTGTGGTGGACGTAGGTGCCGAGCGCGCCGTCGGTGGTGAAGCGCGCGTAGCGGCGGACGACGAGGTTCTCGCCGATCGTGCCCGAGAGCTCCTTGAGCGCGCCCTCGACCGTCGAGCTGCCGAGCTTCCTGGAGAGAAGCGCCGAGCCTTCCGCGTTCGCGACGACTTCGTTGATGTCGCCCGCCTGGAGGAGCGCGTCGGCGATCTGGTCGACCAGCTTGCCGAAGCCCTCGTTGCGCGCGACGAAATCCGTCTCCGAGTTGACCTCCACGAGAACGCCCGTCTTCCCATCCGGGCTGACGCGGGCGACGATCTTCCCTTCGCTCGCCGCGCGGCCCGCGCGCTTCTCGGCCTTCGCGATCCCCTTCTTGCGAAGGAGCTCGATGGCCGAGTCCATGTTCCCCTTCGTCTCCTCGAGGGCCTTCTTGCACTCCATCATCCCGGCGCCGGTGCGCTGGCGGAGCTCCTGCACGTCCTTCGCCGTGAACGTCGTCGTCGTGGTCATCTCGTGATCCCTGCGTGAACCGCTGTGTCGTGGAAACGCCGCCGACCGAACGGCCGGCGGCGTATGGATTCTACATCAAGTGGCGTGCGACGGCAGGGCTTACGCGCCCGCTTCCTCGCCCTCGTCGCCACCCTCGGCGCCCTCGCCGCCCTCGGCGGCTTCACCCTCGGCGCCACCCTTGCGCATCGCGGCGATCGCCTCGGGCTTCGCCCGGCGGCGGCGCGGACGGCGACGGCGCTTCCGCTCGTCGTCACCCGCGGCGGCTTCCATCCCGCGATCGCTGCTGTAGGTGCTCTCCTCGCCCTCTTCGACCGCGGCGCGCGCCGGCGCCTCGCGGCGGGCCTCTTCGATCGTGTCGGCGATCGTCTTCGTGATCAGCTCGACCGAGCGGATCGCGTCGTCGTTGCCGGCGATCGGGACGGTGATGAGGTCGGGGTCCGCGTTCGTGTCGACCACGGCGACCATCGGGATGCCGAGCTTGTTCGCCTCGCTGACCGCGATGCGCTCCTTCTTCGAATCGACGACGAAGATGAGCCCCGGGAGCCGGGTCATGTTGCTGATGCCGCTGAAGTACTTCGCGAGCTTGTCGCGCTCGCGGGACATCATCAGCTGCTCCTTCTTCGTGTAGTTCGAGAACTCACCACCCTCTTCCGCACCGGCCTGAAGCTCCTTGAGACGGCGGAGCTGCTTCTTCACGGTGTTGAAGTTGGTGAGCATGCCGCCGAGCCAGCGCTCGGTGACGTACATCGCGCCGCAGCGCTCCGCTTCCTGCCGGACGAGGCCGGCGAGCTGGCGCTTGGTGCAGACGAAGAGGACGTTCTCGCCGCGCAGGATGACCTCGCGCACGAGCTTCTGCGCGAGCTCCACCTGCCGGAGCGTCTTCTGGAGATCGATGATGTGGATCCCGTTCCGCTCCGCGAAGATGAACTGGCGCATCTTCGGGTTCCAGCGGCGGGTCTGGTGTCCGAAATGGACACCTGCGGCGAGCAACTGCTCGAGGGTGATGCCGGCCATGCGAACTGCTCCTGATCGGTTCGTGTCGTCCGCGGCTCGTCGCTGCCATCGCCGACCGGAACGAATCCGGCACCCGACGACGACTGGAACCGCGTGTGAGATCGGCGCGCGCGGTCGTCGCGCGCGCCGTACTGCGTCCTGCCTAGCGCTTGCTGAACTGGAAGCGCTTGCGAGCCTTCGGACGGCCCGGCTTCTTGCGCTCCACGGCGCGCGCATCGCGCGTCAGGAGCCCGAGGTCGCGCAGCTTGCGCCGGTGACCTTCGTCGATCTTGACGAGCGCGCGGGCGACGGCGAGACGGAGCGCGCCGGCCTGGCCGGTGACGCCTCCACCCTCGAGGTTCGCCTTGACGTCGTAGCGGCCGAGGAGATCGGTCGCCGTGAAGGGCTGCTGGATGGCCGAGACGAGCGAGGGGCGCGGGAAATAGTCACCGAGCGTCCGGCCGTTCACGTCCCACTTGCCGCTGCCCGCCTTGAGGTACACGCGGCAGACCGCTTCCTTGCGGCGACCGACGCTGTGGATCTGGCTGTCCGCCATTACTTCGTCTCGCTCTGCTTGAGGTTCAGGGTCTTCGGCTGCTGGGCCTTGTGCGGATGCTCGGCGCCGGGGTAGACGCGGAGCTTGAGCCGCAGCTTCTGCCGGCCGAGCGCGTTCTTCGGGAGCATCCCGTACACCGCCTTCTCGATCACGCGCTCCGGGTGCTTGGCGATCACTTCCGCGAACGGCGTGAAGCGCTCATGGCCCATGTAGCCCGTGTGGCGGAAGTACTGCTTCTGCTCCGCCTTCTTTCCCGTCACCGCGACCTTGGAGGCGTTGATGACGATGACGTTGTCGCCCGTGTCCATGTGCGGCGTGAACGTCGGCTTGTGCTTGCCGCGGATGATCTTGGCGATCTGCGACGCCAGGCGGCCGAGCACCATGCCCTCGGCATCGACCACATACCAGTCGTGCTGGATGTCGGTCGGGGTGGCGGTGAAAGTCTTCATGACAGGTCCAGAGAATTCGGCTTGGAGCCGGAGCGCACCAGGGTCGGCGCGTCGAAGGCTCCAGGAGATTTTCGACAGACAAGTAAGCTACGAAAGGAGTTAGCCGTTGTCAACGGACGGGCTTGCGTCGCCGCGTCGGGCTCGCGAGCGTTGCAGCATGCGCACTCGCACCCCCTTCGCGCGGCTGGCTCGTGCCTCCATCGCCGCTCTCGCCTTCGCCGCCGCGCTCGCCTCCATCGCCGCGTCGTGCGGTACGCACGGCGACCAGACCCTCACCGGACTGTGCGAGGGCAGGACCGCGACCCATCGGGTGGAAGCCGTCGTCGACACGATTCTCCCCTTCGGAGGTGCAGCGCTCGCCGAGCTCCAGGGGAAGCACTTCGTGCTGCGCCTCACCTTCTCCCCGCCCGCGCCGACGGGCCCCACGGCGGGGACCGCCGAATGCCAGGGCGCGATGGGAAGCGCGCGGTTCGCCGGCGAGCTCCCCGAGCGGCTTCGCGGGGCGACCGCCGCGGACAGCACCGCCGGCTGGCGCATCGACGGCGACACGATCCTCGTCGACCTGAACCCGCGCGCGCGCGACAACAACCTCGTGATGTCGCTCCCCCTCGCCGGGGGCCGCGGACACTGGGCGCTCAGCACCTTCGCCGGAGAGGTCGCGCGGGGCGCCACCACCGGGGGCCGCTGAGCCGCCGTCACTCCATCTCGACGAGCAGCTGCCCCTTCTCCACCGCTTCGCCGACCGCGACTCGCACCGCCTTCACGCGCCCCGCGGCCGCCGCGCGCAGCTCGTTCTCCATCTTCATCGCCTCGATCGCGACGAGCCCCTGCCCCGCCGCGACCTCGTCGCCGACCGCGACGTTCACGCGCACGACGAGCCCCGGCATCGGCGCCTTGAGGGGAGCGGGGCCTGTGGCCGCCGAGGCGGCGCCGGAAAGCGCGCGGATCGCGTGCGTGCGCTCGTCGAGCGCCTCCACCTCGTAGCGGAACCCGTCGAGCCAGAGCGTATACCGGCCGCGGGCGTCGCCGCGCCGCACGACGACGCGATGCACCTCGTCGCCGATCGTCACGAGGCGTACGGGCGTCCCCGCGAGCTCCTCGGCACCCGCGGCGATTCGCGCGCCGTCCAGCTCCACGGCGCCGCCGTCGAGCGAGATCTCATGCCGCTCGCCGTTCACGCTGACCACGTATCTCATGCCGCCTCGGGAACGAGCTCGCACACCGTCTCGACGTGCGCGGTCTGGGGAAACATGTCGAAGGCGATCGCGTCGCGGACGCGGTAGCCCGGCATCCGCGCGAGGTCGCGCGCGAGAGTGGCGGGATCGCAGCTCACGTAGATCACCGCGCGCGGCGCGGGGCGCGCCCGCTCGAGCGCGTCGGTCACCCTCGGGTCCACGCCGGTGCGCGGGGGGTTGATCACCACGACGTCCGCGGGGAGCGTGGCCGCGAGATGCTCCTCGACCTTCCCGACGACCACCGTCGACGGGGCTGCGAGCCGCGAGGCCGCCAGCGCCGCCGCCTCGCGATCGAGCTCGATCGCCGTCACCCGCGCCCCGGCGGCGGCGAAGCGTACCGCCGTGTCGCCCGTGCCCGCGTACGCGTCGACCACGACGCGCGGCGCGTAGGAGAGCACGCGCTCGACGACATGGTCGTGCAGCGCGCCGCCGACCGCGACGTTCACCTGCACGAAGCTCGCGCCGGCGGTCGCGGCCTCGTCGCGTCGCGCGACCAGCCGCGGGCGTCCCCCCTCCGGCGCCCACCAGATCGCGCGGAGCTCGGGAACGCCGGCGAGCAGCGCCTCCGCCTCGCGCCACTGTCGTCCGCCCTCGAGCACGAACGACGCGCCATGGTCGAGCAGCCGCACCGCGCCGCGGAGCGCGGGCACCCGCGGCAGCAGCTTCGCATGGCGCATGATCGCCCGCCAGACCGCGACGACGCGCTCGTCGGTGATCGGGCAGTCGCCTAACGCGAAGACCGCCCCGGGATCGTCGTAGGGATGGAGACCGGCGATCCATCCACGGCCCCGCGCCCAGCGAAGCGCGAGGGTCAGCTTGCGCCGGTAGCGCCAGGGCTGTGCGCTCGGACGCACCTCGCGTACCGCGACCTCGCGCTTGCCGATGCGGGCGAGCGTGTCGACGATGATCCGCTCCTTCGCCGCGAGCTGGGCGTCGTACGACATGTGCTGGAGCTGACAGCCGCCGCAGCGGTCAGCGGTGTAGTGCGGGCAGGGCGGGTCGACGCGGGCCGGCGCGGCGCGCAGCAGCTCCGTGATCTCGCCGCGCGCGAAGCGGCCCTTCGCCTCCAGCGCCACCCGCACGACGTCGCCCGGCGCCGCGCGCGGCACGAACACCACCTGCCCCTCCGTCCGCCCGACCCCGTCTCCCCCGGCGGCGATCGACGCGATCTCCAGCTCCGCGGTCGCGATCATCGC